>CAISPT010000091.1 GCA_903887455.1 uncultured Opitutaceae bacterium | reverse complement strand
TTCGCCGCTCGGCGAGCGCTTTGCCGCAACGAGGATGTTCTTATGCAGGAACTCCGAGATCTCGGGGGAACCGTCTTCGGTGAGCGCTCCGTTCTCGAAGTGGAAAATGCCCTCGTTCGTGGCAAGCATCCAGCCGCCAGCCTGCCTTTCTATCAGGAACATGCCCTTCCTGCCGATCACATCGACCCCGATGAAAGAATGAAGCCCGGTGTCGTCGAGCTGCCAGATGCCTGTCGGAGTATGATGGAGAAAGATCGTCCGGTCGACCATGACGGCGACGATCCTGCGCGAGTTGGCAAAATGACTGACCTGGAAGCGGGCGCCGTTCCAGACGAGCACCTTGTCCGGTGCGACAAACACGACGTCTGGGCCGCGGATTAGGACCTGCCACACCTGCCCGAGCTCCCTGTCCTTGGGGTCAAGGTAGGCGACCAAGGAATGGTACTCCGATAGGCCGCGGTCCGTCTTGTCGAAGTAGCCCAATTCATTGATACCCGAAATCCAAAGCCTGCCCTTTTCGCCAACGGCCAGGCCTAGGACCGCGTAGGTTCCTGGAACAGGGTAGCGCCTCCACTTCGATCCGTCGAAAGCAAGGACCTTGTCGGCACCGAAGTAGATGACGCCGTCTGGATCCTGGACCGCTGTCCACGAACCGACGTCGTTACCGATTTCCTTCTCCGAGTAAGAGGTTATCAGAGGTCGGCCCTCTTCCGCGTGCGCGGGGGCCGCGAGCACCGCTGCCGCCAAAGCCGCCAGGACCGCTGAGAGTTTGAGCCACTTGATGTTCAATTCGTTGCCTAAAGGGAAGGGGAAGAGGGACGGAGGGCAGCGCTGATTACTACGGGGAAAAACGTAAGGGCCGACGTCAAAATAGGCGATTTAAGAAATAGGCGACCCGGGGAGCGGCACGATATTTTCGCCCTCGATGAAAACACTAACTCGCATGGCCCTTGGACTCGCATCAAGCCTGCTGCTCGCAGCCGGCTTCTCACGCGCCGCGCTCCGGCTCGATCCGCTCAGCAACTCGATCTCCGGCTCCTCCTGGAGCATGAAAGACAACCCGTCCTTTCCGTGTGTGTTCCCCTGTTCCCTGTTGAGGGAGTGACCTGACCACGCTTCTCGCAAGAAAGAAGTCGATCAAGGCGCCCATGATCAGTGTCGCCGGATTCCGCTATCGGAATGCGCTCGAAGCCGATGGCGGACCCATCAGCCGGATAGCCCTCCGTGAATTTCCCGTCTACGGGCGTTCGATGTACCAGGCCAACGCCTGGCTTTCGGACAAGATTGTTCCGCGTCGAAAGAAGTATGCGCTCTACAGTGACGCTGACGGGACGGGGACAGCGGAGACGCCGATGGTTGCCCGGTACATGGCGATATCGGAGTCGATGGAGAGGTGGGCCTACCGCGTGAAGGCTAAGGCGAACGACCGCGAGCTGTACGGGTTCGACATAGACGAATCCTCCAACGGCATGGCGGCGTTTCCCGGCATCTTCACGACGGAGGCCCGCAAGCGCGCGCAGCTGGAGGCGGTCGAGCGGGCGAGCGTGATCGCGTGGTGGGAGGGGGCGCTTGACGGCGAGGTGAAGCAGACCGAGTGGCCGGGTATCAGCGCCCTCGTTCTTCCGAGCCCGATCGGCCTCGGGATGACGGTGGTCGCCTTCCGCGAGGTTCGCCCTGACTGCTTCGCCTACGGCATGGGGGCGGCGACCGACTACTTCGGGGCGTGCGAGCGCGCGGTGATGGAGCTTGCGAGGAACGAGTATGTTCTGGGCCTTAGGCGTGTGTCCCTGGGCCTCGCGGTCCAGGACTCGCCCTCGGACCTCTTCGAGCGCCGCTGCCTCTTCTTCTCAACCGCGGAGGGTCACGAGCTGTTCCGGGAGCGCCTCGGCCGGAGAATCTCTGGCCCTCGCTTTACCTCGGAGATTATCTGCGACGCCGAGGTCGAGGGTCCCTGGAGCGAGTACGCCTCCGTCTGGAGGGTCCTTATCCGGCCCGCCTCCAGCGAATTCCTGATGGACTCGGAGCGTTACTTTTTCTGGTAGCGGGCGCCCCTCCGGGGGGCGAGCCCATCTTGGATCACTCCGGCGACCAGAAGGGCTCCGCCGTCGGCACCTCCTTCACGCTGACCTCGGGCACTCGCGGCGTAAGCCACTCAACGAGCACGCTGGAACCGGCCTGCTCCGACGGGACATGGCCGAGTATGATGAGAGCCTTGTGGAGACCCTGCGTTGCGCTGTCGGCCGCGTATTCAACCGTCTCCCACTCGCGGGCCTCGCCGATCACCAGCACCTCGACGTCGTCGCGCTGGAGGTATGCCCTGTGGGCGTCCCAGCCTGAGGCCCCGGGCAGGAAGGCCACCTTGGTGACAGCCATGTCGGGGTTGCCTACGACCCGCATCGACCGAATCCCTATCCGGCGTTTGATATCGAGAGCGAGAGCCTTGACGGTGGTCGGGGGCATCCGCAGCAGGGGCTGGGTCTTGTCGTGCTGGTATTTGGCCCAGTCCATCTGGCGAAAGACACCCGTAACCACGCCGTCTGGCACCCGCAGCGGGAAGTGCCAGTGGTCGTGGATTCGGAACACGACCATGTGGTGCTCCTTTATGAAGGCCCGCTTTGTGGCGGTCACGGCATCATTCTCCTGCTCAAGGCGGGTGAGGCTGTCGTTTCCCGAGTAAAAGGTGGGCTCGTGGGTGAGCACCAGGTTCAAGCCCGCAGCGGCCGAGCGCTCGAGAACGTCCATGGTGGACATCATGGTAACGGCGATGCCCGTCACCGGGGTCGAGGTGTCGCCGTCCTTTAACCCGTCGTTGCCCGTGGCGGGCCAGTAGCCGTTTAGGCCGGTGGTGATTCGGTCAATCACCTGCTGGGCGGTCGGGTTTACCGGCGCCGCAGGTGCAGCACCCGCGGCAAGGGACGCGAGGACTAGGGCGAGGACGCGGAAGGGCTTCATGGCGTGCGGGGTAGGGAGGGCTAGGGCGAGGAGCGGATCATTTCGAGCATCTTCAGGGCGGAGGGATCGTTGGGCCGGAGCTCAAGGACCTTTCCAAACTCGTCCGCGGCCTCCAGGCGCCTGCCCGTCTGCAGCAGCGCTAGCCCCCGGATGAAATGCGCGGGCGCGAAGTCGGGCCTCGACCGGATTGCGGCCTCGATGTGGGAGAGGCCCTCGGGCACGTGCCCGGACCTGCAGAGGATCATGCCGAGGTTGTTGTTGGCCTCGGCCATCGACGGGTCGACACGAAGCGCCTCCTGGAATTCCGCCACCGCCTCGCTGACGCGGCCTGCCTGGGCTAGGGCGTTTCCGAGGTCGAAATGCCCCTTGGCGTAGTCGGGGTTCATCCGGACCGCCGCCTCAATCCGGCTCATGCCCTCCTGGACGCGTCCCGATGCGCAGAGGATCACGCCCAGGTTGTTGCTCGCCTCGGGATAGTCGGGCCGCTGCTGGAGGGCTTGCTCGTACTCGGCCGCGGCCTCGGCCGGACGGCCGGCCGCCGCCAGGGCGACGCCGAGGTCGTAGTGGGCCTCAGGGAAGACGGGCTTCAGGCGGAGGGCCTGTCGAATGCGGGACTGCGCCTCGTCACCCCGGCCGGGAATGCCGGCCAGGACCTTGCCGAGCCCGTCGTAGGCCTCCGCATAGTCGGGCTGGATCCGGATCACTGCCTCAAAGCTCGCGATCGCCCGGTCGAATTGACCCTGGCCATAGAGGGCCCGGCCCAGGTTGTAGAGCGCCGGCGCGAAATCGGGCTGTATCCGGACGGCAGCCTCGTACTGCTCAATGGCTTCCGCCGTCCGTCCCGCGCGGTCGAGGGCATTTCCCAGGTTGCTGTGCGTTCCCTGGTCGCCGGGCTCGATCGCGAGGGAGGCCTTGTACTGCGCGATCGCCTCTGCGTCCCGGCCTGCACGGAAGAGTGCCAGGCCGAGGTTGTTGTGGGCACGGGCGCTGCCGGGCACCTTCTCAACCGTGTCCGCCCAGAGACTTAGCGCGCTGCCGAAGACCGCGTTCCGGGCACGGGTGAGCGGGAAGAGCGCGAGCGCGGCCGCGGCTGCAAGGACGAGGCCTCGGCGCCCCGCCAGGCGGTAGGCCAGGAGCACAAATGCCGCTGCAACGGCGGCCAGCGGGAGGTACATGCGGTGCTCGGCCATGGTCTGCGTGGCCACCGGCACGGCGCTGCTCGGGGCAAGGATAATGAAAAACCAGGCACCGAGGAAGCCGGCTGCGGGTCGAAGGCGGGCCGCTGCCGCCGCGCCGACCGCGAGAGCGGCCACCAGGACAACGGCGGGGGCGGCCTCCATGGGTGATCCCACCAGGCCGACGCCGTAGTCAAAGACGAGGCCGCTTGGCCAGAGCGCGTGCCGGAGGTAGAGCGCGACCGCGCGAAACTGGGTCAGCCAGTACGCCGCGACGGGTGCCGAGCCGAATCCGGCGGATCCGCCCCGGCTAAACCCCGAGGCGGCCACGAACGCCGCGAGCGGCAGCCAGGTCGCCGCAAGGCACAGGTAGAATCCTCGCCTGGCGCGGAGCGCCTCCCGGAACGATCCGGCGATGAACGTCCGGTCGTAGACGAGCACGAGGACGGGCGCTGTCGCCATGACCTCCTTGGTGCACATCCCGGCCAGGCAAGAGGAGACCGCCAGCGCGCTCCAACCGAGGCCCCCGGAGGCGGTCGCCCGGATGGAGCAGTAGAGCGTGAGGAGATAGAAGAGCCCGACCAGGGACTCGACCCGCTGGACCACGTAGGTGACCGACTCGGCCTGCATCGGGTGGAGGGCCCACAGGAGGGCGATCGCGAAGCCCAGGGGCAGCGCGTCCCTGCCGAACCGCTCACGCAGGCAGGGGGAGAGAAGGGTGCGGCGCACGATCCCGAGGAGCGCCAGAGCCGCCAGGGCGTGCACGGCGATGTTGGCCAGATGGTAGCTCCATGGGTCGGTCCCGCTCACCGCGTAGTTCAGGGCGAGCGAAAGGTTGGCGAGGGGCCGGCCTCCCATCGTCGTCGCCTCAGGAGGGGCATGCAGGGCTCCCCAGAGCGGCCAGAGGTGGCGGATGCTCGGGTTCTCCGGGATAGCCGTAATGTCGTCGAAGACGAAGGGGGCGCGCAGCCCGTTCAGGTAGCCGGCGAACACGGCCGCGACCAGCGCGGCGGCCGCGAATGTTAGCCACGGTCTCCCGGGCCCTGCCGCCGTCGGGGGGGGGCGGACGCGGTCATGCGGGGCGGCGCTCGCTGCAAGGTGCCGGGTCGGGTCGGGCGGCGAATTCGCGTCGGGTAGTCACGATGGGGCTTCCGGGGCCCTGTCTGACGGCCGGGTCCGGTCCGATCAATCCCAATGCGTGGAGGCCGCACCGGCAAGGCCCCATCGGCTGCCGCCCGAGACGGCGCTTGCCGGTGCGGACCGCGGGCCCCTAGCGTAGGCCACAACCCATGCTGGACGGAAACCCCGGGGCTCGCCGCGCTGACATCGAACCATGACACTGCCAGGAAAACCCGAGCCGGGTGCGAGCGGGGCCCCACTCTCCGGACGGCGGGGCCGCGCTCTCCTTGGCGCCCCGGCGGCCTGCGCCCTCCTCGCCCTTCTCTGGGTCGCGCTTGTCGCGAGCCTCGCCCGGAAGAGCCCGACGTACGACGAGGTCGCCCACGCGGCTGCAGGCTATTCCTACTGGCACTTCGGAGACTTTAGGCTCCAGCCCGAGAACGGGCAGCTTCCGCAGAGGCTCGCGGGGCTCCCCATGGCCCTCGCGGTCTCCCCGCTGCCCGCCCCTGAGCCCAAGGCGTGGCGCGACTCGGACGACTGGCTCCTCGGCTACCAGTGGCTTTTCAGGTCCGGGCGCGACGCGGGCGCCCTCGTCTTGGAGGGGCGCATGTGCTGCGGGCTCTTTGCCGTGGCAGTCGGTGCGTTGGTCTGGGCCTGGTCGCGCAGGAGGTTCGGGCCGGCCGGCGCCATGGTCTCCCTCGTGCTCTACGCCGCCAGCCCGACCGTTCTGGCCAACGGCGCCCTCATGACGTCGGACACGGCCGCGGCGCTCTTCTTCCTCGCGTCCACGGGGTGCTTGTGGACGGTGCTCGGCCGGGTGACGCCGGCCCGTATCGCCGCCAGCTCGCTCGTTCTGGCGGGGCTCTTCCTTACGAAGGTCTCGGCTCTCCTGATCCTCCCGGTGGCGGTGGTCCTGGCCGCCGTCCGCGTCGCTGATGGCCGTCCGCTCGAGCTGCGCGCCTGGCGCTGGAGCAGGGTCCTTTTGCGCCGGGCCCACCAGGCGGGGGCCATGGCGGCACTCGTCGTCCTACACGCGGCCGCCGTGGTCGCCGTGCTCTGGGCGAGCTATGGGTTCCGCTACAGCGCCTTCGCCGACTCCACCGGACGCTTCCGCCAACCCTGGGAATACCTTCTCGCCAAGCCCGGCCCCGCAGCGGCGCTCGGGTCGCTCCACTTGACTCAGGAGCAGCGGGCCCGGGTGGGGTCCATCCTCGTCGCCCGGGGAGCCTCCGAGGCCATCTGGAGCAACCCCACGTTGGACGCCCTCTCGGACATCAGGAGGGATGTCCTCACTTCGGAACAGACGAACGCCCTGGAAGCGGTGCTCTCCCGCCCGTCGCCGGAGGCCTGGGTGAGGGCGGTCGAGGCGGCCAGGAGCCTGCACCTCCTCCCGGAGGCGTGGATCTACGGCTTCACGGACGTCTACCGCCGTTCCCAGGTGAGGCCCGCGTTCCTCAATGGCGAGTTCCGCCTCCAGGGCTGGCGGTCCTTCTTCCCGTACACCTTCCTCGTGAAGACGCCGCTCGGGCTCTTCGCCGTCATGGGGCTGGCGGCCCTCGCCTACGGCCGCGGCACCCGCCCCGGGTCCGGGGCGTGGGAGCGGCTCTACCCGCTCGTTCCCCTCTGGGCCCTCGTCGCGGTCTATGCGGCGGCAGCCGTGGCAAGCCACCTGAACATCGGTCACCGGCACCTCCTGCCGCTTTATCCGCCCCTCTTCATCCTCTGCGGCGCTTCGGGCGCGTGGCTTACCGGTTTGCCCGGGCCGTCCGAGGGCGCCGGCCGGCGCTCGCGCGCCCCCGGCATTGCCCTGGTGGTCCTCCTGACGGCGCTTGTTGCCGAGGCGGCCGCCTTTTTCCCGAACTATCTCGCGTACTTCAACGGAATCGTGAGCCCGAGAACAGCCTACCGCCACCTGGTCGACAGCTCGCTCGACTGGGGCCAGGACCTGCCCGCCGTGCGGGCCTACCTGGACCGGCACGCCGACCAGGCCGGGTCGGCGTATTTCTCCTACTTCGGGACGGCAAGCCCGGACTACTACAGGATACGCGCCCGGCACCTCTTCTCCGTCGCAGGCCTGGACGCAAGGGAAAGAGGAGACTGGCGGAACATCTTCGTGCCCGCCGAAGAGGCGGGCGAGCGGATCCCCGCTCTCAGGCAGGAGCTAGCCGACTACGATCTCCTCGGCGTGCAGAACTTGGGCGAGGTCGTCGCTGCGGTGTTTCTCAAAAAGCCTGGCGAGCTCGCGCTCCACCCAGGGACTTACCTGGTGAGCGCCTCGATGCTTCAGCCGGTCAATTTCGACCTCCAGGGTCCCTGGGGGCCCTGGAACCACCGGTACGAGGATACCTACCAAGAGCTGAGCGCGGCGGTCAGGCCCCTGATGTCGGACGATCCTGCCGTGCGGATCGCCGCGCTCAAGGGTCGAAGGGTCGGAGACTGGCCGCAGCTCCTTGACCGATTCGAAGAATACCGCTTCGGCCGGCTGACCGCCTACCTCCGCCTCAGGGAGCCCGACGAGCAGATCAATTTCTCCGTTCTCGTTTACCGCCTGTCGGCGACAGAGCTCGATCTTGCCCTTGAGGGCCCGCCGCCGGAACTTGGCCCCGATGCCGTCCTTGCGGAGAAGGAGAAGCTGCCGCCGAGCGCCGCCGACGCGCCTCGCTAGGCCGGGGCGGCGCCGGGCAGCCTGACGGTGAAGCGGGCCCCGCCCGCCGGCGAGTCGCCAACGGAGACGGTGCCCCCGTGCGACTCGACTACGGCTTTCACAAGGCTAAGGCCGAGGCCGAGGCCGCGCTCCGAGCGGCTGGAGTCGCCCCGGTAGAGCCTGCGGAAGATGGCCTCCCTCTCGGGGGCAGGGACTCCGGGTCCGTCGTCGTCGACAATGAGCACCGCGCCCTTCCCCGAGGCCTCCGCGGACAGTGTCACGTGGCCGCCGCCCGGCGTGTACTTCAGGGCGTTGTCGAGCAGGTTGTTGACGACCTGGCCCAGGCGAACCGCGTCGGCCTCGACGATGACCGGGGGGCGGACGTCGAGGCGGACCTCAATCCCCTTTTCCTCGGCCACCTCGCGGTAGAGGTCGGCCGCGCGCTCGGCGAGGGCGCCGAGGTCGACGCCCGCCCAGTGCAGCCGCAGGGCTCCTCCTTCCGCGGCGGCGATGTCCAGGAGCGAATCGACCACGTGGAGCAGGCGGTCGGTCTCGTCGATGCAGTCGGCTAGCGCGTCCCGGGCCTCGCCCGGCTCCTGTCCGTCGTGAAGGGCGAGCTCGGCCGTGCCTCGCAGCCGGGTGAGGG
>CAISPT010000090.1 GCA_903887455.1 uncultured Opitutaceae bacterium | reverse complement strand
TGCCGATCCTGTGCGCGACGCTCCTCACCGACGAGCCGGTCGAGCTCCGGAACGTCCCCGACATCACGGATCTCGACAAGCTGGTGTCGTTCTTCGAGTCGCAGGGCTCCCGGATCGACTGGGACCGGAGCCGCGGCACGATGACGGTCAACCACGGCTCGTTCAGGAGTACGCTCGCCAACGCCGAGCTACCTCAGGACATGCGCTCGACGGTGCTCCTCTACCCCGCCCTCCTCAGGCGCTTGGGAAAGATAACGATCCGCTCCAACGCCAAGGGATGCTCCCTCGGCGTCCGCGAGATCGACCCCCACCTTGACGTCCTCGCCGCCCTGGGAGCAACGGTCGACGCGGGCGAGCCCCTCACGATCTCGATCGACGGCGGGTTCAAGGGGGCAAGGCACTGGCTCGACTATATGTCGGTCACGGTCACCGAGAACTTCGCCATGGCCGCGGCCCTAGCCAAGGGTTCGTCGACCCTTATGAACGCCGCGAGCGAGCCCCACGTCCAGGACCTCTGCAAGGCGCTGGTCGCCATGGGCGCCAGGATCTCGGGGATTGGCACCAGCATGCTGTCGGTGGAGGGCGTCGACCGCCTCCACGGCGCCACAGTTGAGATCGGGACAGACTACCACGAGGTCACGACCTTCCTCGCCCTGGGCGCGATCACAGGCGGCGAGATCCGCGTCCTTCGCAGCGTGCCCGAGCACTTTGACCTGATCACGCGCTCGTTCCACAAGCTCGGGGTCTCGGTGGCCCACGAGGGCACGACAGCCGTGGTGAGGAAGGGTCAGCCCATGGTGATCGAGACCCCCTACACCTCGAACCTCCTTCCGAAGATCGAGGCCGCCCCCTGGCCCTACTTCTCCGTCGACCTCCTGCCGCTTCTGATCGCTCTGTCGACAAGGTGCGAGGGGACGATGCACTTCTGGAACAAGGTCTACGAGAACGGCTTCTCCTGGATGCCCGAGCTCGCGAAGTTCGGGGCGCACGTCCTTGTTAGCGACCCGCACCGGATCGTGGTCTTCGGAAACAAGCCGCTCAGGCCGGCGGTCGTCGACTCGCCCTACGTGATCCGTGCCGCCGTCGCCTTGACGATGGTGGCCGCCTCAATCCCGGGCCGCAGCGTCGTGCGCAACGCGGAGATCATCAAGAGGGCTCACCCGCGCTTCGTCGAGAACCTCCGGTCCCTGGGCGCGGACCTGGAGTGGAAATGAACGCCGCCATGCCAGAGAAGGACTCCTCCAAGGGCACGGGCTTCGTGACGTCGACCCTTGCCGCGCCGGTGAGTCCCGCCGAGGCCGCGCTCCGCCCGCTCTCCTTCTCGGACTTCGCGGGCCAGGCCAAGACGATTGAGCGGCTCCAGGTGATGGTCGGGGCTGCGAAGAAGCGCGGGGAGCCCTTGAACCACATCCTCTTGTCCGGCCCGCCCGGCCTCGGCAAGACCACCCTCGCCTTCATCCTCGGCAACGAGCTCGGGCGCAATGTGCGCGTGACCTCGGGCCCCGTCGTCGAGAAGGCGGGCGACCTGGCGGGGCTCCTTACGAACCTTGAGGAGGGCGACCTGCTCTTCATCGACGAGATCCACCGGATACCCAAGACCGTCGAGGAGTACCTCTACTCGGCGATGGAGGACTTCAGGATAGACATCATGATCGACCAGGGGCCGAACGCGCGGAGCGTCAGGCTCTCGCTGCCGCGGTTCACGCTGATCGGCGCCACGACCCGGTCGGGGCTCCTCACCTCGCCGCTCAGGTCCCGCTTCACGCTCCAGACGCGGCTCGACTACTACGACAAGGAGACGCTGCTCTCGATCGTCCTGCGGACCTGCGGGCTGCTCAAGGTGAAGATCGACCAGGACGGCGCCCTTGAGATCGCAAGGAGGGCGAGGGGCACCCCGAGGGTCGCCAACAACCTCATCAACTTCGTCCGCGACTTCGCCCAGCAGAGGGCCTCCGGCGCCATCACGCAGAAGGTTGCCGCGGCGGGCCTTGAGCTCCTTGAGATCGACGCGGCCGGGCTGGACGAGATGGACAAGCGGGTGCTGCGCACGATGGCCGAGAACTACCGCGGAGGCCCCGTGGGCATAGGGACCATTGCGGTGGCCGTCGGCGAGGAGCCGGAAACCCTCGAGGAGGTCCACGAGCCGTTTCTGATCCAGGAGGGTTACCTTCAGCGGACGCCCCAGGGCCGGATCCTGACGGACAAGGGGTACTTGGCCGTGGGCCTGAGGCCCGCGGGCGACATCCAGACCCCGCTCCTCTAGGCGCGCCGCGTGACCCCGCTAACGTTCACGCTGATCGTTTGGGGCATATCCTATGCGGCCGGCCTGCTGGGCTCCCTGGTCGGAGTCGGCGGCGGGATCATCGTCGTGCCCGCGCTCACTCTCCTGCTTGGCGTCAGCATCCAGAAGGCGATCGCGGCATCGATCATCTCGGTGATCGCCACGTCGAGCGGGGCGGCCTCCTCGTACGTGTCGGAGCGGATAACAAACATGCGCCTCGGCATGGTGCTCGAGGTGGCCACTGTGGCCGGGGCGCTGACCGGGGCGTACCTGGCGACCGTGGTCTCGGGTCGGTGGCTCTTCGTCACCTTCGCCCTCGTCCTTGGCTACACCGTCTGGAGCATGCTGCGCCCCAGGGGGAGCAGGATAGAGGCCGTGCCTGACCCCTTGGCGGACCGCCTGCGCCTCCACGGGTCGTACGTCGACCGCTCGCTCGGCCAGCGCGTCGACTACCGCGTCTCAAGGACAAAGCTCGGCCTCGCCGTCAGCTACGTCGCCGGGGTTGCCAGCGGGCTTCTCGGCATCGGCGGCGGCGTGCTCAAGGTGCCTGTGATGAACCTGGCGATGGGCCTGCCCATCAAGGCGTGCACCGCGACGAGCAACTTCATGATCGGGGTGACGGCGGCGACAAGCGCGGCCGTGTACTTCATGAGGGGAGAAGTCCTGCCATTCATCGCGGCCCCGGTCGCCGTGGGGGTCCTCCTCGGTGCGCGCTCCGGGGCGCGGCTCATGGGGGGACTCAAGAGCCGCTACATCCGGATGATCTTTGTCGCCGTCCTGGCCGTGTCCGCAGCCCAGATGCTGCTGAAGGGCCTACGATGAGGGTCCGGTTACAGAGGAAACCGGCGCAGACCGAGGACACGATAAGCTCGGTCTTACGGATCGGCGTGTCCACGAGCCTGGTCCTCATTACCGCCGGCACGGCCCTTTCGTTCCTGCGCCCCGGCGGGTACGGCTGGGACCGCGCGGACACGGGGCGGCTTTCGGGCCCCGGCGGGACCTTTCCCCGGTCCTTGTCGTGGCTCGCGCACGGCGTCATCCACCTGGACGGCCAGGCCGTGATCGTTCTCGGACTCATTCTGCTGATCGCCACCCCTGTCATCCGGGTGGCGGTCTCGACGGCGGCCTTCCACCGGGAGCGGGACCGGGCCTTCGTCGCGATCACGCTCACGGTCCTTGCCCTGCTTGCGCTTTCTTTGGTGCTCGGAAAAGCGGGCTAGCTAGCGGAGCGGAACGCTGCGCGCGTTCGGTAGCGCAAGCGCGCCGGACTGCGGGGCGGGCGCAAGCGAGATCAGGCGGGAGACAAAGGGAAGCAGGTGGGCCCTGAGCACAAACCCGAGGCCGATCGTCAGCTGGAGGGCGCCCATCAGGCCCAGCCACAGCGCTCGGGTGTTCGTTCCGTCCGGTCCCAGGTGGGAAAAACAGGATGGGAAGGCCTTGGGGATCATCTCCATGACCCAGCCGAGGGCGGCGAACACAAGGGCGTTGGCAAGATTCATGATGGTATGGCGGGAGCGTCAGGCGGAGGGATCGTGGTGCAGCTTACAGCCAACCCATAGCCTTACCCGTGCCAGCCGGAATCAGGACTCCTTTCCCGCTGCAAGCCATTGTCTTGCAGATTCTTCCGCCCAGGGCTTGGGCGACGGATCGCGCAAAATGCACCTCCGTCACCCCAGCATTCATGCATCTTGCGGGACGCCTGGAGGGGCGCTGTGGCCGCGCGAGGGCTAGAGGTCCCCGAGCTGGGGCCTCAGGACGATCTCCTCAACCACGGTTCGCGGACTCATCCGGTAGAGGGCCACGAATGCGGCCGCGACATCCTCGGCGGGCATCATCCGGGCGTCCGGAACGCCGCTCCCCTTCCAGGACGGCGACACGGTCGCGCCGGGATGGACGCAGCACACGCGGATCCCTCGGCCCTTGAGCTCAACCCTCATGGTTTTCGTGAGGCCGGCCACACCGAACTTGGCCGCGGTGTAGGCCGCAGCGCCCGGGTAGGCCGCGATTCCGGCGACCGAGCCCATGTTGAAAATGTCCCCGCGCCCGCGCTCCGCCATCGCCGGCACGAAGGCCCGGGTCACCAGGAAAAGGCTCCGAAGGTTGGCGGCGATCATGCGGTCGAACTCCGAGACCGAGGTCTCAAGGAAGGGCGATCCCGCGTACTTGCCGGCGTTGTTCACGAGGACGTCCACGCGCTTGTACACGGCCAAAACCGCGGAGGCCATCTTCGCCACGCTTAGCTCGTCGGACACGTCGCAGGTGAAGACCTCGGCGCGTGCCCCGACCTTCCTGCAGTCCGCCGCGACCTTCGCCAGGTTGGACTCGCTGCGGGCGATCAGCGCCAGCCGAACGCCCCTCACCTCGGAGGCGAAGGCGCGGGCGATCGCGGCCCCGATTCCCTGGGAGGCGCCGGTGATTGCGACTACGGGCTTGGTCGGTCTGGTCGGCATCTCCCCAAGGTGCTCCGCGCTAGCACACCAGTGAAGCAAAATCCATGAAGTCCGCCGCGAAGCCGCCCTTCACTCCCTTGCAGATCACGCTCACGGCGTCGTGCGAGTGGAGCGACTCGAGGTGGGAGCATGCGATCTGGAAGTCCTTGATCCTTCGGTCGGCGTCGAACTGCTGGTAGAGCAGCCGGGCCGCGTCCTCCACAAACTTCAGGTTCGACCCGTTCAGCTCGGCGAAGGCCTGCTCGTCCTCGCGCTTCACCATGACCTGGGTCTCCGTCCTTAGCGCCTTTTCGCAGAGGGCCTGCACATCCTCGATCCAGATCTTCCGGCCCTTAGCCTCCTCGAGAACGATGCGGGCCTTGCTGCGCTGCGAATGGGGAATGCCGTAAGCCCCGCGGACGTCCCTGGCGTGCTCGGAGAGCTCCGCCGAGCAGGGGCACGCCGACGAGTACACGAACTCGAAGTGAACGAAGCGCCGGAACTCCCCGGTGCGGGTGAGGACGCCCTCGAATCCCGCCTTGTAGAACTGGTAGCCCTTTAGCCCGCTCCTGAGGCTCTTCTGCTCGATGGGATAAGAGAACGAGAGCTTGAGGCGGGCGTCCTTGGTCTTCACGCGCCGGAGGTACGACTTTAGGATCCG
>CAISPT010000089.1 GCA_903887455.1 uncultured Opitutaceae bacterium | reverse complement strand
GTCTTCCTCACCGGGAACCACGACCCGGACATCTCGCAGGAGCATGCGCTCGAGCTGGCGGGGGGCAGGATCCTCGTCACCCACGGCGACGTGCTCTTCGACAACATGGTCCCGTGGTCGAAGGACGCCATCATGATACGCCAGCGCGTGATCACGGCCCTGGCGGCGCTTCCGGACGACGGCAGCTGCCGGTTGGACAGTCGCCTGGCGGCGTTCCGGGGTGTCGCCGCGACGATCCCCCAGAACCACCAGTCCGAGCGGAACCCGCTGCGCTACGCGATCCGCCTGGCAGGCGACACCGTCTGGCCGCCCCAGCGCCTGCTCTCGATCCTCAGGGCCTGGAGGGAGGCGCCCGACCGGGCTGCCTCGCTCGCCGGCCGCCACCGGCCGAAGGCGCAGTTCATCCTGATCGGGCACACCCACAAGCCTGGCGTCTGGAAGATGCCCTCCGGGATCGTGGTCGTTAACACCGGTTCCTTCACCCGGCCGTTCGGCGCAATGGCTGCGGACATCACCGCGGAGAAGGTCCGCGTCCGCGTGGTGGAGTCCCGCAGGGGCGGTTTCCACGTCGGCAGGAAGGTTGCTGAGTTTCCCATCTTATGAGCATGGAATTTGGATGGTGGGTGAAGCACCCCGAGGAGGGGAAATACCAGGTGAAGGCCATCGTTCACGGCGGCAACCTGACGTGGCTGCGCAAGCAGGGGCACTTCACGTCCTGGGAGACCCACCGGCCGGCAGAGGACGACTGGGACAAGCTCATCTTCGAGGCCGAGAAGCGCGTCCCAAGGCGCCTGCTCTCCCCCAAGCAGTTCAACGAGATCAAACACCTGCGAGAACAGCGCTAGCCCACTATTTTATGCCCAAAATCGACGTCAACAAGGTCGCCGAGATCCTCAAGAAGAACCAGATCGACCCCGCGGTCCTGCGCCGCGTGGTCGAGGAGATGAACCTGGCCGTGCAGCCCGACCCGGGCGAGGAGGAGCCGAAGCCGCCCGTCAAGAAGCAGTTCGTGATCCTCGTGAGCGACCCGAACGAGAAGCTCCCCAAGGTCGACTTCACCGGCTGGGTGCTCCAGATCCCCGAGGACGAGAGCCCGGCCTCGGTCCAGGAGCGGGTGCTGAAGGCGACGTACGACTTCAACGCTTCTCGCAAGGGCAGGCTCTATCCGGCCAAGACGATCGGCGACGCCCTCGAGGCGGTCCCCGCCAAGTTCTTCAAGGACGTCGAGCTCTGGGTGAAGACCAAGGAGCCCGTGTTCGTCCTTCGGACCGACAACGAGATCCCTAAGGGCTAGCCGGGGAGGCCTCCGAGATCCGGTACTTGGCCGGGTCAAAGCCGCGCTGCCTAAGGGCCGCCGCCAGCGCCTTTAGGTCGATCCGATCGCCCGGGCGCACGTTGTGCGCCGCGAACCAGCCCTTGGGCATCTCAAGGGCGAACTGCATCTCGTCGCCGTGGGAGTTCACGGGCCGCTCGTCGAGCGGCAGGAGGTCGTACGTCTCGGCCACGGCCCCGTCCCTCGTCAGGAAGGCGATGTCTAAGGGCTCGGGCGTGTTGCGCATCCAGTAGCTCATCTGCTGGGGCTGCGCGTACACGAAGACCATCCCCTCGTCGGGCCCGAGATCCGGGCGCTGCATGAGCCCGTGCTCCTGCTCGGCCTGGGTGACGGCGATCTGAAGGCTGGCCGGGTGGCCGCCCACCTGGATCGAGAAGTGGTCGAAAATCGTCTTCGGCGCGGCGGTCTCCGAAGAGGGCTTGCTTGAGCCGCAACCCGCGAAGAAAAGGCCGGCAAGGACGGCCGCAAGCGCCCTGAACCCCAGCGAAACCGGATTTGCATTTTTCACGCAGAAAAAGGTTAATTGCCCGAGGCCGGGGTAGACAACTCCCGACTGACCTATGCCCAACCTCAAACACCGCGACATCCTCCTCTACTCCGACACGGCCCGCAGCGCGGACGCGCTCTACTTCGGTCGGGTCGACGTTCCCGACGCCTTCGTCGCCATGAGCGCCGCCGGGCGAAAGGTCGCCATCGTCAGCGCCCTGGAGTTCGGCCGGGTGAAGCGGGGCTCGGACTTCGACCTGGTGCTCCCCCTGGAGGCCTTCACGGAGAAGGCGCGGCGCACCTGGCCCGGCAAGAAGGCAGGCGCCGCCCGCGTGATCGTCCTCGCGGCCAAGGAGCTTAAGGTGAGGACGCTCACCGTGCCGGAGGACTTCCCCGCGGGCCTCTACAAGGAACTGACCGACCTCGGGCTCAAGGTCCTGATCGCCGAGGGCCTTCTCTTCCCCGAGCGTGAGGTGAAGACCCCCGCCGAGGCCCTGGCGCTTCGCGAGGGCAACCGCTGCAGCGCGGCCGGCATCGCGGCCGCCGAGCGCGTGCTGCGCCAGTGCAAGGTCAAGGGCCACCGGCTCCTCTTCCACGGCTCGGTGCTCACGAGCGAGCGCCTGAAGGTGGCGATCGAGACCGCCTGCATCGAGGAGGGGGCGGTCTCGAGCAACACGATCGTCGCTGGCGGCGACCAGGCCTGCGACCCCCACAACCGCGGCTCAGGCCCGATCCG
>CAISPT010000088.1 GCA_903887455.1 uncultured Opitutaceae bacterium | reverse complement strand
CTCGATCGGGTCCTCCGCCGTCTGGATGTTCATGTCCGGCGTGTTCACCTCGGCGAGGGCCGAGTACAGGGTCATCGACTTCCCGGAGCCCGTCGGGCCGCAGTGAAGGATCATCCCGTAGGGCTGTCGTATGCACTCGCGGTAGCGCGCGAGGTTCTCCTCGGAGAAGCCGAGCGCCGGCAGCGGCAGGGTCGACTTCTGCTTGTCGAGGATGCGCATGACGACCTTCTCGCCGAAGTTCATGGGCCCGGTGGCCACGCGCAGGTCGATGTCGATGTTCTTCTTCGTGTACTTCTTAAAGACGATGCGTCCGTCCTGCGGTAGCCGGCGCTCCGAGATGTCGAGGTTGCACATGATCTTCAGGCGCGTGACAAGCGCCGTGGAGACCTGCTTGGGAAGCCGCAGCTTCTCCTGGCAGAGGCCGTCGATACGGTACCTGACCAGAAGGTCCTTCTCCATCGGCTCGATGTGGATGTCGGAGGCCCCGGAGATGTAGGCGTCCTCGATTATGCGGTTGGCGAGCTGAATGATCGGGGCCGAGTCCTCGCTCTCCAGGTCGACGGCCTTGTGCTCGCCGCCCTCCGCATCCGCGTCGTAGGCGTCGCTGATCACCTTCGTCACCGAGCCGATGTCGACGTCGTCAGTCGTCGCGGCCTTGGAGTCCTTGAAGAACTTCTTCACCAGCGTCTCGAAGAGGGTCGCCGAGACCACCTTCACCTCGTCGATCGAAAGCTCCGTGGCCTGGGTGAACGACTCGCGCTTGGCGTAGTCGAGCGGGTTCGTCATCACGACGGCCACGGAGCCAGGCCCAAGGCTCTTGTGGGGGAATATGCCCTCGCGCCTGATGATGGCGTCGCCCGTCGTCTCGACCAGCTTCTCGTCGATCTCTATGTCCTCGACCTTCGCGACCAGCGGCAGGTCGGTCAGCTTGGAGACGAACCGGGCCGTGTCGTCGGGACCGAGCTGAAACTTGGGGTCGATCATCCGGTGGATGAGCGCCGAACTGTACTCGGCCACCTCCATCAGGAGCTTCAGGTCGGCCTCGGTGAACTCCCCGTTCGTTCCCGCCGAGAACTCCTTGTTGAGCGTCTGGATCGCTCCAAGCGTGATCGTCGTCTTCAGCGGGACCGTCAGCATCGAGCGGACCTCAAATCCGGTCGTCTTCGCCATCGACTGCATCATCGGCGCCTGGCTCTCCGTGTTCTGGAAGAAGACCGGCTCGCCGGTCTGGATCACCTTACCGACGACGCCCGTCCCGATTGGCACCTTAAGCTGCAGCAGCTTGCTCTCCATCTCCTTGAACTTGGGCTCCTTCTTCGGGTCATCGGCCCAGAGTGACGGGGAGTAGTAGATCTGTTTGAAGGCGATGTCGTTGCCCTCCACCAGGTACAGGGTCATCGACTGGGCCTGAAGCGCCTCCACGACCTTCGACGCGGTCAGCTCTATCACCGATGCCACGTCCTCCTTGCTGGGCGCGGGCTTGGAGATGATCTTGATCAGCAGGGAGCGTCTCAGTGCGCTCGCGATGGAGGGGGCTGCCATACTCGGTGTGGATAACCGGATTGCCACCGCAGGGGGCAACCCGCAACGAGAAACGAACATGTGACGAGATAAAGCGCCCATTTCCCTTGCCTAGCGTGGGTGTTGGCAAAAAATCCACCGCCTCATGGCCGACCCAGAAAGACATCCGTTTCTTCAGGGCTTAAGCAAGCACCGCGGCGCGCCGCCCACGGTCGTGGTTATCTTCGGCGCTTCCGGGGACCTTACGGCCAGGAAGCTGATCCCCGCGATCTACAACCTCGGATTCGACAACCTGCTGCCGGCCGACTTCCACCTGATCGGCTACGGCCGCAAGCCCATTCCCGACGACGAGTTCAGGGCGATCGCCTCGGCGGCGATCAAGGACTTCTCGCGGCGCGAGCTAGACGCCGAGGTGTGGGGACGAGTCGCGGCCAACACGAGCTACGTGTCCGGGGGCTACGACGAGAAGGCGGGCTTCGACCGCCTCGCGGCCAAAATCGCGTCGATCGAGAAGACCATCGGCGGGGAGGCCCAGTCCCTCTTCTACATCTCCACCCCTCCCTCGGTGTTCGGTCCCATCATCCAGAACCTGGGCGCGAGCGGCCTCGGGTCCCGCTACCTCGGTAAGCCCCACCACTCCAAGGTCATTATCGAGAAGCCGTTTGGAAGGGACCTGGACTCGGCCCGGGCGCTCAACGCCGAGCTCCGCTCGGTTTTTGACGAGAACCAGGTGTATCGGATAGACCACTACCTGGGCAAGGAGACGGTGCAGGATCTCCTCGTCCAGCGCTTCGCCAACTCGATCTTCGAGCCGCTCTGGAACCGCAACTTCATCGACAACGTTCAGATCACGGTGGCCGAGGACCAGGGTGTGGGGACGCGCGCGGGATACTATGAGCAGAGCGGGTGCCTGAGGGACATGATCCAGAACCACACGAGCCAGCTGCTCGCGCTCACGGCCATGGAACCCCCGGGCTCCTTCGACGCCGAGGCGCTCCGCGATGAGAAGGTGAAGGTTCTGAAGGCGATTGAGCCGATTGGGCTCGGCCCGAACGGCGACGCCTGCCGGGCCCAGTACTCCGAGGGGATGACCGGCGGCAAGTCGGTGCCGGGCTACCTCCAGGAGGCCGGGATCGCGCCCGGATCCTCGACGGAGACCTACGCGGCGATCCGCCTGTTCATCAACAACTGGAGGTGGCAGGGCGTTCCGTTCTACCTGCGCTCCGGCAAGCGGCTGCCAAGGCGCGTCTCCGAGATTGCGGTGCAGTTTAAGAAGCCCCCCGGGACGATCTTCCCGCAGCGCGAGGGATTCAACCTGGCGGCCAACACGCTCTCATTCCAGATCCAGCCCGACGAGGGACTCAGCTTGATCCTCAACGCGAAGATTCCGGGCCTGGAGACCCGCACCCAGCCGGTGAAGATGAGCTTCCGCTACGCGACGACGTTCGGCTCTAACACCCCCGAGGCCTATGAGCGGCTGGTGCTCGACGCGATGATCGGCGACGGGACCCTTTTCATCAGGGGCGACGAGGCTGAGACCTCCTGGAAGCTCTACACGCCGCTGCTGAACTCGTGGCAATTGTCCGGGCGCGAGGGAATGGGAACCTATGCCGCGGGCTCCTGGGGTCCGCCCTGCGCCGACGAGCTGCTCTCGGCCCACGGGCACGTGTGGCGAAAGCCCTAGGGCGGATCCGGCACGCTGCCATGCCAGCCATCTTTGAGGCCCTTCCGGGTATCGAGGTTCCCGTCGGATCGATCTCCTCGGGCCTGGCCCAGATGTGGGACCAGACCGCGAGCGAGGGGCGGCCCGCCCCCGAGGGGGAGTACGCGAAGGCGATCCAGGTAAACCTGGTTCTTCATCTCGGTTTCGGGACGAGCCCGGAGGACGCGGTTAGCCAGTTCGACACGGCTGTCAGGTTCTCCCGGCGTTACCCCAGCAGGGTGGTGGTCCTCTGCCCGGTGGCCGACGAGACCAAAGCCCACGACATGCGCGCGAAAGTCTACGGCGAGTGCTCGATAGGAAAAACCCGTGACGACACGCGCTGCTGCGAGTTCGTGATGCTTAGCTACCCGCTGAGCGCCAGGGCCTACCTCGAGAGCCAGGTGTCGATCTGCCTCTCGACCGACCTGCCGATCTACTACTGGGTGAACAAATTCACGGACGCCTCGCGCCTGGTCGACTACCGCTACCTCCTGACGACGGCCAAGCGGGTGCTGGTCGACAGCGCCTTCCCCCCGACCAACGCCGGAGGTTACCCGTTTCCCGTTCCCGAGATCGTCAGGGATCTCGCCTATGCAAGGCTCCTGCTGGCACGTCGGTCGATCGGGCAGTTCCTGGGTCGCTACCCCGTCGGTGTCCTGGCGCCCGGCCTAAGATCTATCCGCCTGGCGCACGGCGCCCGGGTGCAGGCCGAGGCCGTGGTGCTTCTCTCTTGGCTCAAGGAACGCGTCGCGGCCTGCGGCGCCGACTCGGAGACGGTCGAGATCGTGGCGGGGGACCCGGCTGCGCCCGGGGCCTTCAGCGTGTCGTTCGCCTATGACGACCACCGGTTCTTTTCGTGGCGCGCGGACCTGGACCTTGGCCACGCCGTCTTCGAGGCGGACCTCGGTTCGGGGCGCAACTCGCTGACGACGCCCATCTCCCTGCTCTCGCCGGAGAACGCGCTCAGCGAGGCGATGTTCTTCTAGGCGCTACTCGGCCCTGAGGAGCGTGTAGGTGCGCTTGCCCTTGCGAAGGAGTAGGTACTTGCCGAAGAGCAGGTCGGCGGTGGCGACGACGCGCCCGGCCTCCGCGACGCGAACGTTGTTCAAGTAGATCCCGCCGCCCTCGACGTCCTTCCTCGCCTGGCCCCTAGAAGGGCAAAGACCGCTGTGGACCAGCAGGTCGACAATGGCAGTGCCCGGTCCCTCCACCTTGGAGCGCTCGACGGGCTTGGTGGGGATCTCGCCTGCGACGTCCCCGAAAAGCTCCTCGGTTATGCCCTCCAGGCCGCCGCCGAACATGATCTCGCTTGCGCGGATCGCGTCGTCGCAGGCAGACCTGCCGTGGACCAGGGTGGTGACCTCCCTGGCGAGGGCCTTGTGGGCCTCGCGGGCCGCCGGGTTGGCGGAGTGCCTCGCCTCCAGCTCGCCGATCTCCTCGGGCGCCAGCAGCGTGAACTTCCTCAGGTAGGCCGGGACCATCACGTCCTCGGTGTTGATGAAGAACTGGTAGAACCGGTAGGGACTCGTCTTTCGCGCATCCAGCCACACGGCCCCGTTCTCGGTCTTCCCGAATTTGGACCCGTCGGCCTTGGTGATCAGGGGGAAGGTCAGTCCCCAGGCGGAAAGCCCCAGCTTCTTGCGGATCAGGTCGGTGCCGGCCGTGATGTTGCCCCACTGGTCGGAACCCCCGACCTGGAGCTCGCAGTTGAGGGTGTGTCTAAGGTGGTAGAAGTCGTGGGCCTGGAGCAGCATGTAGCTGAACTCGGTGTAGCTGATCCCGTTTTCGCCCTCCATCCGCGATTTCACGCTGTCCTTGGCAACCATCATGTTGACGGAGAAATACTTGCCTATGTCCCTTAGGAAATCGAGGTAGGGGATCCCCGCCGTCCAGGAGGCATTGTCGACCATGCGGGCCGGGTTGACCTTCGAATCGAAGTCGAGGATCCGGGAAAGCTGGCCCTTGATCGAGGCGAGGTTCTGGTCGAGCTGCTCCCGGGACAGGAGGTTTCGCTCGGCTGACTTGCCCGAGGGGTCGCCGATCATCCCGGTGGCCCCGCCGGCCAGCGCGATCGGGCAGTGGCCGTGGAGCTGGAAGCGGCGCAGCATGAGCTGGCCGACCAGGTTTCCGACGTGGAGCGAGTCCCCGGTCGGGTCGAAGCCGCAATAAAGCGAGGCGGAGCCCGAGGCCAGGCGCCGGGTGAGCGCCTCCTGGTCCGTGCAATCGGCCACCAGTCCGCGCCATTTGAGCTCTTCGATGATCGTCATGGGGCCTCTCAAAAAGCCCCCACTGGGCCCCGGCGGCAAGGGATTTTGTGGCGGTGGGGCAAGAGTTTGGAAAAAACGATTTGCGGAGACGGTGGGCCTGCACCAACTTGGCGGTTCCCAGAGTCGCACCGGCACGGCGCGAACAGCCCACGGCAGTCCCTAAAGCAACCAATCCACACTATGCCCATCGCCATCGGAACCAAGGCCCCGGATTTCACCCTCAAAACCTCGGCGGCCGACGGCCTTAAGGACGTCACGCTGAGCGCCAATTTCGGAAAGAAGAAGACCCTCATCCTTTTCTTCCCCCTGGCCTTCACGGGCGTGTGCACCCAGGAGATGTGCGATGTGACCGGCGGGCTCGGCGAATACGCAGGGCTGGATGCCGAGGTGTACGGGATCAGCGTCGACAGCCCGTTCTCGCAGGCGGCCTGGGCCAAGCAGAACAAGATCTCCGTCACGCTCCTCTCCGACCTCAACAAGACGACCGCCGCCGCCTACGGGGTCATCTTCCCTGGGCTCGCCGGAATCGGCGACACCAGCGCCCGAGCCGCCTTCGTCATCGGCAAAGACGGTGTCGTGAAGTATGCCGAGCAGACGGCCACCCCGAAGGATCTCCCCAACTTCCAGGCCATCAAGGCCGCACTCGCCTCCTAAGACCACCCGCTCGATGAGCCAGCCCCTCGATCCGTTCAGGACCATCAAGACCTTCCAGGCGAACGGCACCGCCAACCGGTTCCATTCGCTTCCGGCGCTCGCCGGCTCAGGCCTAGACGTGTCGAGGCTGCCGGTCTCGATCAGGCTGGTGCTCGAGTCGCTCCTGCGAAACTGCGACGGAAAGCGCGTGAGCGAGCACGCTGTTCGGGCGCTGGCGACGTGGAAGGCCAAGGATAGCCGGACTGAGGAGATACCCTTCGTGGTCGCCCGGATCGTGCTTCAGGACTTCACGGGCGTCCCGCTCCTCGTGGACCTAGCGGCGATGCGCTCGGCGGTCGCCCGCACGGGCAAGAGCCCTAAGGTGATCGAGCCTCTCGTGCCGGTCGACCTGGTCGTCGACCACAGCGTCCAGGTGGACTTTGCCGGCAGCGCCGAGGCCCTGGCGAAGAACCTCGAGATCGAGTTCCATCGCAACCGCGAGCGCTACCAGTTCCTGAAGTGGGGGATGCAGGCCTTTGAAACCTTCAAGGTGGTCCCGCCGGGGATCGGCATCGTCCACCAGGTGAACCTCGAGTTCCTCGCCAAGGGGCTCCTGAACGACAAGGACGGCGTTTTCTACCCCGATACGCTCGTCGGCACCGACTCGCACACGACCATGATCAACGGTCTTGGGATCGTCGGCTGGGGCGTCGGCGGCATCGAGGCCGAGGCCGGCATGCTCGGCCAGCCCGTCTATTTCCTGACGCCCGACGTGGTCGGAGTCCACCTGACCGGCTCCCTCAAGGAGGGGGTCACGGCGACCGACCTCGCGCTCACGGTGACGCAGCTGCTGCGCAAGGCGAAGGTCGTCGGGAAGTTCGTCGAGTTCTACGGTCCGGGCGCCGCGGCGCTCCCCGTGGTCGACCGCGCGACGATCGCCAACATGGCACCCGAGTACGGCGCCACGATGGGCTTCTTCCCGATCGACGCCGAGTGCACGAGCTACCTTCTGGCGACCGGCCGGAGCCCCGAGCACGTGGCCACCTACGAGGCCTACTACAAGGCCCAGGGCCTCTGGGGTATCCCGAAGAAGGGCGAAATCGACTACTCCCAGGACATCGAGTTGGACATCGGCACGGTGGTCCCGAGTGTCGCCGGTCCGAAGCGCCCGCAGGACCGCATCGAATTGCCCAACCTCAAGCGGGAGTTCACGGGGGCGTTCTCGAGGCCCGTCACGGAAAGCGGTTTCGGAAAGAAGGCGGAGGACCTGGCCGGCGTTCGGGTCGACGTCGAGGCCAACGGGCACGGCCCGTCGACAATCGGTCACGGCAGCGTGCTGATCGCCGCCATCACGAGCTGCACGAACACCTCCAACCCCTCGGTGATGCTTGCAGCGGGTCTGCTGGCAAAGAAGGCCGTCGAGCGCGGCCTGAAGGTCGGCCCCGCGGTCAAGTCATCGCTGGCGCCGGGCTCGCGTGTCGTGACGGACTACCTGACGCGCACCAAGCTCCAACCCTACCTCGACACCCTCGGCTTCCAGACGGTTGGCTACGGCTGCACCACCTGCATCGGCAACTCCGGACCGCTGTCGGCCCCGATTGAGAACGCGGTGACCAAGAACGACCTGGTCGCCGCCTCGGTCCTCTCCGGGAACCGCAACTTCGAGGCCCGGGTGCACCAGAACATCAAGGCGAACTTCCTCATGTCCCCGCCCCTGGTGATCGCTTTCGCGCTCGCCGGCAGGGTCGACATCGACCTCACCAAGGAGGCCCTCGGCACGGGCACGGACGGGAAGCCCGTCTTCCTGAAGGACATCTGGCCCACGCTCTCGGAGGTGCGCGACCTCCTGCAGTCCGCGCTCAAGCCCGAGGTCTACCGCCGGCTCTACACGGACTTCGCCGCTCAGAACCCGAAGTGGAACGAGATCCCCTCGTCTGCGGGCGACACCTACGCCTTCGACGCGAAGTCGACCTACATCCAGGAGCCACCGTTCTTCTCGGACTTCTCGATGCAGCCCGGCGCCATCGCCGAGCTCACGGGGGCCCGGGCCCTGGGCGTCTTCGGCGACTCGGTCACGACCGACCACATCTCGCCGGCCGGCTCGATCAAGAAGTCTTCCCCCGCGGGCAAGTTCCTTCTCGATAACGGCGTGGCCTTCGAGGATTTCAACAGCTACGGCTCGCGCCGCGGAAACGACCGCGTGATGACCCGCGGCACGTTCGCGAACGTCCGCATCAAGAACCTTATGCTTGGGGGCGAGGAGGGCGGCAACACGCTGCTCCAGCCCGAGGGCACGAAGCTCTCGATCTTTGACGCCGCCGCGGAGTACAGGCGCCGGGGTGTCCCGCTGGTGATCATCGCAGGCCAGGAGTACGGGACCGGATCGTCCCGCGACTGGGCCGCCAAGGGCACCAATCTGCTCGGAGTGAAGGCCGTCGTGGCCCAGAGCTTCGAACGCATCCACAGGAGCAACCTTGTCGGAATGGGCGTCCTTCCCCTCCAGTTCAAGGAGGGGACGACCGCCGCCACCCTCAGGCTCGACGGGTCTGAGACCTACGCGGTCCTCGGCCTCGGCCATGCCCTCAAGCCCCAGCAGGACCTCACCCTTCGCATCACGCGCAAGGGGGGCGAAAACCTCGATGTTCCGGTACGCTGCCGGATAGACACCCCTATCGAGATCGACTACTACCAGCACGGCGGGATCCTCCCCTACGTCCTCCGGCAAATCCTGTCGAAAGCGTGATTCCTGAAACGGCAAAGCCGGTGTACCTGGTCGACCCGTCGTCCGACCCGGTCGTGGTCCGGATCGAGGGCCGGGCGAGCTTCCTGAACAGCGCCTGCCTGCGGGACTTCGTGGCGCAGATGATGAAGGCGGGAAGGACCAGGTTCGTCGTTGATTTCCTCAGGTGCACCAGCATGGACTCGACCTTCCTCGGGGTCCTGGCCGGATTCGCACTTGAGCTGCGCAAGTGCAACCCGAAGGGAAGCCTTGTCCTCACCCGAATGGGCCAGCGAAACCTGGAGCTCGTGAGGAACCTCGGGCTGCACAAGCTGCTCACGGTGGACATCAGCGAGGGCGCGGCGGGCGCCGAGGCGTGCAACACGCCGCTCGTGTGTGGCGACCGCGGCGAGCTCGAGAACGCGCGCCTCGTCCTTGAGGCCCACGAGAACCTTGTTGCGGCCGACGAGACCAACCGAGGCAAGTTCCAGGACGTCCTTGTTTTCATGAAGAACCGCGTTGAGCAGGGCTAGAGTCTCCTGTTCACTGTCCCGAATGGCCGCCCGCGTGGTCCGGGGGCCTCTCCATGCTTTTCTTCACACTCACGAGCCTCCTTTTGGTTGCCGCTGTCCTGGGAGCCGCGCTTTTGCGCCAGAGGCGCCAGATGGACAGGCTTGAGGAGCAGGGGGCGCGGGCCGTGGCTGACCGCCAGCGCGCCCTCGATTTCATGCACCTGATGGCCGAGGCGCTCGGGGAGGGCCTCTCTCGCCAGGAACTGCACCAGCGCATCGTGCACGCCTCGATTCTTGTCACGGGCGCGCTAAGCGCCTGCATCTTCGAGCGGACGCCCGCGGACACGATGAGGGGCGTCGCCGTCGAGGGCCTGTTCCCGCCGCACCGGCCGCTACCCGACCACGTGAAGGGCAAGCTGACGACCCGCGCCAAGTTCATCGAGCAGGTGCTAAAGTCCGAGGAGTTCCCAGTCGGCGAGGGCATTGCCGGCCGTGTCGCCCAGACGGGCCGCGGCGAGCTGATCGCGGACGCGGCCAGCGACCCGACGATCGTCAAGCACGACGACCCGAACCTCCTGGTCCGGAGCGTGATCGCGGTCCCCATGCGCTTCAGGGACCGGTTCTTCGGTGTCCTGGTGGTGGCCAACCCCGTCGACAACAGCCTCTTCTCGGAGCTCGAGCTCTCGCTCATGCAGTCGCTGGCCGAGCAGGCCGCGCTCGCGCTCCACAACGCTGAGTTCCTGAACCTGCAGATCGAGAGGAAGCAGCTCGACCTGGACCTCTCGATCGCTAGCGGCATCCAGAAGATGCTCCTGCCGTCGCAGTCGACGGTGTTCGCCGGCCTCGACTTCGACGCGCGCTACGCCCCCGCGCAGCGGGTGGGGGGCGACCTCTTCGATATCATCGTCCTGTCGCCGACGCGGCTCGGCATTGTTGTGGCGGACGTCTCCGGCAAGGGGATCGGCGCCTCCCTCTACATGGCCGTCTGCCGGACGAACCTCCGCCAGATCGCGCCGAGGCACGAGTCGCCGTCGTCGGCTCTGGTGGAGCTCAACCGCGCCATGGGCGCCGACATCAAGGGCGAGATCTACGTGACCGTCCTCTACGCCATCATCGACATCGAGAACGACCGCGTGACGTTCTCCAGGGCGGGTCACGAGCTTCCGCTCTTCGCGCGCCGCGACCCGGCAACCGGGGCCTACCTGACGCACCTGGTGCGCTCCGAGGGCATGCCGGTCGGGCTCGTTCCCGACGAGCTCTTCGCCTCGGCCATGGAGGACAAAGTCGAGCCCTTCGGCAAGGGCGACACGTTCGTCCTCTACACCGACGGCGTGACCGAGGCTCCCAATGAGGAGGACAAGGAGTACTCGAGCGCGCGGCTGGCCGACGTCGTCCGCTCGCTTCACACCCGTTCCGCCCGCGAGATCAACGACGGCGTTCTGGAGAGCGTGCGCCGGTTTTCCGGCACGGTGGGCCAGCGCGACGACCTGACGCTGGTGACCGTGAAGCGGTCCTAGGACGAAGGGGCCCGCTGTCCACCCATGGCGGAACCAAAGACGATCCTTGTCGTTGGTGGCGGGGCGGCCGGCTTCTTCGCCGCGATCACGTGCGCCGAGGCGGATCCGTCCGCTCAGGTGCGCCTCATCGAGGCGACAGCCCACACTCTCTCAAAGGTCAGGATATCCGGCGGAGGGCGCTGCAATGTGACCCATGCCTGCTTCGAGCCGAGGGAGCTCTCCAAGCGCTATCCCAGGGGTGCTCGCGAGCTGATCGGTCCCTTCAGCCGCTTCGATCCTTCGGATACCGTTGCCTGGTTCCGGGACCGGGGCGTCGAGCTGAAGGTCGAGGCCGACGGCCGTATGTTCCCGGTGACCGACGATTCCGCGACGATCGCCGGGTGCCTGGAAGCCGCCGCGCGGGACTGCGGGGTCCTCCTGTCAACTGGCTGCGGCTTAAGGTCGCTCGAGGTGATCGACGGCATTGGCGGCGCCCGCCTGCGCGCCGAGCTCTCGTCCGGTGTGCGGGTCGACGCCCGCTCGGTGCTCCTGGCCACCGGGGGTGTCAAGGGGGGCTCCGGACCCTCCATCGCGGGGACGCTGGGCCACACGGTTCTGCCTCCTGTCCCGTCGCTCTTCACCTTCAACATCGACGATCCGCGCCTGAGGGACCTCGGCGGCGTCTCCTCAGCGCAGGCGATCGTGACGGCGAAGGGAACACGCCTGAGGGAATCCGGGCCGGTGCTCGTCACCCACTGGGGGCTCTCCGGCCCGGCCGTCCTTAGGCTCTCGGCCTGGGGAGCCCGGGAGCTCCACGCCCTGGGCTACCGCTTCACGCTCGGGGTGAACTGGTGCGCGGCCCACACGGGCGACGCGGCGCTCCGCCGGCTGGAGGGTGACCGCGCGGCCCACCCGAAGCGGAGGGTGGCCACCTCGAACCCGCTCGACATCCCCGCCCGCCTATGGGACCGCCTTGTTGAGGCCGCCGGGATCGGCTCGGAGGCGACGTGGGCGGGTGTCTCCAACGACGCCCTCCGGCGGCTGTCGCTTCAGGCGACAGCCTCGGAGTTCGAGGTCTCCGGAAAGAGCATGAACAAGGAGGAGTTCGTCACCTGCGGTGGCGTCGCCCTAACCGAGGTCGACATGGCGACCATGGAGAGCCGCAAGGTCCCGGGGCTCTACTTTGCCGGGGAGGTCCTCGACATCGACGGGGTCACCGGTGGCTTCAACTTCCAGGCAGCCTGGACGACCGGGTGGCAGGCCGGCCAGGCGATGGCGGCGAGCTAGGCCTGCGCCTTGGCCTTCGGCCGGGTCAGGTAGAGCACCAGGAAGATGACGAAGAGGACGACCGGCAGCACGGCAACCCTTCCCAGCATCTCGAGGCCGGCCGATGCCTGGATCTTCATCCAGCTGATAGCCAGGTCGCTTCCGTCGGGGGCGGAGGAAAGGGCCTGTATGGTCTGGCCCGCGGGTATCCGCTGGGCGATGCCGTCGTCAAAGTACTTGCCGAGGACAGGCAGGATGAAGCTGACGCTTAGCATCCCGCAGCCGCCCATGATCGCCAGGCCCATCGCCCCCGTGCTCGGGAAGCGCTCGTTCACGAAGCCGAGCATGGTCGGCCAGAAGAAGCAGACGCCGAGGGCGAAGATAGTGGCGCCGGCGAACAGGACGACACCGGCCGAGTGGCTCATGGCGTAGAGGCCGATTCCGCTGAGGACGCTGCTCACCAGAAGCATGCCCAGAGGGGAGAGCTTGTGGACGAAGGTGCCGGCCCAGGAACGGCCGACCGCCATCAGCCCGTTGATCCAGGCGAGGACCAGGATGCCGGGGACGCCCGCGCTTGTCAGGATGTTCGGGATCCAGGTCGTGCTTCCGAGCTCGGTGGAGGCCGTCATGAACATGCAGGCGACCATGAGCAGGAAGAGCGGGTGGAGGCACGCCTTCAGCATCGAGCCGTACGAGATGCCCTGCTGGACGCGCTCGGTCTTCGGGAAGGTCTGGCCGACAAAGAGGAAGCCGTAGATCGCCAGCGGGATCAGCATCGTCGCGAACTCGGTCTTCCAGCCGAAGCCGACCTTCTCAAGCAGGTAAGCCAGGACGCCGCCGATCACGATGCCGCCCGGAAACCAAACGTGGAAGTGGTTGAGCTTGGTCGTCTTGTCGTTCGGGAAAAGCGTCGTAACGAGGGGGTTGCAGGCCGCCTCAACCGAGCCGTTCGCGATGCCGAAGATCAGGGTCCCCAGGTAGAGGCTCCAGAAATTCCAGGCGAAGATCGTCAGGACAATGCCGGCAAGGTGCCCGACGAACGCAAACGCCATGATGCGCCCGAGGCCCATCGCGTCGCACAGGGGACCGCCGAAGAGCATCGCCAGGGTGAATCCCCAGAAGGCGGTGCCGTTGACGAGGCCGACCTGCTCATGGGAGAGGTTGAACTGCGCGGCCCAGGGCCCGACGGCCCCGGCCCTGAGGGCGAAGCTCATTGCCGTGACGACCAGCGCGACGCGGCTGGCGAGGAAGAGGCGTTTTGCGTCCATGGATACTAGTTTAGGGTTTGAGGCCGAGGGTGGCCAGATAGGTGAGGCTGGGGGGGATATTGTTCACCGGGTCCGAGGTCTCGTCCTCGATGAAGAAGGTGTTGGCGCCCACGCTCAGGCCCTTGCTGATGATGGCGGGCCAGTCCATGCGGCCTTGGCCGACGATCACGTTGTCCTCAACCGGAGCCCCGCCCGAGTAGCCGACAGCGGTCGCTCCCTTGCGCATGTCCTTCACGTGAAACATCTTGAACCTGTCCGGGTACTTGGAAAGAAGCGCCACCGGGTCCTGGCCCGCGGCCACCACCCAGAAAACATCCATCTCGACGAAGACGAGCTTCGGGTCGGTCTCCTTCAGGAGCACGTCGAAGGCCGAGCTTCCGTCCGCCACGGGCTTGAACTCGTAGCCGTGGGTGTGGAAACCGAAGCCGATGCCCGCGGCCTTGAGGGCTGCGCCGAATTTGTTGAAGTTCTTTGCCGCGACATGGGCATCGTCGACCGTGAAGTCGCCCTTGTGAGGAATCCAGGCCACGATCACGTTGGAGACGCCGAGGACCTTGGCCTCTGCGATCACGCTGTCCGGCTCGGTGAGGAGGCGATCATAGGAGAAATGCCCGCACGCGATCTTGATCCCGTGCGCATCGGCCTGGGCCCGGAACTCCGCGGGCGTCATCTTGTAAGTGCCGGCCGACTCGACGACCGTGAAGCCCATCTTCCGCACGAGCGCCATACCGTCCGAGACACTCGCCTCCATCTCGTGCCGCAGGCTCCAGAGTTGGAGGCCTACGGGATTGGGCTCTGCGGCGAACGCAGTGGCGGAGAGCAACGCAAGGGCGGCAATGAGCTTCGATTTCATTTTCGAGTGGGGTCTGACGAATCCCGCGCGGAGGGGTGGCGCGGGCGCCCGCCAACAGACAGGCGCGTCCGCAAATCTGGTGGGATTCGCGAAATGTACAAGTCAAGAAGCCCGGCGAAGGCGTCTTGCCACCGGGCCGCTCCGATCCAAGGTTTAGCGGAGCATGCCAGCCACCGCCGCACCCAAGGCCGCCCGCTTCTCAGTCCCCGACGCGACGGGCCATTTCGGTCCCTACGGCGGGATCTTCGTGCCGGAGACGCTCATGGCGGCGCTCGAGGAGCTCGAGCGCGTCTACGCCGAGGTCCGCACGGACCCCGCGTTCCAGAAGGAGCTCAGGCGCCACCTCGCCGTGTTCGCCGGCCGCCCGACGCCCCTGTACCTGGCCGAGCGCCTGACCGCGCACTGCGGCGGGGCCAAGATCTACCTGAAGCGCGAGGACCTCCTGCACACCGGGGCGCACAAGATCAATAACGCCATCGGGCAGGCTCTCCTGGCCCTTCGCATGGGCAAGAAGCGCGTGATCGCCGAGACCGGCGCGGGCCAGCACGGCGTCGCCACGGCCTCCGTCTGCGCCAAGTTCGGCCTGGAGTGCGTGGTTTACATGGGCGCGGTCGACATGGAAAGGCAGGCCCTGAACGTCTTCCGGATGCGGCTGATGGGCGCGGAGGTCCGCAGCGTGGACGCGGGCCAGAAGACCCTCAAGGAGGCCATCAACGAGGCGATGCGCGACTGGGTCACCAATGTCCGCACGACGCACTACATCCTGGGGACCGCCTACGGTGCCAAGCCCTATCCCGAGATGGTCCGCGACTTCCACAAGGTGATCGGAGCCGAGGCCAAGGAGCAGATACTGGCCCTTGAGGGCCGCCTGCCCGACGAACTCGTCGCCTGCGTCGGCGGCGGCAGCAATGCGATGGGCCTCTTCTTCGAGTTCCTAGACGAACCCTCGGTCAGGATGACAGGGGTGGAGGCGGGCGGACGAGGCATCGCCAGGGGAGACCACGCGGCGCGATTCGCGGGCGGAAAGCTCGGCGTCCTCCAGGGCTGCAAGACCTACATCCTCCAGGATCCGGACGGCCAGATCGAGCTCACCCACTCGGTCTCGGCGGGACTGGACTACGCGGCCGTGGGTCCCGAGCACGCCTACTACCGCGACAAGGGCCGCATCGACTACGCCTACGCGACCGACGACGAGGTGCTCGACGCCTTCCAGCTCTGTTCGAGGCTCGAGGGGATCATCCCTGCCCTCGAGAGCACGCACGCGCTCGTCCACGGCATGAAGCGGGCCCGGGCGCTGGGGCCTAAGGGGGTCGTGATCGTCAACCTGAGCGGCCGTGGCGACAAGGACGTGCAGCAGGTCGCAAAGCTGATAGGCGAGAAGCTATGAGGAGCATGACCGGATACGGTCGCGCGGGTGCGGCGCTCGCCGGGGGCACGCTCACCGTGCAGGTGAACTCTGTGAACAGGAAGGGGCTGGACCTCTCCGTGAAGCTGCCCGAGGAGTGGGAGAGCCTTGAGGCGGAGATCGGCGAACGCGTGAGGCGCGTCGCCTCCCGGGGCAAGGTCCACGTGGACGTCGAGTTCCAGGCGGGCAAGGGCAGGGCGGACGCCTCCTGGAGCGACGAGGCGGTGGGGGCGGTCCTCGACCGCCTTGCTGCGCTCGCGGACACCCGCCACATCCCTTTCGAGCCCACGGCTGAGCTGCTCTGGCAGGTCGCCAGCTCCCAGAGGACCCAGGCCGGCGTTCCGGCCGCGGACGGAGTTCGCGTGGAGGTGGCCCGCTGCGTGGACGAGGCACTCGGGGCCTTCGCCGCGATGCGCGGCAAGGAGGGCGAGACGCTCCTGGAGGACTTCACCGCGCGGGTGGGCCTCTGCCGCAGGACGATCGACGCAGTGGCGCAGCGGGCGCCGGCCGTCGCGCCCGGCTACCGCGCGCTTCTCCTGAAGCGCCTGCGCGACGCCGGGCTCGAGCTCGACCTCGGCGACGAGAGGGTGCTCCGCGAGATCGCCCTCTTTGCCGACCGCTGCGACGTGAGCGAGGAAATCACGCGCTTCCGGAGCCACCTGGAACAGCTCTCGGCGCTCCTCGGGTCCGGCGAGGAGATCGGGCGGAAGGCCGACTTCATCCTCCAGGAACTGGGGCGCGAGGCCAACACGATCGGGAGCAAGGCCAACGACCTGGAGATCGCCAAGAGCGTGATCGAGCTCAAGAACGAGCTCGAGCGCATCCGCGAGCAGATGGCCAACGTCGAGTAGGTCCCTAGACGAGGCTCTTCGGCGACATCAGCGAATAGGCCGTGTAGAGGATCACCCCGCAGCAGATGGCCGAATCGGCCACGTTGAACGTGGGGTAGATGTAGGAGCCGAAGTGGAAGTCGATGAAGTCGACCACGTGGCCGCGCGCGATGCGGTCGATCAGGTTGCCCGCGATCCCTCCGCACATGAGCCCAAAGCAGGCCTGGGTGCGCGGTGACTTCAGGCCGAGGTGGTTGCGCCCCAGGTAGATTGCCACGAGCGTGGCCGCGGCGAGAGACGCCAGGAGGATACTGCGACCCGAAAGGACGCTCCAGGCCGCCCCGGTGTTGCCGACGTGCACGATGTAGAGGAGGCGGGGGATCACCTTGATCGCGCCGGCGGCCTCCCCGTAGGTGTTCACGGGAAGCGTGGAGGCGATCCAGGCCTTGGTGGCCTGGTCCGCGGCCAAGATCGCCGCGGCGATGGTTATCAGCCGCCGGTACTTGACGACACGCCAGGAGAGGGAGACGCCTGGGTCGACGGACTGCATCACTCCTCTGCGCCGTCGTCCTGCGGGATGGAGCCGCCCTCTTCGCCGGCCTCGCCGAAGAGCCCCGCCTGGGTCCGCGAGTGGTGGCGGTGGCGCTCGATCTGCTTCTGGGCCTCGGCCGAGTAGCGGGTGAACGGCACGGCCAGTAGGCGCTCCTTGGAGATGGGCTTCGCGGTGATCTCGCAGATCCCGTAGGTGCCGTCCTTGATGCGCTTGATGGCGGCCTCGATCTCGGAGAGGGCTTCCTGCTCGTTGGAGACAAGGCTGAGCGCGAAGTCGCGGTCGAAGGTGTCGGTCCCTGCGTCGGCCATGTGCTGGCCGTACGAGGAGAGGTCGCCCGCGTCGTCTTTGACGGAGCGCTTGAGCGTTTCCTCGGAGTGGCGCTCGATGCCCTCGGTCAGGTGCTTTCGCAGGTCGACCAGGAGCTTGTGGAAGCGCTTGAACTTCTCGGGCACTCCCCGCTCCTCGATCACCTCTGCGGCCTTGGTCCGCTTGGGGTTGAAGCCGAGGATGTCCGCGAGCGAGGCGGCCTTCACGTGGTTCGGCTTCACGGGCTTCTCGAGCGCGGCGCTGAGCGCCGCGGAGGGCTTCGCCACGACCTTCGTGGTCTTGGCGGTGGACTCGGCCTTCGCGGTCACGGTCTTTGCGATCGCGCGGACCTCGTCGAGGCTGAAGGCAATGGGCTTCGTGGCCGCCTTGCGGGCGAGGATGCTGTCGCGAAGCGCTGTTTTCTTAGATGGCTTTTCCATGGGGGGACGTTTGCTCTGCGCGGGGGTCACCGGTTCGGCGGCCGCGTGGGCGTGCGCCTTCTTCGGTTCCGCCGCGTGAGCCTTCTTCTTAGACGGTTTGGTTTTTTTTGTCTTGTCCATGGGGAGTCTTGGGATGGTGGGTCTACACTAGTGCCTTACATCGCCTCAACGCAACGCGGGCAGACTGTTGCTTTGGGCGATTCGACGAGGACGGGCACCCAGCGCCAGCACCTCGGGCAGCGTGCGTGGCCAAGCTCAGCGCAGGTGCGGACACCAACGCTGAAGGGGTCGCCTGGTTCGGCCGTCGCCTCCACTTTCACATCAGAAACAATGAATATCTCCGGCAAAGAGCCGAGATTCTTCTGGAGGGCCTCCCGCATGGGGTCGCCGTCCGGGACATGCAGGGTGACCGCCGCGTCGAGCGACTTGCCGATCTTGCCTGCCGCCCTGAGGGGCTCGAGGGCCTCGTTCACCTTGGCGCGCAGCTTCAAAAGCGCCCCGAAGTCGGCGGACGTTGAGGCCGTGGCCTCCGGCACCGCCGGCCAATCCTCCAGGTGCAGGGAGGATCCACCGAACTCAGTCCCTGTGCGGGCGTAGGACCAGGCCTCGTCCGTCGTGAAGGGGATCACCGGCGCCAGCGCCTTCACCAGCGTCTGGAAGATCTGGTGGATGG
>CAISPT010000087.1 GCA_903887455.1 uncultured Opitutaceae bacterium | reverse complement strand
GAGAACCCCCGCAATGAGGACATCTCCTGCAACGCCGTGCGCGCCAAGGCGCTCACGAACTTCCGCTCGCAGGGCTCCGGCGTCGCCACGGGCCTCACCCCGCCGTCGAAGCTCTCCCTTGAGCGCTCGATCGAGTACATCGCCGCCGACGAGTTCGTCGAGGTGACGCCGAAGAGCCTGCGCTTAAGGAAGCGGATCCTCCACGCCACCGAGCGTCGCAAGATGGAGCGGAAGGGCTGAACACCCCTCCCCTCCCCGGCCAGGTACCAAGGCGGCGGTCCTTCTTAGGCCGTCGCCTTTTCGTAGGCGGCAGCGTCCATGAGGGCGCCGGCGTCGGCCAAGTTCGCGGGCTTGAGCCTGAGGATCCAGCCCTCCCCGTACGGGTCGCGGTTCAGGGTCTCCGGCGCGCTGTCGAGCGCCGTGTTGACCGCAAGGACGGTGCCCGCGACCGGAGCGTAGACGTCCGAGGCCGCCTTCACCGACTCCACAACCCCGAAGGAGCCCGACTGCTTCAGGACCGCGCCCACCTTCGGCAGCTGCACGAAGGTGATGTCGCCCAGGGAGGCCTGGGCGTAGTCGGTGATCCCGATGGTGACCGACCCGTCCGGGTCGCTCTTCAGCCATTCGTGGGTCTTTGCGTAGCGCAGGTCAGCCGGTACGTTGCTCATGGTTACTTCTTCTTAAGGTCGATGAAGGGTGGTTTGACGAGATGCAATTGGATCAGGGTGCCGCGGACGTCCACCTGGAGGGGGCCCGTGGCGGCCCCCGCCGGGACCAGCGCGGAGCCGATGGCCTCGGAGAGGATCGGGGAGAGGGTGCCGGAGAGGACGCGGCCGACAACGGCGCCGCCGGCGTCAAGCACCGGGGTCTCCGGCCGGATGATCCGCCTGTCGCCCGTCTTGAAGAAGACCACCTTGTTCGCGCCGCCCGCCTCCTTTTCCTTCAGGAGGGCCGCCCTGCCGTTAAAGTCGCAGCCCTTGTCGAGCTTGACGGTCCAGCCGAGCCCCGCCGTGAGCGGCGAGATCTCGCGCGTGATCTCGTGGCCGTAGAGGGGGAAGCCCGCCTCGAGCCTCAGGCTGTCGCGCGCCCCGAGGCCGGCCAATTCGAGCCCGAGGGGCTGCCCGGCCGCCAGGAGTGCCTTCGCGAGCGCCTCGTCGTCGGCGACGTTGTGGTAGAGCTCGAAGCCGTCCTCGCCGGTGTAGCCGGTGCGGCTGATGACGCAGGGGATGCCGGCCACCTCGCCGCCCGCGAAATGATAGTACTTGATCCCGTCGAGCCTGGTCGCGGTGAGCGGCTGCAGGATGGCGAGTGCCCTCGGGCCCTGGAGCGCGAGGAGGGCGCAGGCGCCCGAGCGGTCGGCCACCTTCACGTCCCGGCCCTTCGCCTCGGCGAAAATCCACGCCAGGTCGGTGTCGATGTTGCCCGCGTTGATGCACAGGAAGTAGTCGTCGGCGCCGCGCATGTAGACCAGCAGGTCGTCCACGACGCCTCCGTCCGGCGCGCACATCGGGGAGTAGATCACCCGCCCCGGGTACATCTTGGAGACATCGTTGGTGACGAGGGCGTTCAGGAACGCCATCGCGCCCGGGCCCGTCACGTCCACCTCGCCCATGTGGCTCACGTCGAAGAGGCCGGCCGCGCGGCGCACCGCCTTGTGCTCCTCCAGGATGCTGCGGTACTGCACGGGCATCTCCCATCCCGCGAAGTCCACCAGCTTGGCACTGTGTGCCGCGTGAAAGTCCCGGAGGGGGGTGCGTTTAAGGGGCGCCATGGGTATACCTAGCCACCCAACGACCGTCACCTGCAAGAATCTTTTGTAGTCGGAATGCCGGCACGGGGCCTCTAACCTGCACCCATGCTCCAGTTCGTGCTGCCGTTCGTGATCGTGGCGACCATCGGGGCCTCGTTCTTCTGCTCCCTGACGGAGGCGGTCATCCTCTCGACCACGAACGCCGAGATCGAGGCCCTGAAGAAGGCGCGTCCCCGGCGCGGCGCCCTCCTCGAGGCCTTGAAGCGCGACATCGACGCCACGATCTCCGCCATCCTGACCCTCAACACGGTGGCCAACAGCCTGGGATCGGTCGTCGTGGGCGCCGTCGCCGCCCACGCGTACAGCGACTCGACGCTGATCGTGATCTCGGTCTGCTTCGGTGCCGCACTCCTCATCTTCTCCGAGGTGCTCCCGAAGAACATCGGCGTCAGGCACCGCCGGACGCTCCAGCCTTATGTGGTGTACTCTATCGGGTGGCTCAGGACGGTGCTTAAGCCCGTGACCTGGCTGTGCGCGCTCGTGGTCCGCCCGTTCGTGGGCCCCCCGGCCAAGGTGCACGG
>CAISPT010000086.1 GCA_903887455.1 uncultured Opitutaceae bacterium | reverse complement strand
GGCGACATGGACCAGGTTGTCGATCTCGGTGCCCGCACCGATAAGGGTCGGCCCCAGCGCCCCCCGGTCGACAGCGGAGTTCGCGCCGATCTCCACGTCGTCCCCGATCTCAACGTACCCGACCTGCGGCATCTTCAGGTGCCGTCCGCCCGAGAAGACGTAGCCGTAACCGTCCGAGCCGATCACCGTGCCGGCATGGATTGCCACCCGGTGGCCGATCCGGGTCCCCGGGTAGAGCACCACGTTGGGGTGGAGGCGGACGTCGTCCCCGAGGACGCAGTCGCGGCCGACGTGGTTGCCCCCCACAAGGACCGACCGGGCGCCGATGCGGGCCCCGGGCCCCACCACGCAGCCGGGGCCGATCTCGGCCGAGGGGTCGACCACGGCCGTGGTGCTCACCTGCGCGCTCGGGTGGACACCGGCCGCGGCCGCCTCCGGCGGATAAAAAAGGGCCAGCGCCAGCGCCGCGGCCACCCTGGGATTGGGCACCCGGATCACCACTTTCGTGGACGAGGCCATCGTCCCCGATGCGAGGATCGCCGATGCGCCACTTGCGTCGGCCGCCGCGAAATAGGCGTCCTTCTCCGCGAAGGTGAGGTCGCCGGGCGCCGCCCGCTCAGCGGACGCGAAGCCCGTGAGGGCGACGGCAGGGTCTCCGATGACCTCTCCGCCGAGTTCCCGTGCAAGGTCGGCTGCGGTGAAGGTCATGGGATGAATGTTGCTCTTGGGGGTTCCGGGAGGCGTTAAGGGAAGCGGGGGAGCCTAGAGTCCCTGGACGCCCACCATGCGCTGGGTCTCGACGTCCCATACCTTCAGGCCGAGGCACTGGCGGATGTCCGCGAGGGAAAGGGAGGTCACCTTTGGGCTCTGGATCTCGGGTATCGCCCGCATCGCCTCCGGAAGCCGGTAGAACGGGATACGCGCGTTCAGGTGGTGGACATGGTGGTAGCTGATGTTCGCTGTGAACCAGCCCATCACGGGGCCGGTCCGCATGAAGCTCGACGACTCGAGCGCGGCCTTTTCGTAGGTCCAACCAGCCTGGTCCCTGAAGGTGACGCCCGGGAAGTTGTGCTGGGCGTAGAAGAAGTAGGTGGCGACCGCGTAGGTGATGAAGAACGGCACGAGCAGTGACAGCACGAGGGCCGCAGGTCCCCCGAAGAACACCAGCGCCGCGGCGATCGCCACGTGGACCACCAGGGCGGCCAGGCAGTCCCAATGGCGTCGGGGATAATGGAGAAACGGGTTGATGCACATCCCGTAGAGGAACATGAAGACGTAGCCGAAGAGGATCGTGAGGGGATGCCTCACGAAGAGATAGCTCGCCCGCTCCGACCGGCTGCTCTTGGCGAACTGGTCCTTGGTCATGATCGGGAAGGATCCGATGTCCGAGCCACGGAGCTTCGAGTTGTGCTTGTGGTGGTGGTTGTGCGAGCTGCGCCAGACGCTGCTCGGCGTGATCGCCAGGATCCCGAACACCTTCATCAGGAACTCCGCGGGGCGCGACCGGGACAGGATCGCGTGGTGCTGCTGGTCGTGGTAGATCACGAAGAGGCGCATCATCACGAACCCCATGAGCACGCTGCTTGGGACGCGCACCCAGAGCGGGAGCAGCCAGCTCGTGCCGGCCGCCGCGAGGACGAGGAGCCCCAGGGTCGAGAGCACATGCCACCAGCTCGTGCGAGGGTCGTCTCGCGCAAACTGTTTGGTGGCTGAAACCAGCGCATTCCCTGTCTCGTTAGGGGTAGTCAGGAGGCTGCGACGCTCCCTGAATTATCCCGGAATGTCGACACCCGTGTTTGCAAGAAATGCGACGCCTTTCACGAAAAACGAGGAGCCAAGGGGCGACCCAAGGCGGAGAGTGGCGCCATGAGGCTCCGCTTGGGAGCGGCAGTGGCGCGATGGGTGGGACCGACCCTGGCCGGCCTGGTCCTCTGCGCCTGCACGCACCAGCAACTCCTTTCCCCCTTGGCGCGGGCCTTCGGTGCGCCCCCCGAGTCGGAGCTGGTCAAGTGCCGCGCGGGCCTCAGGCGCATGCAGGCGGACCTGTCCTCGTGCCGAATCCGGGTGGAGCCGGTCATGTATGCCGCAGGCGGCGAGGGCCGCTGGAGGAACGGCGGCCGCGAGTGGTGCTCGGACTTAGCCCGCGCGATCGCCCGCGAGATGAAGTCCCGTACCAAGGCATCGATCGAGGTCTCCGAGGCCCACCCGGGATTGCGGTTCCCCGAGGGAATGTGGCATAATCAGCTCGGCTATCTCTGGGGCCGGGAGAAGGAGTACGCGACCTGGGTGAGGTCCTCGCCCTCCGAGGGGCGGTACATCCTCTTCGCCGAGCTGTTCAGCGGGCAGGGCCGCGACGAGGCCGCGGTCCAGATCTACCTGTTCAACCCGGAGGGACAGGTGGTCATGTGCGAACTCAGGCGCTTCCGCGGTCGAATGCCCGACGAGGACCCGTACTTCGCCGGACTGGTCGCAAAGGCGGTGGCAACCACACTGGAGCTCGATCCCGACTATGTCTTCCCGCCCTACGGCGTGGGCTGACAGCCCCCTTCCCTTCCCATGAATGCGACCCCGAAGTCCGCCACCGCGTGCCGCTGGTCGGCCCGCGCACTCGGTCTCCTGCTCCTCGGCGTCTTCGCGGTTTTCGCCGTGGGAGAGCACATGCCGATACCCTTCACCGGGCCCGTGACCCTGGTGGCGCTCCTGGGGGCCCTTGGGTTTGTCTCCCTTGTGGTCGGCCTCCTCGCGGGCTGGAGGTGGGAGCTCACCGGGGGCATCCTTGTGCTGGCGGGGGCAGCCCTCCTGGTCTACCCGACCCTGATCAACGGGCGCGTGACGCTCTTCTTTGCCGTCATGGCGGCGCCCGGCGTCCTCTTTATTGCCAGCCGCGCCCTGCGCCGGCCCGCGGTGGGCCATCTGGAGACCCCGCCGCCGGGCCAGTCGGGATAGCGGACCCCGCGGGCCGGGCCGACCAACTTCTAGGTGGCCTAACGCCCCGGAATTGTGTCAAAACCCTTGGAGTCCGTTCCCACGGACCGACTCCTCATCCCGAACCTGCCCTCCACCGTGATCCCCTCCATTGGAATTGCCACGTCTGCGCCCAGACTGACCGCCGTTTTCAGGGCGCGCTGGCGGTTCCATATATCATTGGTGGCGAGCGTGATAATGGATCCGATTCCGGGTCGTTTCGCTGCGCCGAGCCCGATAAACGCCTCCCGCACCAGCGACACCCCGTGACCATGGAGATCCATCCCGCCCGCGACGAATTCATCGCCCTTGCACGCACCGGCAACCTCATCCCGGTCTACACCGACCTGACGGCCGATTTTGAGACGCCGGTCTCCGCGTATGCGAAGCTCCGGGACCACGGCCCCGCCTACCTCCTCGAATCCGTCGAGGGCGGCGAGCGCCTCTCCCGCTACAGCTTCATCGGCTGCCGGCCCCGAAAGGTCTTCGCCTGCGGGCCGCAGTCCACGGTGATCACCGAGGCTGGAAGGCCCGCGCGCACGGTTCCCACCCCGTCCGATCCGCTGACCCTGATCGAGGAGGAGCTCAGGCAGTTCAAGCCCGTGAAGATCGCCGGGCTGCCGCGGTTCACCGGCGGCGCCGTCGGATTCATCAGCTACGAGTACGTGACACGGATCGAGAGCACGGTTCCGGCCGCTGCCCTCGACGAGCTGGCCGTCCCCCTCACCTACTTCATGCTCTCGGACAGCCTCCTGATCTTCGACCGAGCGAAGCAGACGCTGCGCCTGTGCGTGAACGCCCATGTGGAGGGATCCGACCCGAGCGACGCCGCCCGGGCCCACGCGGCGGCAGAGAAGGAACTCCGGGAGCTCTTCGAGATCCTACGGCAGCCGAGCTCCCTGGCCCCGGTGCCGGTCGCCAGCGCGCCCAAGGTCGAGGTCCCGCCTGGAAACTTCACCCGGCCGCAGTACGAGCTGCTCGTCGACAGCGTCAAGGAGTACATCCGCGCCGGCGACATCATCCAGGTCGTGCCGTCGCAGCGGTTCAAGAGGCCGTTCACGAAGACGCCCCTCGATCTGTACCGGGCGC
>CAISPT010000085.1 GCA_903887455.1 uncultured Opitutaceae bacterium | reverse complement strand
TGGACCTCGGCGCTGGCAAAGGAGAGACCGAGTCCGGCGGCCACTGCCGCCAGGTCCGGCGTCCACGGGACGAGACCGGCCGAGGCCGCGCTCTCGCGCACGAACCAGGACTGCTTCGCGGTCAGCCCGAGGCAGGTGAGGGCCGGCGTCGCCGCGCACGAGGGTAGGGCGGCAACCGCCTCCTTTAGGCGCGCGGCGATCGCGGCCCCGATCTTCGGGCCGGCGTCGGTGAAGTCGTACGTCTCGTTGAAGAATAACCTCTCGGCTGCTCCGCGGAACTTCAACTTAAGGGCCTGCTGGACTGCTTCGAAGATGGACTCCACGCCGATCGCGCAGGGTGCGCAGGCGTCTGCCCCGTCGCCCGTGACAAGGATCAGGGTCGAGGCCTTGGCCCCGAGGTCCCAGACGATCACGGGCGCCTCGCCGGCCCCACGCTTGATCGCCGCGGTCACCGAGCCCAGCGACGCCAGGGCTGCAGGCGTGGCGCCCTCCGCGTCGGCATTGAGGTCCTTCAGAACCAGGCCCACCTTCATCTGCGCCTCCTGCGGCGAATGCGCGAGGACCCATTTGTCGAGCCCGTCCGGCAGGACCGCGCCGCCGTCGTTGGCGTTGCACACGGCGAAGAGGATGGGCTCCTTCTGGTCGGCGAGGGCGATGGCCCGAATCGCGTCGGGGGTGCGGTCGAGCATCGCCTCCGTCGACGTGGAAACGTGCCATCCGGCCTGGCCGGGCCACACACCCACCGTGACGGGCAGGCCCTCGGTCTTCCTCGCCGGCGCCACCGCATCGAGGAGGGCCTCGACTGCGGGCTTGTTCTCCAGCAGGCACTCGCCCCCCGCCTCAACGACCCCCTTGCTCACCCTCAGCGCGTGGAGCGAGTACTCTGAGATCTCGAGGATTACCTTGTTTTCGTCGGACGTGGGCATGGGTTGCGCTGGGGTGGGCTGCTCTTGGTCCCTACGCCTTTGCAAAGTTCTTCAGCCGTTCCTGCAGCTGGCGGCTGCGCTCCTCGAACATGACCTCCTTGGCGGCGAGCGAGGCGATCTGGGCCTCCATCTTCGCCCGCTCCTGCGACTGCTGCGCCTCCGCGCGCATCAGGGCGTCGGCCCTCTCCTGGAGCTTCGTGCGCTCAGCCTCGAAGGCGGCTTCCTTCTTGCGGACCTCCGCCTCGCGCAGCTTCACGTTGCCCTCGATCTCGCTCCGGATCGTCACAAGCCGGGCCCTGAGCTCCGCCAAGGCCTGCGTTTCGGCCTTGTTCTTCGCCTGGGTCGCGGCCGACTCGGCCCGCTCAGACTCAAGCGCCGCCCTGTCGACCGCGAGCTGCGCCCTTGCGGCCGCGATCTCGGCCTTGTCCTTGGCTATCTCCTCGTCGCTTCGCGAAGAAACCGGCACCTGGGGTGTCGCCTTGCCGACCTCCGCCTTCAGGCGGGAAAGCTTCGCTTCCCATTGCACACACTCGGCCTCGAGGTTCTTCGCCTTCTTCGCCGCGTCGGCCTGGAGTGCCCGGTTGATGGAGGCCGCTGCCTTGGACGCCGCCGCCGAAGCCGAAATCTCCGCCTCGAGCGCCTGGCGGTCCTTCTCGAGCTTGGCCATCAGGATGGCCGCGTTGGCCTCTCGGCGTTCAAGGGCCTCTTCGCGTTCTGCGGGGGTCATGTGCGCGATGGAAGCGGTTGTCCCGCCGCGCGGGCATGCCTCCCGGGGGACCGCTGCATGAACTGGGTGGTGGAAGTGGTTGCCGTCACGTTCTTGGGCCCGACATCCGTGCCGGGCCTTGACGCGCTAGGTTTCAGATTACCGGCACCCGTGTCAAATCGCATGGATCGCGGACTTGGAGACGGCAAGCCCCGCCTCCTTCACCGCCTCGCTCAGCGTGGGGTGCGCGTGGATCGTCCTACCCAGGTCCTCGGCGCTCCCGCCGTACTCCATGTGGGTGACGATCTCTGAGATCAACTCCCCAGCCCCCCTGCCAATGATTTGCGCTCCGAGGATCCGGTCCGTCCTCGCGTCGGCGACCACCTTGACGAAGCCATCCGTAGCATCGCCGGATATCGCGCGCCCATTGGCCGCGAAATTGAACCGGCCGACATTGACCGAGAGACCCCGCGCCTTTGCCGCGTCCTCACCCAGCCCGACCGATGCCACCTCCGGCTCCGTGTAGACGATGGCGGGGACCAGGTCCCAGTTCACATGGCCTGCCTTACCGGCGATCCACTCGGCGACCGCGACCCCGTCCTCCTCGGCCTTGTGGGCGAGCATCGGCCCGGCGACCACGTCGCCAATGGCCCAGATCCCCGGGGCCGAGGTGCGAAGCTTCTCGTCAACCTTCACACGGCACTTGTCGTCGAGCGCGACCCCCGCCTTGTCCAGGCCGAGGCCTTCGGTGAAGGGGCGCCGGCCGACGGCAACCAGGACCTTGTCGGCCGGAAATTCCAGGGGCTTGCCGTCGCGCTCGGCGAGGAGCACGGACTTGGTGCCCTCTTCCCTCAGGCCGGTGACCTTGGTCCCGGTCTCGATCTTCAGGCCCTGTTTCTGCAGCGCCCTCGAGAACGTCCTCACGACGTCGTCATCGTACGCGGCCACGATCTTCGGCAGGAATTCCACGATGGTGACGGCGCTTCCAAGGCGCGCCCACACAGAGCCTAGCTCTAGGCCGATCGCGCCGCCGCCCACGACCACGAGCGCAGCGGGGACCGAGTCGAACGCGATGGCGTCGTCGCTGGAGACGACCCTCCTGCCGTCAAACTTCATGAAGGGCAGCTCCACAGGAGCCGAGCCCGTCGCGACGACGAAGTTCTTGGCCGAGAGGGCCTTCTCGCCCGCGGGCCCCTTCACGGCGAGCGTGGTCGGCGAGGTGAACGCGGCCGTCCCCGTCACGACAGTCACCTTCCGCGCCTTGGCGAGCGCCGAGACGCCGCCGACGAGCTTCGTCACGACGGCGTCCTTGCGGCGCATGAGCGCGGCGACGTCGGCCGTGACCGTTCCGGTCGATATCCCGTGGTCCTTGGCGTGGTCGCGTGCGAACACCAGCTGCTCGGAGGAGTAGAGCAGCGCCTTGCTCGGGATGCAGCCCACGTTAAGGCACGTTCCCCCGAGCGTCGCGCGCTTTTCCACGAGGGCGACCCTCATCCCGAGCTGCGCCGCGCGGAACGCGCAGACGTAGCCGCCGGGCCCCGCTCCGATCACCACCAGGTCGTAGGCGTCCATGTTGAAGATTGGGCCTAGAGGCCGAGAAGCAGGCGGGCCGGGTCCTCGATCTCCTTCTTCACCTTCACGAGGAAGGTCACGGCCTCCCTGCCGTCCACCAGCCGATGGTCGTAGGTGAGGGCGACGTACATCATCGGGCGGATGACGACCTGGCCGTCCACGGCGACCGGGCGGTCGTTGATCGCGTGCATGCCGAGGATCGCGCTCTGGGGCGGGTTGATGATCGGGGTCGACAGGAGCGAGCCGAAGGTGCCGCCGTTGGTGATCGTGAAGACGCCGCCCTCGAGGTCGGCAAGGGTGATCTTGCCCTCGCGGGCGCGGCCCGCCGCGTCGGAGATCGCCCGCTCGATGGCGGGCATCGCCAGGGCATCGCAGCCGCGGATCACCGGGACCATGAGGCCCTTCTCGGTCGAGACGGCAACCCCGATGTCATAGTAGTGGTTCTGGACGAGGGTGTCCCCTTCGATCTGCGAGTTGATCGCGGGCACCTCGCGCAGCGCGTGGACGACCGCCTTCACGAAGAAGGACATGAAGCCGAGCTTGAATCCGAACTTCTTCACGAACTCCTCCTGGTGCTTCGAGCGGAGCGCCATGACGGCTGACATGTCGACCTCGTTGAAGGTCGTCAGGAGCGCCGCCGAGTGCTGGGCCGAGACGAGCCGCTCGGCGATCTTCTGCCGGAGTGGCGTGAGCTTCCTGCGGGTCTGCCGCTCGCCCGCGGCGGCGGGCGGCAAAGTGGGCGCGGCCTTCGGGGCCGGCGCGGGGGTGGGCACGGAGGGCATGGGCGCCGCCGGCTTCTCGGATGCGGCGAGCATGTCGCCCTTGGTGACGCGCCCCGCCTTGCCCGTGCCGGCGACATCCGCGGGGTTGACCCCCGACTCCGAAGCGATTCGCCTGACAGCGGGGGACTGGATGGGGGCCTCCGCCGGCTTGGCGGGCGCGGGGGCAGTGGAAAGGGCGGCGGCGGGCGCCGCGGCGCCGGTCTCGATCGTCGCGACGACCTGGCCGATCTTCACCTCGGTGCCGGCCTCGACGGTCAGCGTGATCACACCGGCCGCCTCGGCGGAGCCTTCGGAGGTGATCTTGTCCGTCTCGAGCTCGAAGAGGGGCTGCTCGGGCTTCACCGAGTCCCCGCTCTTAACGTGCCACTTGGCCAGGATTCCAGAGCTGATGGACTCGCCCATGGGCGGGATTTTGACGTCGAGAGGCATGATGTTTTTTATAGGGTGAAGGCGTCTTCCAGGAGCCCCGCCAGCTCAAGCCGGTGAAGGGCCAATGAGCCGACGGCGGGTGACGCGGAGGCGCCCCTGCCTGCGTAGAGCGGGATCTTCCGGAAGATGTCGGTGAGCTGCGGGCAGATCCAGGACCAGGCGCCCATGTTGAGCGACTCCTCCTGGCACCACACGATGCGCGCCCCGTCGTACTTTGCGGCGATCTCGGCAAGGCGGTCGGTGTGCAGCGGGTAGAGCTGCTCGATCCGAACGACGGCAGTGTCCTTGATCCCGTTCTTCTCCCGGTAGTCGATCAGGTCGTAATAAATCTTGCCCGAGCACAGGACAACCCGCGCGGCCGGTCCGGGCTGGGTCGGGTCGTCGATGATCTCCTGGAAGGCCCCGTCCGTGAACTCCGGAATCCGGGATACGGCCCCCGGGTGGCGAAGCAGAGACTTGGGCGACATGACGATCAGGGGCTTGCGGAACTCCCGCATCACCTGGCGGCGCAGGAGGTGAAAGTACTGTGCGGGCGTCGTCACGTTGGCGACCTGGATGTTGTCCTCGGCGCACGACTGCAGGAAGCGCTCGAGGCGCGCGGAGGAGTGCTCCGGGCCCTGGCCCTCGTAGCCGTGGGGCAGGAGCAGCACGATCCCGCAGGTGCGCTGCCACTTCGACTCGCCGCTGACGATGAACTGGTCGATCACGACCTGGGCCCCGTTGGCGAAGTCCCCGAACTGTGCCTCCCAGAGGCAGAGCATGTCCGGGTAGTCCATCGAGTAGCCGTAGTCGAAGCCGAGGACGGCGGCCTCGGAGAGAAGGGAGTTGTAGACGCAAAAGCGGGCCTGCTTCGGGTCCAGGTTCTTGAGCGGCGTGTACTTCTGGCCGCTCTCGATGTCCGTGAGCACGGCGTGGCGGTGGCTGAAGGTGCCGCGCTCGCAGTCCTGCCCGGAGAGGCGGACCGGGCGCCCCTCGATCAGGAGCGAGCCGAAGGCGAGCGCCTCGCCGAAGCCCCAGTCGACGGGCCCGCCGTCCCGGAAGGCGGCGAGACGCGCGTCGAGAAGGCGCCGGATCTTGGGGTTCACCTTGAAGGTCGCCGGGACCGTGGTGAGGCCCTTGACGATCCCCTCGATCACCCCCAAGGACACGCCGGTATTCACCGGGCTGTGGTGGTAGGCGGGCTGGAACTGGGCGGTGGATCCCTTGAAGGGGTCCCTCGGCCTAGCGCGCTTAGCGGCCTTGGCGGCTTCCCTCTCCTTCGCCTTGGCAAGGTTCTCCTCAAGCGCAGTCGAGTACTCGGCCTTGATGGCGTCGCGCTGCGCCGTCGAGATCGTGCCCTCGGCCACCAGCTTCTCCGTGTAGAGCGCGGACACCAGCGGGTGGGCCGCGATTTTCTTGTAGAGCATTGGCTGCGTGAAGGACGGCTCGTCGGTCTCGTTGTGGCCGTGCCGGCGGAAGCAGTACATGTCGATGAACACGTCGCGCTTCCAGCGGACGCGGAAGTCAAGCGCGAGCTGGGCGACCATGCACACGGCCTCCGGGTCGTCCCCGTTGACGTGGAAGATGGGCGCCTCGATCATCTTCGCCACGTCCGTGCAGTAGCGCGTGGAGCGCGCGTCCTGTGGGTCGGTTGTGAAGCCGATCTGGTTGTTGATGACGAAGTGGACGGTGCCTCCGGTCCTGTAGCCTGGCAGCTGCGAGAAGTTGAGGGTCTCGGCGACGATGCCCTGTCCCGCCACGGCGGCGTCTCCGTGGATGAGGAGCGCGAGCACCCTCCTGCGGTCCTCGGAGTCCCCGCGGATCCGCTGGCGGGCCCTCGCCTTGCCCTCGACCACGGGGTTGACGATCTCCAGGTGGGAGGGGTTGGCCGCGAGGCGAACCTCCACCTTCTCCCCGGAGGTGGTCGTGAGGATGGACTCGTATCCAAGATGGTACTTCACGTCGCCGTCCCCGCCGACCGTGTCGGGTATGTAGTTCTCGGAGAACTGCTCGAAGAGCTGGTCGAAGGACTTCCTCATCACGCTTGTAAGGACGTTGAGGCGGCCGCGGTGGGCCATTCCCATCACGATCTCCTCGACGCCGGCGGCCGGGCAGTGGTCGATCACGGCGTCCAGCGCCGCGATGATCGTCTCCCCGCCCTCCAGAGAGAAACGCTTCTGGCCGACGTACTTTGTGTGCAGGAACTTCTCGAAGAGCTCGGCCTTGTGGACCCGCCGGAGAATGCGGACCTTCTGCGCCCGCGTGAAGGAGGGCTGGAGCATCGTCGACTCGATCCGCTCCTGAAGCCAGAGCCTGCAGTCCTTGTCCTGGATGTGGGCGTACTCGACGCCGACGTGACCGCAGTAGGTCTTCTCTAGCGAGGCGATCACGTCGCGCAGCTTCATCTGCCCGCCGCCGCGGTAGGCGACCAGGTTGAACGAGGTGTCGAGGTCCTCGTCCCCGAGGTCGAATTCGCTCAGCGCGAGCTTGGCGAGCTTTGCCGGGGGCTCGCTCAGCGGGTCGACGTGGGCCTGGAGGTGGCCGATGGCGCGGTAGGCGAACACCAGGTTCCTCACCTGCGACTGCTTGCTGCTGTCGATGATCGGCGTGTGATGTGACTGGCTGGCAATCAGATCCGAGATGGAGGCGCCGTTGTTGCCGAGCGAGAAGCCTTGGAAAAACGCCCTCCATGTCGGGTCGACCCCATCCGGGTTGTCGAGCCATTGGCGGTAGGTCGCCTCGATGACGTCTAAGTTGGCGCGTGTGGGAAGTGTCGTGGAATTCATCAGTGGTGCCGGGGCGTTTCCACACCGGCTCGTGAAAAGAAGGGTTTGGACAACGCTTGCATGATGGGGGCCGCAACTCAAGCCCGGCTGGAATCAGCCTCCCAAGTTGCAATCGCGCTTCACAAAGGGGGCGGTTGTATTAGACTCGGTTCTCGCCCTGAAGGCCATGGAAGACCAAATCAAAGAATCCCTTATCTTGCTCTTGGACGGCATTAAGCGCGCTGATGGGGCGTGCATCTCCGAGGGAATGGCCCGGCTGGACGAGCTCCTTGAGTCGGGCAGGGGGGCACTCCACCCGCAGCTCGTGCATTTTCTCGAGCGCCGGAGCTACCCCAAGGCCCTCCAGTTCCTCGGTGGCGAATCCGATATCCCCGCCGGGTCCTGCGGCGGGCGCGGATAGGCGCGTGGCCGACAAGCTTCCAGTCGAGGGCGGGTCGGGCCTCGGGCACAACCCCTTTGCGGGCCTGGATGCCACGGGGCTTCCCGCGTTCGCCCTTAAGGAGAGCCAGGCACCGGCCGCCAAGCCCGAGGCGCCCCGGAACCGCGGCCGCGTCGACATCACCCGCGAAAAAGGGGGGCGCGGCGGCAAGACGGTGACGGTCGTCGACGGGTTCACGGGGATCGGCCTTCCCGAGAAGGAGCAGCTCGCAAAGAGGATGCGCGCGGCGTGCGGCTGCGGCGGCACAGTCAAGGAAGGACGGATCGAGATCCAGGGGGACCAGCGAGAGACCGTGGCTCGGATCCTCTCTGAGGCGGGCTTCAGGCCCGTCTTCGCCGGCGGCTAGGCGGCCAGTCCGGCCGCCAGCGTGAGCGCGCTTTTTGCGCGGTTTAGAATATAAAGGTGGTAGCCCGGCGCCCCGCGGGCCAGCAGGTCGCGGATCTGCTGGAGCGCCCAGTCTATCCCGATCGCCTCGACGATCTCGGCCGCCTCTCCGGCGGCCTCGAGCCGGCGCACGAGCGCCGCGGGAAGCGTGGTCCCGCACATCGAGGTGAAGCGCTGGATCTGCTTGAGGGAGAGGACGGGCATGATGCCCGGCACGATCGGCACCGTGATCCCGGCCCGGCGGCAACGGTCGACGAACCCGTAGTAGAGGCTGTTGTCGAAGAAGAGCTGCGTCGTGACGAAAGCGGCCCCGGCGTCGACCTTGCGCTTGAGCGACTCGAGGTCCGACTGCGCGGAGGGGGCCTCGGGATGCTTCTCGGGGTACCCACCCACGCCCAGGCAGAAGTCCGGGTGTCGCGCCTTCAGGAGTGCGACGAGCTCGTTCGCGTAGGACAGGCCGTCGGCCGGCGCCCTGAACTCCGTCGTCCCCTTTGGCGGGTCCCCCCGCAAAGCCATGATGTTGCGGAAACCGTCGCGGTGGATGCGGTCGGCCACCTCGTCGAGCTCAGCCCGGGAATGCCCGACGCAGGTCAGGTGGGGCATGACCGTGTACCCGAACTCCGTCCGGAGGATTGCGCTCACCTGCGCGGTGCGCTCGCGGGTGCTGCCGCCGGCCCCGTAGGTCACCGAGACAAAGTCCGGGGACATGGGTTTCAGCGCGGCGGCGGTCCTCCTTAGCGCCTCGACCCCGGCGTCGTCCCTGGGCGGAAAGAATTCAATCGACCGCAGCGGGCGGCGCTGCGCGAAGAGCTCAGAGAGGGGGCGATCGGCTAAAGACACATATCAACGCATCGCGAAATGTTGATATGTGTAAAGAACTTTCGGAAGCAAATCGAAGGCGAAAGGTCCCCCCGGCGGCGAAGAGGGACGTGAGCCTTTGGCGCCTTCAACCCCCTGCCGCTCGGCAGACGGACACGAGGCAAGCCCGAAGAGGGGGCGTCGCGGGGAGACGCCGGGGCGGTCGAATCGCCGTTACTACTTCGCCTTCTCGGCCTCGAAGAAGTCGTCCTTCTTCAGGGAAAGCCCCGTGAACACGTAGTCGTCCACCTTGAACGCCCGCCTTGCCATCAAGGCGTTGATCGGCGCCTTCGGGTCCGCGCTCTTGACGACGACGAAGACCGGTCCGGCAGGAGTCGTCTCCATCTCCGGGGCCACGGGCTTCACGTCGGGCTTGGCCGCGCCGTCCTTGGGCGGCGCGATCAGGTCCCTCGCGTCGGCAACCGGGACCTTCAGGTGCTTCTCCTCGGGCTTGCGCCCCACGGAGACCTCGAGCGGCGCGCCGCCGAACGGGGTGACCGTGAACGTGCGCATGAACTTCGCCGCCTCGGCCGCCGTCGGATCCTTCGGGTCGGTCGTGTCGGAGAAGCGGAGCGAGGTGAGGGTCGCCAGGAGCGAGTTGACCTTCTCGCCCACGAGCTTCCTGCCGGCGGGGGCCTTGGCCGTCCACGGGGAATCCTTCTTCTCGCGGGAGACCTCGACCGAGCCGCCGTCCTCGAAGGCGACCACGACCTTTGCGACCTCGTCGGCCTTGACCGCCACCAGGCGCGTGTCGGCCCAGCTCTTGGGGTCGGTGTCGAGCCAGGCGTGGATGCCCGAGAGGAAGGCCTTCGGCTCGTCGCCGAAGCGCACGAAGCGCCCGTTGCCGTTGTCCGGCGTCTTCCCGAGTGTGACACTCCAGATCTGCTTTCCGGAGGAGTCCTTCAGGGAGACCGAGGCGTCCTTGAACTCGAGGCGGGCCATCCGCTCCGGGCTCGACGTCACGAAGCGCTCCACCTTCGCCTCGTCCAGGTCCTGGACGAAGCGGGCGATCTTGTCGAAGTCGGCAGGCATGTCGAAGTAGGCCGGGTCGCGCCAGGAGCCGTCGGGCTGCCTGACGAGCTCGACCTGCTTGCCCTGGTCCGAGACGACCAGTGCCGAGGCCTTCGCGGCCGTGTCGGGGTCAAGGAGCGTCTTGCCGACGCGCGGGTCGTCGGACGGTGCGGGGGCCGGCCGGTTTCCCAGGTAGGCCACGACCGAAAGGACCGCGAGAAGCGCGACGCTCAGTATCAGGTTCTTTAGTTTCATCGCGTGTACAGATTCGTGCGGGAGGAGTCGGGGAGCGGGGCGGGGCTAGGACTTCCGTCTCCTCTGGTACCACAGGCCGAAGGCGCACACCAGGATCGGGGTCCCGAGCAGGTCGACCACCAGGAGCCGGTTCTCGAGGGCGTCGATCCCCTCGCGCAGGCTCCGGCGAATCGCGCGGCGCTCGCCGCGCAGCGCGGAGGACTGCTTCTGGAAGTCCTCGATCGCGCGGGTCACCTCCGGGGAGGCGATCAGCTTTCCGCCTTCGCTCTTCTTGCCCTGGAGCTCGGCGAGCTTGCCCTGGACCTCCGTGATCCTCGCCTCGAGCGCGGTCAGCTTCTCCTTGTACTTCTCCGCGGCGTCGGCCTCCATGCGCTTGACGACCGTGAAGGGCCTCACCGAGTTGCCCTTGCCGCGGATCGAGATCAGGTCTCGCGACCCCGCCATGAAGTCCAGGGAGTTCGCTGCGAGCGAGAGGTTGTCGTTGAAGGGCTCGGCGGCGGCCTGGCCCATGAAGTTGAACTTGCGCACACTGTAGTCGTCGAAGAGCCAGTCCGTGTCCGCCACGATGATCAGGAGCCCCGGGGCCTTGGATTCCTTGAGCGAGGTCTCGTCGGCCTTCTCGGGCTTCGTGTCCTTCTTGTCGGCCGGGGCGAGGTCCCTAGGCGGGCCCTCCGGGAAGGCGGTCTTGAACTTTCCCGTCACAAGCGCCGCGATCGTGCGCTTGCCCGACGGGGTGACCTGGCGGGCGACCTCCTCTGGCTGAGCGAACTGGAGCGCCGCTGCGGGAACGTCCCCCGACTTTGCCGAGGTCTCGACGAGCGGCGTGAACGTGAGCGTGCTACCGGGCTTTAGCGCGACGCTGCCGGCCTCGATGAAGAGGGCGGTGGAGAGCTGCGCGGTCGGCAGTGCCTTCACGTTGAAGCTGTCCTGTGCCAGGTTCAGCCACACCGGGTAGCGCAGGTGGCTCTGGTCGCGCAGCTCCACCTCCTCCGCGTTCTCCGGGTCGCCGACGACCTTCTGGGAGTCGTAGGCGATGCCCCAGCCGTTCAGGAGGACGGGCAGGTCGCTCGAGACGTTGGGCTGCGGGCCGCCGAACATGGCCTCCTGGCCCGCCGCACGCTTGAAGTACGCGCTCGACGGGTCGACGGCCAGGAACACCGGCTTGCCGGCGAGGAGGAACTGGTCGATCGCGAACTGGAGCTTCGCGGAAAGGTTCTCCGGGTGGATGATCGCGAGGACGTCCAGGTCCTTCGGCAGCTCAGTCGCCTGGGCCTGCACGGGGACGATCTTGTAGGTTTGCTCCCACTCGCTGACGACGAACTGCGGCTCCGCACCCTGTTGCCCCATCATGGGCATCCCGGGCGAGCCCTGCAGGGGGAGGCTCGTGATCAGCCCCAGCTTCTTCTTCTCGGTCTGGCCGACGCCGTAGACCAGCTCCGAGACGTCGTACTCCAGGAACTGCTCGCGCTGCGGGGTGAGGGCGGGGATCGCCTTCTGCTGGTCCGCCTGGGTGGCGACGAGTCCGAAGTAGAACTGCCCGCCCCCGGGCAGCGTCTGCGGCTCGATTCCTGCGGCCGTCGCCTTCTCCTCCTCGGGCGTGTCGGGCTCGGGGTCGATGACGTTAAGCCGTAGCCGGCCGCCTGAGGCGCGCTCGTATTGGCGGAGCATCTCGCGCACCCGCTCCGCGTAGTTCTTGTACTCGACGAACTGCCCGGCGGCGTTGCGCGAGAAGTAGAGGTCGAGCGTCGTCTGCTCCCCGGACTTTGCGAGGAGCGCCCGTGTCCCGGGCGAGAGCGTGTAGATCTTCTCGCTCGTCGCGTCGAAGCGCAGCGGCACCGAGGTCGCCAGGTAATTGGCGAGGACGAGGCCCAGGAGAAGGAGCAGGATCGTGAGTGTCTTCTTTCCGCGTGTCATGGCTTTGCCTTTCTAGCGCTCGAGGGCGACAACGTTCAGGAAGAGGGTGAACCCGATCAGCGAGACGAAGAACGCGACGTCCTTCAGGTCGACGATGCCCCGGACCATGGGGTTGAAGTGGGTGATGAAGCTGAAGTTGGAGACGGCGTCGGAGACGCCGACCGGCAGGAAGCCCTCGAGGAAGCTCGTAAAGCCGCTGTACCCGAGGAAAACGAGGACCGCACACACGCAGAGGCTGATCACGAAGCTCACGACCTGGTTCTTGGTGAGCGCCGAGGTGAGGGAGCACACCCCGAGGAACCCGCCGGCCATCAGGATCGCCCCGAGATAGCTGGTCCCCACGACGCCCCAGTCGGGGCTGCCCAGGTAGCCGATCGTGAGCGCCATTGGGAAGCTCAGCAGGACCGCGAGGGCGAGGAAGGCCCACCCCGCGAGGAACTTGCCGACCACGGCCTCGAGCGTTGTCACGGGGAGCGTGAAGAGGAGCTCGGCCGTCCCCGAGCGCTTCTCCTCGGACCAGAGGCGCATGCCGACCGCCGGCACGATGAAGAGGAAAAGCCAGGGGAAGAAGCCGAAGTACGCGTCGAGGCTGGCGATCCCCGCCTTGAAGAAGCCGCCGAAGCGCGAGTAGCTGAGCGCCACGGAGATCATCAGGAACGCGACGAGGAAGACGTACGCCACGGGCGTCCTGAAGTACCCGGCGAACTCCCGTTTGAAGATGGATTTGACCTGTTTCATACGTCGGTGTCGGTGAGGCTCCTGAAGATCTCGTCCATCCTCGCTCCGGGCTTGCGGGCGAGGAGCGCCGCGGGCGACTCGTCGGCGACCACCCGGCCGCGGGAGATGATGATGACGCGCGTGCAGATCGCCTCGACCTCCTCCAAGATGTGGGTGGAGAGGATGACCGCCTTCTCGACGGCCATGCTCTTGATCAGGGAGCGCACCTCGTTCTTCTGGTTTGGGTCGAGGCCGTCGGTGGGCTCGTCGAGGATTAGCACCGCTGGGTCGTGGAGGAGCGCCTGCGCGAAGCCGACCCGCTGCTTGTACCCCTTCGACAGGGTCTCGATGGTCTGGCCTCGGGCCGAGGAAAGGTGGGTGAGGGCTATCGCGCGCTCCACCTGCGAGTCGCGAGCCTTGGGGTCGCTGTAGCCCCGGACCTCGGCGATGAATCGCAGGAATTCCTGAACGGTCATCTCAGGATAGGCTGGCGCGTTCTCCGGCAGGTAGCCGATCCGGCGCTTCACGCCCACCGGGTCCTCCTGGACATCGACACCGTCCACGCGGGCCGTGCCCTCGTCCGGCCGTACATAGCCGGTTATCATCTTCATGGTCGTCGACTTACCTGCGCCGTTGGGCCCTAGGAAGCCCAGGATCTCGCCGCGTTTCACGGTGAAGCTGACGCCATCCACCGCGCGCTTTGGTCCGTAGGATTTTACGAGGCCTTTGACATCAATCATGGTGTGAAAAGAAGGGGAAACTGGAGCTGACGCCCCGTATGAAACGGATATGTAGCCCTTAGTTCCATCCACCTTTCAAGATGAATTTTCTTAATGAAAAGGGGCGGCCTCGCGCTCGCGCTCGGTCTTGAGCCGGAGTTGCCCGCAGGCAGCCGCGATGTCGTGGCCCTTCTCACGACGGAGGGTGACGGACACGCCGCTGCGGTCCAGGACCTCGGCGAAGGCCACCTGCTTTGCGACCTCCGGCCTCTTCCATGGAAGGCCCTCCACCGTGTTGTACGGTATCAGGTTCACGTGGGCGTGGAGGTCGAGAGCGATGTCCCGGAGCCGGCGCGCCTGGTCCAGCGAGTCGTTCACATCGGCGATTAGGATGAACTCGAGAGTCACCATCCTGCCGTGCCGCTCCGTGAAGGTCTTCACCGCGGGGATCAGCTTGGCAAGGGGGAAGGCCTTGTTGACCGGCATGATCTGCGAGCGCACCTCGTCGGTCGCCCCGTGCAGCGAAATCGCAAGTCGGAAGCCGATGGGCTCGTCGGCGAGCATGATGATCTTCGGCACGAGCCCGCTCGTGGACACCGTGATGCGCCGGGCCCCGAAGCCGAGGCCCCAAGGGGCGTTCACGATCGTGAGCGCGCGGATCAGGGCGTCGTAGTTGGCGAGCGGCTCGCCCATGCCCATGACCACGATGTTGTCGAAGGAGGCGAGCTCGGACCTGGCCCTCGGCGTCCTCAGGTCCTCGGCGTAGCAAACCTGCAGCAGCTGGGCCACGATTTCCCCGGCGCTCATGTCGCGCTTGAGCCCGGCAAGCCCGCTCGCGCAGAAGACGCAACCCATCGCGCAGCCGACCTGCGTGGAGATGCAGATTGTCTTCCGGGAGTGGTCGGGCCCGACCCCGTCCTGGGGTGCGCGTATGATGACGGTCTCGATTAGCGACTTGTCCTCGAGCTCCAGGAGGAGCTTGTCCGTCACGTCGGCCGAGTGGCGGTTGAGGACCAGGGAAGCCGGCATGAGCGTGAACTCCGCTTCGAGCCATGACCTGAGCGCCTTCGGCAGGTTGGTCATGTCGTCCCAGGACCGCGCCCGCTTCTTGTAGACCCAGTCAAGGATCTGCGTCGCACGGAAAGGCTTCTCGCCGATGCCGGCGAGCGCGGTGGCCAGGGACTCTAGCGTCTCGCCCGTGAGCGGGCGCTTGGCGGGCTCGAACCTCATTTGGCCGGCCGCAGGGCGCGGTTGAGCGCGCTCACGATCGCCTTGATCGAGGCCAGCTCGATGTTGGTGTCGATGCCCGCGCCGAAGAACGCGGACCCGCGCTCGAGCTTCACCTGGATGTAGCTCACGGCCTTCGCCTCTGCGCCGGCCCCGAGCGAGTGCTCGGAGTAGTTGAGGACGTCGAACCGGGGCAGGCTTGTCGAGGCGAGCGCCTTCACGAAGGCGTCGATCGGGCCGTTCCCCGAGCCGGTGAGCGCGTGGGGCTTGCCGTCGACCGTGATCCGCGCCTCGCACTTCACCGTGGAGTCGCGCTCCGTGGTCTTGAAGTGCTCCAGGGATACCGGGGCGGTGCGCGAGAGGTACTCCGCCTGGAACGCCTCCCTGATCTCGTCGGCCGTCAGCTCCGTGCCCTTCGAGTCGGCGAGGTCGTTCACGACCTTGCCGATCTCCTTGTGCATGAGCTTCGGCAGCTGGAACCCGAAGTCCTGCTCGAGGACGTAGGCGACACCGCCCTTGCCCGACTGCGAGTTGATCCGGATGATGGCGCGGTAGCTTCTGCCGATGTCGGCCGGGTCGATCGGGATGTAGATCACGTCCCAGGGCTTGCCCGGCTTCTGGTGCGGCAGGGACTTCTTGATCGCGTCCTGGTGCGAGCCGCTAAAGGCGGTAAAGACGAGCTCGCCGGCGTAGGGCTGGCGCGGCGGCACCTCCAGGCGCGTGCAGCGCTCGTAGACGTCCCTGATCCCGTTCAGGTCGCTCAAGTCGAGGCCGGGGTGGACCCCGTGGGTGTAGAGGTTCAGCGCGACGGTCACGATGTCCAGATTGCCGGTGCGCTCCCCGTTGCCAAAGAGCGTCCCCTCGACGCGGTCGGCGCCCGCCAGGAGCGCGAGCTCGGTGGCGGCGACCCCGGTCCCCCGGTCGTTGTGGGTGTGCAGGGACACGATGGTCGAGTCCCTCCGGGTCAGGTGCGTGCACATCCACTCGATCTGGTCGGCGTGCACGTTGGGCGTGGCGTACTCGACGGTCGCCGGCAGGTTCAGGATGATCTTGTTGTCCGGGGTCGGCCCCCAGACGTCGGAGACGGCCTCGCAGATCTCGAGGGCGAACTCGAGCTCGGTGCTCGTGAAGCTCTCGGGCGAGTATTCAAGCCGCAGCTGGGTGCCGGAGGCCACCAGCGGCGCGGCGTCGCGCTTGAGCTGGGTGATCGCCCGAACCGGGATCTGGACAATCTCCGCCTTCGGGAGGTTGAAGACGTACTCGCGCTGCTTCGGCGAGGTCGAGTTGTAGAGGTGGAATATCACGTTCTTCGCCCCCTTTACGGCCTCGAGCGAGCGAGTGATCAGGTCCTCCCTGCACTGGCACAGGATCTGGATCGCGACGTCGTCGGGGATGCGCTTCTCCTCAATTAGGCGCCGGGTGAAGTCGAACTCGATCTGGGAGGCGGAGGGGAATCCGACCTCGATCTCCTTAAAGCCGATGCGCACGAGCATGTCGAAGTACTCGACCTTCTCCTCGACGCTCATCGGCTGCGCCAGGGCCTGGTTTCCGTCGCGCAGATCGACGCTGCACCAAATGGGAGGGCGCGTGATCGTGCGGTTGGGCCACTGGCGGTTGGGCAGGGGTACCTGCGGAAAGGGTGCGTATTTTGTGACGGGGGCGGGCTGCATGGGATCGGAATATTGAGATTGGCTGGTTTCTGACGGGAGTACAACGCCCGTGCGGTCGGCACCGACCGGGGCGGGAAACGCTCGAAGAGGCCTACGCACGACCCGCCGCTACGCGGCGTCCTTTACAGGTCGTGCGCGAAAGTAAGTCGAAGGGCCTGGGAGGCGGATACCATCTCTATGCCCATACATCGGCCGCCAGACCCCAAAGTCAAGCGGTCGAGGCACGGGAGCAGCACCGGGATTCGGGTAGGCCGGGCTGTCCCGTATGGCGCCCACTTGCGCGCGGTTCCCGTCCGTAACCTGCTAAAATTTTTAAGCTGTTGATGGACAATGACCCGGGACCCGATGCGTAGTTGTTCCAATGGACGGTGTCGGGCACGCTCCGTCATTAACACTGTCGATGCTTCTCAGCCCTTCAATCCACGTGAGACACTCCGCATGACCGCCGACCTAGAGAACCTTCCCCCCAGGCCCGGCCAGACCGACGCCCCTTGGATCCTCGTCGTGGACGACGAGCCCTCCATGAGGCAGCTGATCAATATCGTGCTCAAGTCCGCGGGCTGGAACGTCGTCCTTGCGGAGGGCGCCGCTGAGGCGCTCGAGACGATAAAGACCTCGTCGACGATCCCCTCGGTGGTGATCTGCGACGTGCTCATGCCCCGTGTCGACGGGCTCGAGTTGGTGCGGCGCCTGTGCGCCCGCATCCCGAACCTGAACGTGATCTTCATCAGCGGGCACCTGACCGACGTTTCGTGGTGGCCGACTGATCTCCGGGAGCACCGCTTCCTGGCGAAGCCCTTCGAGAACAAGCAGCTTGTGGCCGCTGTCGTGGATTCTGTCGGCGGGGTGAACCCGGTGACCTGAGCCGACGCTGATGGACATCAACCTCATCCTGTCGGCTCAGACCCTCTGCCTTGCGCCGCAGATCAAGCGCAGCGACCTGATCAACGGCCTCTACGTCCTGAAGAACGTCCCAGCGAAGACGTACCTGAAGGTCACACCCGAGCAGTGGCACATCCTGCAGCAATTTGAGAAGCCGAGGATGGTCCCCTCGGTTCTGGGCTCGGCGATCCTGGACAGGCACTGCCTGCCGCTCGGCGAGTTCTACGAGCTGATCCTGAAGGCGATGAGGGCCGACATCCTGCTCGAGCCCGACATCGGCCCGGAGCCGGTGCTCGCAAACGACTGGAACTGGGCGGTAAGGCCCAGCGTCCTCACACGGCCCCTGACGATCCTCTTCTGCGCCGGTATCCTGATGGCGCTCGTCTTCCACCCCAAGGTCCCGACCACGGTTGTCGATGTACTGGCGAGCGTGGTGCTCCTGAGCGCGACGCTCAGCTTCGGCGAGTTCCTTGCGGCCTGCATGGTGCGCGGGGCTGGCGGAGAGGTCTACAGGCCAAGGTGGGGCTGGATCGAGGTCCCCCCGCACTTCTTCGTGGACACCGACGACATCGTGATGATGCCCCGGAGCACCCAGACGCTGGTCGCCCTCGCCATCCCGACGGCGCTTGCGGCCTCGGCGGGTATTGCGGCCTGGCACAAGCCTGAGTGGGGGTTTCTCTCCCTCGTGGGGCTCATACTCGCGGTGCGGCCCATCTTCGGCGGGACGCTCGCCTCGCTGATCCGGGTCGACAACGAGAAGGCCTCGAGCGATGCCGAACACAACTACGTCTTTCCCCCGAACCTCACGCCGCAGATGCGGCTGAAGCTCCTGAGGAAGGCGCTCTTCCAGTCGACCACGTGGGTGCGCATCGGCTACGCGATCCTCTGGACCCTGTGCATCGTCTACTGGGTCGAGCGCCTCGGCTCGACGCCCGCGTTCACGATGGCGTTCTGGCGCGCGAACGGCCCGCTGATTGCCACCGGCATCGTCGGCTCGCTGGTCGTGCTCGGCGTCGCCTACTTCTGTTGGGAGTTCTACCACTGGGCCCGCGAGCGCGGCCGCGCCCGCAGGGACACCCTGCGGCTGTGGCGCCAGCGCTGGTTCGGCACGGATCGGTCCACGCTCGACGAGTCCGGCCGCGTGAAGCTCCTGTCCCTTTCCCCGATGCTCGGAACCCTGCAGCCGCCCCAGCGGGTGGAGCTCGCCAGGGCCATGGCGATCAAGCGGATCGGACCGTTCCGAAAGGTCTCCGAGAGCTGTGGGACGGTCACCCAGGTCTCGATGATCGTGAGCGGCAAGGTGAGCCTTCGCCGGGAGCTTCCCACTGGCAGGACGGTACAGGTCCAGGTCTTGAGCGAGGGCGACATCATCGGCCTTCACGACCTGGCCGACCCCAAGTTCCCGGGATACGTCGTCCGGTCGATCACGCCACTGACGCTCCTCACGCTCGACCGCGCGGCGGCCGAGCGGCTCATTGTGGCAAGGGTGTCCCAGGAGATGCTCACCGACACCGTGCTAAAGCTGCCCTTCCTGCGGCGGATCTCCCTCTGCCAGAACTGGCACATCCAGGCGGTGAACCGCTTCGCGCGGCTGTCGGCCATACGGGGCTATGTTCCCGGCGAGATCATCCTCGGCGAGGGCCAGACCGTGCCGGAGTTTTTCGTCATCTTCCAGGGCGACGCCAAGGTGTCGCGCGAGCGCCGGATACTCTCCACCATCCACGCCGGGGAGTTCTTCGGCGAGATCGGACTCATGCAGAACAGCTCCTCAAACGCCACGGTCGCGGCCCACCACGGAACCCGCTGCCTTAGCATCCCCCGAAACGAGCTCCTGCGCTTCGTGACGCACAACTACACGGTGGCGCTCGAGCTCGAGAGGGTGAGCTCCAAGCGCCTGGGGCGCCCGCTCTTCCCGTTGAGGCCCGGCGACTTCAGGAGCATCTAGCGGCCGTACGGGTGGTTCAGAGGAGGTGGTAACCGGGGCGCCCCCACCGGCGTCTTGCAGTATGTGTACGATGTTGCCTCCATTAACCTATGCCTGACGACCAGTCGTTTGATCTGGCTGGCTGCCTTGGTCGCGTTCGCAGGCGCGATCAGACTGCTGCGCGAGAGCTCGTGGAACACCTCCACCCCCTGGTTATCCGGATCGTCCGCGCCCACCTTCCCCGGAGGGTCGCCGAGGAGGACCTCGCCCAGGAGGTCTTCATGAAGATGTTCACCCGCATCGACCAGTACCAGGGCGCCGTGCCCTTCACCCACTGGGTCTCGAGGATAGCGGTGACGACGTGCATCGACCACCTTCGCGCGCAGAAGCGCAGGCCTGAGCTCCGCTGGGCCGACCTATCGGAGGGCGAGGCCGATGTGCTGGACTCCGTGATCACCAACGAGCGCGACGTCGCCCCGGACGAGGCGGCCTCGGCCAAGGAGCTTGTCAACAAGCTCATGGACCAGCTCAAGCCCGAGGACAGAATCGTGATCCAGTACCTGGACCTCGAGCAGCGCTCGATCGCCGAGATCAGCCAGCTGACGGGGTGGAACCCGACCCTGGTGAAGGTCAGGGCCTTCAGGGCCAGACGGAAGTTGCAACGCTTTTACCGTGAACTTATTGAAAAGGAGCGCGTATGAATAAGAACGAGCAGTCACTTCAGAGGCTGCTGGCAGCCGCCAGGAAGGCGCAGCCGGCGCCGGCCGACGAGTCGGCCCCGTACGGGTTCTCGACCCGCGTGGCAGCGCTCGCCTTCGCGCAGGGGGGGCGTCCCTCCGCCTTCGCCCGCCTGTCGCTGCGCGCCGCCCTCGTGGCCGGTGCCTTGGCGGTCGCGGCTGTTGCCATCAACTTCTCGGCGATCAAGTCGGCCTTCGAATCCGACAACGCCGCCGCGACCGACGACCCGATTGCCGAGGTCGTGAACCTGGGGACCTGACCATGGCGAAGACCTGGCAAGTCGTCCTCGCAACCATCGCGATCTTTGTCGCGGGCCTGGTAACCGGCGGCGCCACGGCGCTCGGCCTGGTCAAGTGGCTCGCGAGTCGCCCGCACCAGAATGCGGCCGTCCTCGGGCAGCTCGGGCTTAGGCCTTCCCAGGGTCCCCAGGGCTTCGGTCCCCAGCTGATGCGCACCTTCGCCAGCCGGCTCGACCTCACCGACGAGCAGAGGGCCAAGATCGAGCCCATCGTCAAGCGCACGGCCTCCCTGCTCCAGCGCGAGCGACGCGAGGTGCAGCTCACGACGGCCCTGGCGATCGAGAGGATGCAGGACGAGATCGCAGACGTGCTTACCGCGGAGCAGCGGGTCAAGTTCGAGCAGCTTATCTCCGAGCAGCGCTCGCGTTTGCAGCAGTTCCGGCAGAACCAGCAGAAGCCGGTCCCTGCCGAGGCCCCGAAATAAGGTGTTGCGGCCCCGCTTGGGGGCCACATGTTCCGCCTCGGCCAGGCGCCATGCATGGGCAGGCGCGCGAACCCCGCCAGGGCCGGAAGGCAGCAACGGTACCGACGTTCTACCAGTGCCGTGGAGTGCCTGGCCACTTCATCTTCCCTCCTTGTCAGCCCCAGCCTACCAGGTCATCGCGCGCAAGTGGCGGCCCCAGACGTTTGGCGACGTTGTCGGCCAGGACCACGTCGTGCGCACGCTGCGCAACGCGATCGCCCGCGGACGGATAGCCCACGCCTACCTCCTGGTCGGCCCCCGGGGAACCGGCAAGACGTCGGTGGCCCGGATCTTCGCTAAGGCCCTGAACTGCACCGGAGGCCCCAACGCGGACTTTGACCAGTCCGACCCGGCCGTCGTGGCGATCGCCGAGGGCAGCCACCTGGACGTGATCGAGATCGACGGTGCCTCCAACAACAGCGTCGAGCAGGTCCGTGACCTGCGCGAGACCTCGCGTTACGCGCCGGCCCAGGGCAAGTTCAAGATCTACATCATCGACGAGGTTCACATGCTCTCGACGGCGGCCTTTAACGCCCTCCTGAAGACCCTCGAGGAGCCGCCGCCCCATGTGAAGTTCGTGTTCGCGACGACCGAGGTCCAGAAGGTCCTCCCGACGATCCTTTCCCGGTGCCAGCGCTTCGACCTGAAGCCCATCTCGGCCGAGCTGATCTCGGGCAGGCTCAAGTCGATCGCTGAGGCCGAGAAAGTCAAGGTGGACGCTGCCGCGCTTGCCTGCATCGCCCGCTTGGCCGACGGCGGGATGCGCGACGCCCAGTCGATCCTCGACCAGATGATCGCCTTCTGCGGCGGCGAGATCGCCGAGGCCGACGTCCTCGACGTCTATGGGCTGGTTTCAGAGGCCAAGGTCGCCGAGCTCGCTGCGGCGCTCGCGGCGGGCGACCAGAAGAGGATCGTCGCGATTGTCGACGAGTGCGACTCCGCGGGTCGCGACCTGGTGAGGCTCCTGACCGACCTCCAGGCTACCGTCCGGTCTGCGCTCCTTGACTCCATCTCGGCAGGGGGCCGGAGCACGCGGCTCGGAAGCCCGATGACGACCGAGCAGTTGACGCGCCTACTCGACGGGCTGAGGGAGGGGGAGGGGAGCGTGAAGCTCGGACTTGCCGAGAAGATCAATTTCGAGGTGACGCTGCTGAAGGCGGTCGACGCGAGCCGCGCCCGCGCCATCGACAGCCTGATCCGCGAGCTGGCTGCGCTCGCGACGGAGGCAGGGCCCGTGCCCGAGGGCGGCGAAAAAAAAAAGGACTGATCGAGCGGCTTGAAGCCCGCCTTGCGGGCCTCGGTGCCGGCGGGGCTTTGGACGAGGTGGTCGACGGCGGCACCGAATGGCCCGACGAGACCGACGAGTCAGCCTTCCTGGCCGACGCGGCGGCCCGAGGCGAGGAGCCGACCCCGGTGGCCGCGCCGAAAACGGCCCCGGTGGTGGGGGAAAAGCTGCCGTCCCTGGACGAGGTCGTAGCGCGGGTGCCGGCGCCGTTGCGGGCGCTTCTGGATGACCTTTTCCGCGCCAAGTTCACCATGGTCCGGCGCTACCCGGCCGAGGCACCCCGGATCGATCCGCCAGGAGCAAACTAGGCCTGTTAATGCGGGCCTAGGTCGACCAGTTCGCCCCGGCGCGGGGCCGTTCCCTCACGCTCATCAGGTAGTAGTACGCCTCGACCCGTTTGGCGTCATAGGGGGCCAAGAGGGGCACAGCGGCCCGGCGGTAGAGGCCCTCGGCCGTTCCCTCCAGCACGTCCAGGCCGGCCAGGCAGGCGTCGTCGACGGTCCACACCTCGCCGCTCACCCCATCGGAATCCTCCGGCTCGGCCACAAGCCCGGGATACCCGCCGAGGTCGTAGAGGGTGTATCCCGGTGAAGTCCTGGCGTTGCCGACGAAGGTCTGGCCGACCATGAAATGGTGGTTGTGGCCCCCGTGCTTGAGGGTGCCGTACACAAATATCAGGTTCATGGTGGGGTAGGTCCGGCTGCGGCCGGCGCCGTTTGGGGTGGGTGGGGTATCTCTACAAGAAGTGCGGTCGTGTTGTCGCGACCGGAGGCATCCACGGACTCGTCGACGAGGCGCTGGGCGAGGTTGCGGCCATCCGGCGACGTCCCCCCTGACCTGATCATCTCCTCAATCCTGCGGTCCCAGAGGCCGTCAACCAGACCGTCCGAGCAGATGAGAAAGCGGTCTCCCGGACGGTGCCCCACGGCGCCGATGTGCGGCTCGATGAACTGGGTCCCCGCCCCCAGCGACTGCTGCAGCGCATTGCGTCTGGGATGGGTGCGCGCCTCGCGCTCGTTGAGCTCACCCTTTCTGCGCATCCAGCCGACATGGGTGTGGTCCTGCGTCACCTGGGTGAGTCCGCCCTCCAGGGGCAGGTAGTAGATCCGGCTGTCGCCCACGTGTCCGAAGTACATCCATCCGGGCTTGAACCAGCACAGGCTGAGGGTCGCCCCCATCCCCGCGCACTCGGCGTAGCTGTACCCGAGCTGGAGCAGGTCGGCGTGGATGGCCGAGAAGAGCTCCAGGAGGATGTCGGTAAAGCCCCCCGCGATCCCCGCCGCGTTCAAGCGGAAGCTCCGGGGCAAGAGCCGGGTGATCCTGTCGACCGCGACGCGGCTTGCGAATTCGCCGGACCTCGCTCCCCCCATGCCGTCGCTCACGGCGAAAACGTAGTCCGCCCCCTCCATCGAGGCCTCACCCGTCTTGCCCAGGTAGTTCACCTCGTGGCCGTTGAACTTGATGGCGAGAAACGCGTCCTCGTTGTTGGGTCGGAAGCGCCCGACATGGGTCTCGCCGGCCCAGGCCAGGGTGGGGGCCGCGTCGCCGGAAACGAGCCTTGCGTGTGTTGGGGTGTCGGAACTCATTGTGCTGCCGAGGGCTTGAGCGAGACGACGTTGTCGCCCCCGTCGAGGATCGTGGCGAACTCAAAGTCGATGATGCAGAAGCGGCCGTCCGAGGTGCGGTAGGTGATGTTGCGCAGCTCCCTGTCCTCGTGACGGACGCCGTAGGGTTCCAACTCCGCGAAGAGCTCCTTCAAGCGCTCGGAGTTCACCTGGTCAACGCGGGTTCCGCAGTTGGTCGTGACAATCTTCAGCTGCTCCGGGTCTGACTCGAGCAGGCGCGGAACAAACAGGCATCCCTTCTCCTCGAGGTGCTTGAGGACACGCACCTCGTTTTCGAATCGCTCCTTCGCAAGGTGGCCCCGGAAGGTCTTGTGGACCCGCCCGTCAAAACTGATCCGCACGAGCGCCCGGGCGGTATCTTTCATCTCTTGCATTTAGGGGGGTGAATCAGGGTTTCGCTGGGGCCCGGCCGACGCAAGCACTCGCTCTAAGTACGTCGCGTGGCGCGGGATGAATATTCCCATCAAAAAAACATAAAGGGAAGCCATCTTCTGATTGCCACTGGCACGCTTGGTGCTGAATCTGAAGGCGAGTTTCTCGGTTGCAGTGCGCCGTTGAGATCCAAGATTTCAACGGTTCGCGGCGGCTTCGGACCTCGGAAAAATCCCCTCAGAAACCTTCTTACACCATGCCCAAATACAAACTCGAATACATCTGGCTGGACGGTTACACGCCTCTGGCCAGCCTGCGCAGCAAGACCCAGATCAAGGAGTTTGCGAGCTTCCCTACGCTCGCCGACCTGCCCCTGTGGGGCTTTGACGGGAGCTCGACCCAGCAGGCTGAAGGAAAGAGCTCGGATTGCTGCCTGAAGCCGGTGGCGGTCTACCCCGACATCACGAAGAAGGACGGAGTCCTTGTGATGTGCGAGGTGCTCATGCCCGACCAGAAGACGCCGCACCCGTCCAACTCGCGCGCGACCATCCCGGATGATCCGGACACCTGGTTCGGCTTCGAGCAGGAATACTTCTTCTACAAGGACGGCGCCCCGCTCGGCTTCCCGAAGGGCGGTTTCCCTGCTCCCCAGGGACCGTACTACACGGGCGTCGGCTACAAGAACGTCGGCTCGATCGCGCGCAAGCTGGTCGAGGAGCACATCGACATCTGCTTGGCTGCCGGGATCAACATCGAAGGCATCAATGCAGAGGTGGCCAAGGGCCAGTGGGAGTTCCAGATCTTCGGCAAGGGCTCGAAGAACGCTGCCGACCAGATGTGGGTCGCCCGCTACATCCTCATGCGCCTCGGCGAGGCCTACGAGGTCGACATCGAATGGCGCTGCAAGCCGATCCTGGCCCCGTTCAACCAGCCGCTCGACTGGAACGGCTCCGGGATGCACTCGAACTTCTCGACCAAGCACATGCGCGAGGTCGGCGGCAAGGCCTACTTCGAGAAGCTCATGGAAGCGTTCAACAAGCACCGCGACGAGCACATCGCCGTCTACGGGCCGGAGAACCACCTGCGCCTCACGGGCCTCCACGAGACGCAGTCGATCGACAAGTTCAGCTACGGAATTGCCGACCGCGGCGCCTCGGTTCGCATCCCGCACAGCTTTGTCAACAATGGCTACAAGGGCTACCTCGAGGATCGTCGTCCGAATTCCGCCGCCGATCCGTACTTGGTTGCCGGCCGCATTGTGAAGACAATCCAGTCGGTGCCGACCACCTGATAGGGTTCGGCCTCGCACCTTCAACGGCGCCATCCTCCGGGATGGCGCCGTTTTTTTGTTCGCGGAGGGCGAGCGGCATTGGGCAGTCTCCCCGGGCGGCGGCCGCGCCCCGCCCCAAACGAAAATGCCCGCACCCACGCATCCGGATCGCGCCTCGGCCTGTGAATGGGCGCGGGCGTCCCTGCTGTCGGCCAACCTCGTGTGGACCACGCTTTGCCTGGGCGGCGTGCTTCCTGGGACGAAGATGGTGACCGTGCTCCTGGTCGCGGCCCTTGCCGTCGTGCACTTCGGCGACTCGGAGGCGGCCGGACGGGCGCATCCGGCAGGTTGGCTTTTCCTTCCGTTCATCGCCTACGCGGCCGCAAACGCGGCGTGGGTCAGCCCGTTCCACTGGCTTGGATGGGCGGACTGGCTAAACTGGACCCAGGCCTGGCTCGTCTTCTGGATAGCCCTGAACGGGATCTGCGCGGCCCCGTGCCGCGCGCTCGTTGCCTCAAGCCTTGCGGGGCTTGCTCTTGCGGCGGCCGGCATGGCGGCGTACCAGCACTTCGGAAACACGACCTGGATAATGCTCGGGCGCACCCAGGCGCAGCAGTTCGTCGGGCGCTCGACAGGGCCCTTCGGCATTCCCAACAGCCTCGGGGTATTCGCGGCGCTCTTGATCCCGCCCTCTGCGGCGGTGGTGCTCCGCTCCGCGAGGGGGCCATGGGTTCGGGTTGCCGCCTCACTCGTGACCGCGGCCCTCCTCGTCAGCTTTGTGCTGGCGATAAGCCGGGGGGCTTGGATCGCCCTGGCCGCTGCGCTGGCCCTTAGGCCCCTGCTGTCCGGAGGCCGGAGCCTCGCCCGGCGCCTTGCGGCGACGCTCGCCTCGCTGGCGGGGGCGGCCGCGCTGGCGGGCCTTTTGTACGCGACCTTTCCGCTCATGAGGGTTCGTGTCGACCAGCTGGTCCAGGACATGGGTGAGAAGACACGGCCGATCCTCTGGAGGGGCGCCTGGAGGATCTTCGAGGCGCACCCCGGCCTGGGTGGGGGTGCCGGCGGGTTCAACGCGCTCTTCGAAAAGTATCGGCCTCAAGGATACAGGGATGAGCCTATTTACGCCCACTGCGACTACCTGAACACGCTCGCTGACTACGGGATGACTGGCTTTGTCCTCCTGGCGGGCGCCGCCGCTGTGGTGGCCTTCAGGGCCTCCCGGGCAAAGGGCCTGGAGGGAGCCGCCTTCACGGGGCTACTGGCCTTCGGGATACATCTCCTGGTGGACTTTCACCTGAAAATACCCTCCCTCGCTCTATCCTTTGCGACGATTGCCGCGTTCGTGACCGCCGAGGGCTGGAGTGTCCTCCCCCCGGCGTCGCCTTCGTGGGGGCCGGCCGGTCGCGGGCTCGCCACCGGTGTCGCGGCCGGATTCCTCGCCTTGGCTCTCGTCTGGGCTGTCCCCGCGTTCAGGGCCGAGGCGCTCCGACAGGATGCCCGCCGGGTGATCGACAGGATGGGCGCGACTGGCGCCGACCCGAAGACTGGGGCAGGCGAGCTTCAGGCAGCCCGAGCTTCGCTTGCCCGCGCTGTGCACCTAGACCCCGCCAACGCCCAGGCCTGGTCGGACAAGGCCTATGCCGATTCGATCTGGGCCCTGGTGCGGCCGGGTGAAACGTCGGGGCTCGGGGCCGAGACAGAGAGGGATGCCGATGCGGCGCTAGCGCTTTGTCCTCTGGTTGCCGAGTTCTGGGTCAGGAAGGGTACCGGACTCGACATGCAGGGACGCTGGGTAGCCGGCGGGGACTGCATCGTCCGGGCGCTGCAACTCGCTCCAGCCCGCGCAGATGTGTGGTATTACCAAGCTTACCACTTGAGCCTCAACCCGAACGAGTCGGGCCCCGCCCTTGCCGCGGCCGACGTCTGCTTGCGTCTTGACCCTGGGTTCCTTCTTGCACAAGTATTGCGTCAACGACTTGGGGCTAGCCCGTAACGAGACCCTTGCAGTACAATCCATGCTCAACAAGATCCTGTTATTCATTGCTTTAGGGGTTTTTGCTGGGCTGACGCCCATTCAGGCGCAGACGCCTGCTGCGGCTCCGTCCGCACCGGCCCGGGTTAAGGGCAAGATCGTTGCGGTCCGGGTCCAGGGCCATGTTCAGGCGATTTCAAAACTCGACGGGACGACGCGCGAGCTTCACGAAAACGACGCGGTCACTGAGCAGACGCAGATCAACACGGCGGTCGGTGCCAGCGTGATTCTTTCGTTCTCAAACGGAGCCACGGTAAATGTCGCCGCCAACACCGTCCTCGACATCGAGCAATTTGAACAGGACCCCTTCGCCGGCGACATCAAGATCTCCGACATGAAGGCCGAGCCGACCACCTCGACGACCCGGCTTAACCTCACACGGGGCGAGCTCGTGGGCAAGGTGGTCCACCTGAACATTGACAAGGGGTCGGAGTTCACGATCCAGACCCCGGTCGGTGCCGCCGGTATCCGCGGCACCACCTTCATGATCACCTTCACGCCCGGAACGGATGGGAAGGCCTTCTTCACGGTGACCACGGCGGATGGCCGCGTGGTGTTCACCGGGACGACCGCCGGCCCGGTCAGCGTTCCGGCGGGCAAATCGGTGACGGCGACCTTCGATTACACTCCTCCGGCCCCTGGAAGCACTACGCCGACCACACCGGCAACGACCACCCCCGTGACGATCACGAGCACGGACACGACTCCGGACGTGGCCGCCCAGGTGCAGGCCGTGGCGCAGACCATCGTGACGGCAACGCAGAACGCCGTGGCCACCGGCGGGACCGGAACCGGCACGGGTACCGGCGGGACCACCACGCCGTCGACGCCACCGCCGTCAACGACGCCGCCGGCGCCGACCCAGCCCCAGTCGACCACGACCCCGCTCGCGGGCGCGACGGGCTCCTGACCGCAAATCTGCTTTCAACGGGCCCCGCCGACCCCTAGCGTCCGGGCCCGTGGCATCCCCGAAAAAGTCCGCGCTCAACCGGCTGCGCTGGCTTCTTCTCGCGCCGATCCCACTGCTGTGGTGCGCGCTCGCGCACTACGGGTTCCTGGAGTTTGCCGAGACGAGGATGGCCGACCTGCGGTTCCGGTACCGCGGCCCGATTTCCGCGCCCATAAAGATCATCTACGTGGATGTGGATTCGCTCGCGCTCCAGGAGATCGGCAACATGCCCTGGAGCCGCAAATATTTCGCGGATGTGGCAAAGACCCTGATCGATCGAGGCGGGGTGAAGGCGATCGGGATGGACTTTGTCTTCTCGGAGGCGGGCGAGGCGGAGTCGGCCGACCTGAACAAGCTGTATGAGGGGAACTACGCGCTCGCGCGCTTTCTTCTGAGGAAACCCCCGCCTCCGGTCGTGGTCGGGGCCTCCTACTCGGCGGGGGATTTCCGGGACGAAACCGGAAAGCTAAAGATCCGGGAGTTTCCGGATGTGAGCCGGCCGGACCTGCCGGCGCTAAGCCAGATCGAGCCGCCGGAGAGGCCGCAGCTTAAGATCTCCCCGGCGCGCATCCTGCCCGCACCCAACGTGGGGCTGATCGACACCGTCAACGGCGCCGCACGGTGGGTCATGCTCTACGCGCCGACCAAGGCCGGAACCTACTACGCGATGGCCGTCCAGCTTGCGCGATTCTACTACGGCGTCGGGGAGGACGGGATCAAGGTCGAGGGGGACCACATGGACCTCGTCAGGCCGGATGGCTCGCTGGCGACCCGGATCCCCCTAAGGAACAGGCAGCAGGTGGAGATCAACTGGTTCTCCCCGTGGTTTGGGGCGAAGTACAACCCCCGGGTGAGCTTCGCCGACGTCTTCGAGTACGCGCAGGTCCTGGATTCGGAGAAGCCCGAGGAGCGAAAGGTGGCGGAGGAGTTCTTTACCCAGTTCAAGGACAGCGTGGTCCTCATAGGACCCGTTGACCGGCTGCTACAGGACGTGGGGCCGACTCCCGTGGACGACGTGGCAGAACCCAAGGTGGGGGTCCATGGGAACCTGCTGAAGACCATCGTTTCCGGAATGTACATCAGGCGGCTCCCGACGTCCGCCTCCTACGCGATCATCTATGGATTGTCCGCGCTCGTCACCATGCTCGCCCTGGCGGGCGGCGGCCGCGCGGTGTTCGCCAAGGTCATGGCCGTCCTCTCTGCCGTCCTCTACGTCGGGGTCGCGTTCCAGGCCTTCAAGACCGGCGGGTTCATGATCCCGGTGATCGCCCCCATCGGGGCCGCGATCACGACCAGCGGCGTGGGGCTCCTCTGGCAGATCGTGGAGGAGCAGAAGCAGAAGGGCCGGATCAAGGGGATGTTCGGCGCCTACGTCTCGCCTGCGCTGGTCTCGCGCATGGTGGACTCCGGCGAGGAGCCGAAGCTCGGCGGCGTCGAGGAGAACATCACCGCCTACTTCAGCGATATCCAGTCCTTCTCGAGCTTCTCCGAGAAGCTTTCCCCCTCAAGGCTCGTCGAGCTCATGAACGAGTACCTGACCGCGTGCACGGACATCGTGCAGGCGGAGGGCGGAACCCTCGACAAGTACATCGGGGACGCGGTGGTCGCGATGTACGGGGCGCCGCTTGCCCTTCCCGACCACCCGCACCGGGCCTGCGTGGCGGCGCTGCGGGTCCACCGCAGGGTCAACGAGCTCCGCGAGAAGTGGAAGCACGAGGGCGACCGCTGGCCCGAGATCGTCCACAACCTCCAGACCCGAATCGGTCTCAACACGGGACCGGTCGTCGTCGGCAACATGGGAAGCCACACCCGGTTCAACTACACAATGATGGGCGACAACGTGAACATCGCGGCCCGGATGGAGAGCGGGGCTAAGAGCTGGGGCGTGTACACGATGTGCACCGAGGCGACCCGCCGGGAGTGCGAGCGTATCGAGTCCGGAACGGTCGTCTTCCGCTCGCTTGGCCGGATCACGGTGAAGGGCCGCTCGCAGCCGCTCCCGATCCACGAGCTTGTTGCCCTTTCCGGGGATGCGACGGACGCGATGCGCGAATGCATCGCCCTTTTTGAGCAGGGGCTCACCAAGTACTACGCCATGGACTGGGACGGCGCGGTCGACCTTTTCAAGAGGTCCGAGGCGCTTGAGCCCAACGGCGAGGGCCGCAACCCCGGGACGAGCAGCAACCCGTCGCTTGTCTACATGAAGATCATCAAGGGCTACCTCGAGGCGCCGCCGCCGGCGGGCTGGGACGGCGTCTACGAGATGAAGGAGAAGTGACCCGAGGGCGGGTCCTGCCCTAGACGCGGATCGAGCCCCTCAGGTAGGCCACGCCGCGGCCCGCGATCGACACCCGGTCGCCCCGCATCTCGCACCAGAGTTCCCCGCCCCGGCGAGAGACCTGCCGGGCGTGGAGCGCGTTCTTGCCAAGGCGCGCGGACCAATAGGGCACGAGCGTGCTGTGGGCCGAGCCAGTGACCGGGTCCTCGGGGACCCCGGCGTCGGGCGCGAAGGACCTGGAGACGAAGTCGCAGTCCTCCCCGGGCGCGGTGGCGATGATCCTCCCCGGCACGAGGGTCCCGAGCGCGGAGAAGTCGGGCGAGATCGCCGTCACCTCGCCGGCCGTGGCGAAGACGCACAGCCACATCCGCTCGCTCCGCCTCACCTCCGCGGGCTGCTGGCCCAGCCCCCGCGCGAGCGCCTCCGGGGCTTCCGCGGGCAGGGCGGGGCGGGATGGGAAATCGAGCTCGATCATGGGGCCGACGGTCGTCACCTGCAGCGGGCCGGAGCGGGTGTCGAAGGTGAAGGGCTGCTCCACCTGGCCCAGCTCGTTGAAGAGCACGTGCGCCGACGCGAGGGTTGCGTGCCCGCAGAGGTCGACCTCCACGGCCGGGGTGAACCAGCGAAGGCTTGCCCTGGCCGGGCCCGTGCGCACGAAGAAGGCCGTCTCGGAGAGTCCGTTCTCGTTGGCGATCCGCTGCAGGAGCGGGTCGCCGGGCCACGACTCCAGAGGGACGACCGCCGCGGGGTTTCCCGCGAACACCCGCTCCGTGAACGCGTCGACCCAGTAGATCGGCAGTTCCATGCTATCGCTGGGGCTGGTTGCTCCTTGGGTCACCCGACTGCGCGGGGGCCTGGGGCGCCGCCTGTGCGGGCTGCGATGGCTGGGGAGTGGACGGGGCGCGAGGGGCCGGTCCACCCGGATTGCCCGCCGGGACCCTCCCGCCGGGATTTCCCGCAGGATTGCGTCCCCCCGCGTTGGGGGGCGCCTGAACTCCCTGGCTCCCGGTCGTGGGCCTCTCGGGAGCCGTGCGGAAGCCCGGCGCGCCTTGGACGGGGTTTCGGCCCTCGCGTCCGGCGCCAGAAGGCGAAGCCGGCTGCTGCGCCGGGGACGCGGGGGCAGGATTGAGGCGCGGACGCTCCGCGGGGACCGGCGCGGCGGGCGCGGTGCGGGCGGGAGCGGACGGCGCGGGCGGCTGGGCCCTCTGGGGCCTGTCCTGCGGCTGGCCACCCGAACGAGGATCAGTGCGCGGTCCGGACTGGGGCCTGTACTGTTGCTGGCTGCTCGAGGGAGGTTCGGTTCGCGGTCCGGGCTGGGGGTTCACCTGAGGGTTCGGCCTGCGGTAGTGGCTTGGGGGCGGATTCGGCGTCCCGGGCATCAGGCGGGGCGCGGGCACCGGCTTACCGGGGGGAGGCCCCTGGTGGCTCCCATTGTTGCGGGAGTAGTCGCGCGGGCCCCATGCCTTGGCCCCCGCAGGGGAGTGGTCACCGTCGAAGCGGGGCTTGTTCCATCCCTGGTGTTCGCGCCAGTCGCCCCGGTCGCCCTCCCAAACGTGGTGGCGTCGCCAGTCAAAGCTGTAGCTCAGCCAGAAGCCCATTGGGAATGGGTCCCCGTAGTTGATGAACGGCCCTCCGTACCCGTAGTACTGGTCCTCGGTGTAGACGACCTGGGGGTCGTACTGAGGGATGTAGATCGAGTCGGGCTGGGACGGGAGGATGTCGATCTCTCCCTCCTCGTCGGTGACGACCCGCTGCTGCGCACCCGAGGTCAGGGTGCCGGCCCGGAGCGCCTCGGCCCTGAGCTCCTGAACGGCGTCCATCACGTCGCCGGGTGCGGCCACGAACGCCGATCCGAGGGCCTGGGTCCACGCCATGTTCTCGACCATCCACGACACGAGCGTGGGGTAGTGGGCGAGCGCGCGGACGCTGGGGTCCCAGGGCTGCCTGTCGATCTGGGTCGCATCGCCGTACTGCACAAGGTACGAGGCGGCCGCCGAGAGGTCGTTCGGCGCCGCGGAGGCCGGCAGGATGAGCGCGATCAGCGGGTCGGGGTAGAGCGCGATCGGGGCCAGAAGCGAGCGGAGGGCGTTGTTGGCCGCGGGGGCCGGCGGCTGCCGGGGCGGGGTCGGGGGTGGGCCCGGCTCGGCCGGCGGGGCGTACTCCGGCTGGCTCGGGGGCGCGTAGGCGGGCGGCTGGGGCGGCGGGGCCTGCGGGCCCGAGTTCTCGGGGAGGTACTCGACACAGGCCTGTGCCAGGAGGGCTGCTACGGCGCAGGCCGTGGGAAAGGATGCCTTGCGGAGGGTCATGGGGAAGGGTGCCGCTAATGCACCCTCCATGCAAGACGAGCGCGGTGGCAAAACGGACCGCTCCAGGGCCGTCCCTACCGCCGCCCCTCGTGGCAGATCTGGGCGATCGCCGCCGCATAAGCTGCGGCGCCGTCCCGCAGCCATCGCTCCCCCTTCTCTAGGGTGGCTGAGGGTGCGTCACCCATGGTCCCGCTCTTTGACACGTCCTTGGAGGTCCATGCTTCCAGCGCCGGCGCCATCACAGGCCTGACCTCACCCGGATCCTCGATCCTCGCCGGGTACTCGCAGACCGCCTTCGAGAGGTCGACATGGGGTCCGGCGGCGGCGAGCATCCACGAGGTCTCCACCTCGCCTGCATGGATCCCGAACCGGGATTCCTGGGCCGAGAGCTCCGCGATCCCCCTTGAGGGAAGGAGCGCGGCGCGCATGCCGAAGAGGACGCGGATCTCCCGCAGGGTCGGGACGACGACCGGAATGTTGCCCCCGTGGGTGTTGATCACGGCGAGCGAGCGGAAACCCCACGCGCGGGCCTGGCGGGCTACGGCCAGGATCTGCGACCGCAGGGTGTCGCGGGAAAGGATCAGTGTCCCGGGGAAGCCCGTGTGCTCGTTGCTCTTGCCGACCGTGATCGGGGGCGCCACGTAGCAGGACGCCCCGGCGGGCAGCACCGAGAGGGCGAGCGAGAGCCACGCCTGACCCATGGCCGCGTCCACGGCCACCGGCAGGTGGGGGCCGTGCTGCTCGATGGCGCCGGTAGCCAGGATCACCGGAGCCCAGGCCTTGTCGGGAAGGGCAGCGATCTGGCGCGGGGTCATGGCCGGCAGGTACCGGCTGCGGTAGGAGGGGAAGTTCATGGCGTCGTGAACTGCGCCACCAGGGGCGGACGATCGCGGATATCGGAGAGGAGCTTGGACAGCCTCCCCGAGGCCGAGGCGAGGATTGCTGGCCCCTCGGCCCGGGCCTCCCCGAGCGTCGCCGCGGGTCCCGGAAGGGGGTGCACAGGCTCGGTTCCCCAGGGGGCGGGCGCCTCGGGGAGGCCGGCGGGCGCCTCCTCGGGGGCGCTCCCGTAGAGCGAGGACAGAAGGGTCTGAAGCCTCCTGCGGCTCCTGCTGCGCTGGGGGTGGAAGTCGAGGTCGAGCGCACTCAGGTGCACCATGAACAGGTGCAGTCCCCGGGACACCCTCAGGTCCCTGGCCACCGCCGAGCAAAGTTCCTCGTTCCAAGGGCTCGCGTTCAAGAGAACAAGCTTGCTGAAGCCCGCAGCCGCGACCGAAGCGGTGACCTCGGAAATCAGGGCGTGGGCCACCTGCGGCTCCACGGCGAACGCGCAAGACGGGTCGGCCCCGAACACAAACCGGAGGGGCGGAAGGACCAGCGGCTTGCGGTCCGGCTGGGACAGCTCGCTGGCGCCCTTCAGCACGTTCAGCAGCACCGTCTCCTCCGCGTCAAGCGGGTGCCCGAGGCCCCAGTCCGCCAGACCGGCGATGGGCGCGACAACGACGCGGGACCGCTTGTCGGCCATCGCCTCGAACTTCGGCCACGACAGCCACGGCCAAAAGGTCGAGTCGTCCGCGACGCAGAGGGACACCGACCGGGGATCTTCGCTGGGGTTGGCCACAGCGTTACTTGACCGCCACGACCTCCACCTCGACGCAGCAGCCTTCCTTGGCCAGGCCCTTGATCTCGAGAAGCGTGCTGACAGGCTTCGTCTCGGCGAAGTAGCGGTTGCGCACCGGCGAGAACTTCTCGAAGTCCGGCATGTGGGTCAGGAAGGTGGTCACTTTCACGACGTCGGCGAAGTCCATCCCCGCGGCCTTTAGGACCGCGCCGACCAGGCCGAAGACATACTCGGTCTGCGCCGCGGCGTCGAACGGGGCGACCACGTTACCCGACGGGTCCACGGCCAATTGCCCGGTCACATAGAGGGTGCTCACGCCGCCGTGCTCCACGAGCAGTCCGGGGCTGTACGCTCCCCGCGAGGCGGGATGGCCTGGGGGGCTGATGAGGGTCTTCTTCATGGTGGCTTTCTTTTGTGGGTGCGGCTTTCCAGGGTCAATGCCCGCCCCCCGCGCGGGCTCCCGGACCCGGGAGGGTCTCGATACGGCCCAGGAGGAACGCGAAGGCGCAGGCCCCCACCAGCAGGATGCACGCCGCGGCCATGAAGGCGCCCGCGAATGAGTGGGTGGTCCTCACGATGAAGCCCGTCGCGATGGGGGCGGCGATGCCCATCACGTTCACGGCGAAGTTCATGATGCCCCCGACCGCCCCGACGCCGCCCTTGGGCCCGATCAGGGAGGGGATCGACCAGCCCACGGGTGCGGCGGCGGCAAGCCCGCCCAGGGAGAGGCTGATCCAGAATGTCGCCCAGAACGGGTCGGAGGTCCGCGTGGCTCCCATGATCGCGAGACCGAAGAGCATGCCGGTCACTAGGACCGTCTTGCGAACCCGGGTCTCGTCGCATCCCCTGGAAATCAGGGCGTCCACAAGGTAGCCGCCCACCGCGAGGTCTGTGAGGGTCGCGAACGCCCACGGGGTCGCCGTGTAGCCCGCGGACTTCAGGAGCGTCATCCCGTGGGTGCTCACCAGGTACTCCGGCAGCCAGGTCAGGAAGAGGTAGAACGAGTAGCCATAGGCCCCGAATCCGATCGCGAGTCCCCAGACCTTCGGCTGCCGAAGCAGGTAGCCGAGCATGGCGGCTGTGCCGGATCCGGACTGTCCCTCGGGGACGCTCCCCCCGGAGCGGATGTACGCGAGCTCCTCGGCACTGAGCGCGGTATCGGCCCCCGGATCGCGGTAGAGCAGGCAGAACGCCACGAAGTAGGCGAAGCTGATCGCGGCGGTGACGCCGAAGCCCCACCGCCACCCGCACCGCACGACGATGAAGGCCACGAGCGGCACCCCTATCACGTTGGAGAACTTGGCCGCCGCGTCGAAGATCGAGGTGGCCCGGGCGCGCTCCGCCCTGGGGAACCAGTGTCCCGTCGCCTTCGAAACGGCGGGAAAACTGGGAGCCTCGGCGATCCCAAGCACGATCCGCGCCGCCAGGATCCCACCGAACCCTCCCGCAAAGGCGGTGGCGAGCGAGGCCAGGGACCAGAGGATCGACCCCCAGCGGCCGACCCGGGTGACGCCAATCCGGTCGACGACGACCCCCACGGGCACCTGGAGCAGGGCGTAGCACCAGAGGAACGAGCTGAAGAGGATTCCGAGCTGGGCGGGATCCAGGCCGAGCTCGCGCGTGAGCTGGGGCGCGGCCGCCGAGAGGCTCACCCGGTCCAGGAAGCTCACGAGGACGCCCGACCCAAGGAGGATCCCGACGGCCCAGCGGCGTCGGGGAACCTGGGCGCTCGGGGTGGGGGGCATGCGCGGGAAAGACCATCGGCGGTCGCGGAAATTTGCAAAGGTTGTGTTTTCCTGGTCGGGCGGGGCCGCGGTGGCGCCGCCCGGCGGTGCTCCAACTCAAGGCTCGCTTGGGGCCTTCCCGGCGGGCAACTTTTTTGGGGATGTCGCTGGTATACCTAAGTTTGGCGATCGCGGCCCTCTGGATCAACCTCACGGGCCTTGGGTTGGCCGCGCGGCGTTGGGTCGGCGACTATGCGGTCGCGCGGGCGGCGGGGATCATCGGGATCTGCCTCATCGGCTTCTTCATCGAGCATTTCGTCCCGTTCGGGCCGAAGCCCCCCGTCCTTCCGCTGACGACGCTCGGCTCCCTCTGGCTCATGTGGCGCAACCGCGCCACCCTGAGGGCCAACCTCCCGGGCGAAGCGCTGTTCCTCCTCGGCTTCGCCTACTGCATGACGTGGCGCTATGCCTTTCCCAACATCGATTTCAGTGAGGACAAGATGCCCAACTACGGGTTCATTGTCACCTATATGCGCGGGGGGCGCCTGCCGCCGCCCGACCTCTGGTTGGCCAACTTCCCGGCGAACTGCTACTACAGTTTCCAGCACTACGGGGCCGCTCTGATGGGCCGCGTCCTGTGCATCGGCCCCGGGCTCAGCTACCACCTGGCCTTCTGCTGCCTGGTCGGGCTCTTCACTATGCTTGCGGGCCGCTGCGTCACCCTCCTGTGCCCGTGGCGGCCGGGTCTCTGGATTATTGCGGCCTCGCTCCTTGTCGGCGGCAACGGGGTGGTCGTCGCGGCCCATTTCCTTATCCACAATCCCTACCCGACGGACGAGGTCCGGTTCCTCGGGGGCGCGATCGTGCACGACAACCTGACCGCTCTCGGGCACGCCGTTTCCGGGTGGATGGCCAAGCCCGGACACGAAGCGCTCGACCTTCCGATGGAGCCCTTCAGCTTCTTCCTGACCAAGGGGGATTTCCACCCGCCCCTGGCCGGCTTCGTGCTCCTCGCCCTTGCCGCCGCGCTGATCGCCGCGCAAGAGACCGGAGCCGACGGGCGCGAGCGGCGCGCGAACAGCCTAATCCTTGCGGCCACCCTTCCCGTGGCCTTCATCTCCAACGCCTGGATCGTCCCGTTCCAGCTGCTCCTGGTCGGCGGCTGGTTTGCGAGCGCCTTCCTGAGGGGCGACAGGTCCTGGGTGGCCCCGGCCCTGCTGGGCGGTGTGGTCGCCACAGCCCTAGAGTACCCCTTCCTGATCGATTTCACCCAGCAGGCGATCGGGGACAACGCCGCCATCCGGCTCACGGCGGCTGGCGACCACACCCCAATCCTCGGTTGGCTGCTCACCTTCTGGCCCGTGGTCGGCATCCTGCTGCTCGCGCTCCTCGAGCGTGAGCGGCGGACGCTCGCCCTCTATCTCGTGGTCGTCTGGGCGGTCGCCCTGGCGACCTCGGAGTTCCTTTACAACCACGACATCTACGGCGGCCCCTGGGTCCGCTTCAATTCGACCCTCAAATGGTGGCAGTGGATCTACGCCGGCGTCGTCCTGACCCTCGGCTCCCTGAACCTGGGCTCTCGCTCGCGAGTCGCGCGCTACGGGACCCTCCTGATGTTGCTGCCCTGCCTGTCGTTCGCCTACGACCTTGGAAGGCAGTACATCGGCATGCGCAAGGAGGACATGGGGCAGTTGTCGGGTGCCGCATGGATCCAGAAGGACATCGTCATCGCCAACATGATCATGGACCTCTCGAGCAGGCCGGACGGCGTGACGATCGAGAGCGGTCTTGTCATGGCCAATACCGAGTCGCCTGCGGTGACGCTGTTCTCGGGCAAGCAGAGTCTCCTGGGATGGCCCTGGCTCGAGGCCACCTGGAGGGGTGGGTTCATCGACGTGAACCAGCGCCTTGCCCAGATGAACCAGTTCTACTCGAACGCGCTGCCTGATCCCCTGGGTTGGCTCCTCCACAACAACGTCAGGTACGTCCTGTGGCTGCCGAGGGACAACGTCGACCACAACTCGCGGTTCCTCCCGCTCAATGATCAGATCAAGGCGCGGTATTTCTGGCACCACTGCTACGGCAACGACCGGGACTTCTCCATCGGGTATTGGGAGCGGATCGACCGGCTTCCGTCAAAGTAGCCGGGGTTCTCTGCCGGGGTTGTGATTCGCGGCGCGCCGTGTAGATTATGGGCATCAAGCCACATCCATGGGCCTAGAATACAAAGACTATTACGCGACACTCGGGGTCCCTAAGACCGCGACTGCCGAGGAGATCAAGCAGGCGTTCCGCAAGCTAGCCCGCATCCATCATCCCGACGTCGCCAAGAACAAGGTGACCGGCGAGGCCAAGTTCAAGGACTTGAATGAGGCCTACGAGGTGCTGGGCGACCCCGAAAAACGCCGACGCTACGACGAGCTCGGCGCCAACTGGCAGGACGGGGGCGCGGCAGCGGGCTCGCGGGCCGGGCAGGGCTTCCGCCGTCGAGGGACGGCGGCGGGCCCCAACGTGGACTTCGAGTTCGGCGGCACAGGTTTCAGCGACTTCTTCGAGTCCTTCTTTGGCAGCGGGGGCCGGGCGGGCCGGGGCCCGTTTCCCGGGCACCCGGAGGAGGACGGAGACTATGGGACCGAGTACGCGCAACCCGGCCGCGACGTCGAGGCGGACATCCTTGTGACGCTCGAGGAGGCGCTCAAGGGGTCCAGGCGCAAGGTGACCCTGAGGCGCGCGGACGAGGGCGGCGGGCCGCCGCGGTCCGACACCTATCAGGTCAAGATCCCCGCAGGGGTACACGAGGGGCAGAGGATCCGCCTGGCCGGGCAGGGCAGTCCTGGGTTCGGAGGCGGGCACACCGGCGACCTCTACCTCAGGGTGAAGCTCGCGAGGCATCCCGACTTCACGGTTGAGGGCTGCGACCTCTTCTACGACTTGGACCTCGCGCCTTGGGAGGCCGTTCTCGGCGTCCAGGCCAAGGTGCCCGCACTTGACGGGGCAACCTCGCTAAAGGTTCCGCCGCACACCTCCTCCGGTAGCCGCCTTAGGCTCCGGGGCCTCGGTCTTCCCCGGGAGGGTGGCGCGAGGGGGGACCTTTACGCCGTGGTTGCGATCCGGGTGCCGGAAACCTCGAGCCCGGAGGAGCGCGCGCTCTGGGAGAAGCTGGCGGCGACGTCCTCCTTCAGGCCGAGAAAGGATGCGTAGAGCGGTGTCGACCCCGGGGGCCGGGGCCCCATAGCGTTGCCCCATGGTCGAGCGTGTCTACATCGTGCGTCACGGGGAAACCGAATGGTCGAGGTCGGGCCGGCACACCGGCCGGACCGACGTGGGGCTCTCGGCCCGGGGCGAGTCCGATGCCGCGCTCCTGTCCCGGATTTTCGGGGGCGTGTCGCTTTCCCGCGTGTTCTCAAGCCCGCGGCTGAGGGCGGCGAGGACCTGTGAGCTCGCGGGCCTGGGCCGCCTGCGCGAAACGGACCCGGACCTGGCGGAGTGGGACTACGGCGACTACGAGGGCCTCACAACGGCCGAGATCCGCGCGGCGGTGCAGGGATGGCAGCTTTTCCGGGACGGCTGCCCCGGAGGGGAGACGGCTTCCGCTGTTGGTGCCCGGGCCGACCGCGTGGTGGCGAGGCTTCTCGGCCTTGAGGGCTCGGTGGCGCTCTTCACGCATGGCCATTTTTCCCGGGTCCTTGCGGCCCGGTGGGTGGGGCAGGAAGCGAGCTTCGGCGAGCACCTGCAAATCGACACGGCCTGCTTCGGCATCCTCTCCCACGAGCACGCCGACCGCCCATCGCGGGTGATTTCGCTCTGGAACCGGTCCCCTTGGGGACCGTCCGCTTAGGACGGACCGGCTGCAGTCCTCCCGCCGTCCTTGATGGGCAGGGCGAACTTGTACTCGATGTCCCAGGGGAAGAAGATCCACTTGGTCTGCTTGAACTCCTTCACGTAGGTGTCGACGATCGGCCGCCCGGCCGGCTTGGCGTAGAGGGTCGCGAAATGGGCCTTGGGCAGAAGCTGCCGGACGACCTGCGCCGTCCGCCCGGAGTCGACAAGGTCGTCGATCAGCAGGTAGCCCTCGCCGTCGCCGGCGACACCCTTCAGGATCTTCACGTCGGCGCGCACCTGCTCGGCACCGCCCGTCTCCGATTTCATGTAGCTGGTGACGCAGATCGTGTCCACAAGTCGGATGTCGAGCTCGCGGGCGACAAGGGCCGCCGGCACAAGTCCCCCGCGGGTAATCGCGATAATCCCCTTCCAGGAGCCCTTGGCGTGGAGTTGCTCGGAGAGATAGCGCGCGTCACGGTGCAGTTCCACCCATGAGATGATAATCTCGTCCTCGTAATTTGAACGGGCCATGCGAAAGGCTGGGGGATCGGCAACCGGCGATCAACTCCGTTCGGGCCGAAATCCGCTCGCGACGCCTAAATTGGGGCAACCCTCGGTCCAAGAGCAACCTAAGGGCCGGAGCCCGCCGCTACCTTACCCAGAATCCAGCATGGACTGCCGCGGCCTCGTCCTCAAGGAGAGGACCGGTCACTTTCACCCCATGCTGGCCGCTCGCGAAGACCCTGCGGCAGGAGAGTGCCAGCGTGGGGTTCTCGGGGTGGCTGCCCGTGAGTGCGAGCAGGCGCTCCTCCGAAAGCGCGTAGACGACCCTGCCGATATTGCACCAGTAGATGGCCCCCGAGCACATGCAGCACGGCTCGGCGCTCGTGTAGAGCGTCGCGCCGGCAAGGACGGACGGGGACAATAGGCGCGCGGCCTTCGCCGCGGCGAGCACCTCCGCGTGCTGCGTGGGGTCGCCGTCGGGTGGGAGGGAGTTGTTTCCGGCCTCCGATATCACGGAGCCATCGGCGCCGACAACCATCGCCCCGAAGGGGTGCTTGCCCGAGGCGCGGGATGCGGCGGCCAAAGCGAACGTCCTGCGCAGGAACGCGTGATCCCGGTCGCTGGGGACCTCGCTCGCTGTATCGGGGTGCATGGTCCGGGGGAAGCAGGAACGGGGCCTACCCGAAGAGTTCCCGGACCCTTTGTTCGCGGAAATCGAATATCCGGGCGAGCTGCCGCCTGATCCAGAGGGCATGGGCCAGCTCGCCCAGGGGACCGAAGCCCACCGCATAGGTCACCTTGTCGCGCATCTCGACCCCTCCGTCCCTTGGCGCGAAATGATGCTCGTGGTACCAGAGCTTGTAAGGGCCGATCCTCTGCTCATCGACAAAGAGCTTTCCCGGGCTGACGTGCCGGATCTCGGTGAGCCAGCGAACCTTGACCCCGGGAAGTATTCCAATCCTGTAGCCGATCACCTGACCCGCGTACATGGGCCCCGGCTCACCCAGGATCTCGAAGGTCAGCTCGGGTGGAGTGAGGGCATCAAGGTTCTTCGGGCTGGAAAAGAAATCCCAAATCCGGGCCAGGTCGGCCTTCACGAACAGCGTGCGCTCCAGGGTGTGGATCATTGCTCGGCACTCTCCCATGCCCAGGGCCGAACCGCAACCTCGGGCCGGAGCCGGCGGGCCCGTGCGCGAAATGCGGCGTCGACGCGGGCGTCGGCCGGCGCTTGTGTGGCGGGGATCACAGGGCATGGCCAATCCAACACAGCGCTTTGGCATCGTGGGCTACCTCCTGATTGCCGTTTCGGTGGCGCTCAGGTGGTCGCTCTGCTTGAGCGGGGGACAGTATTTCCTCGGGGACGAGAACCGGTACGAGCGGGTTACCCGCCTTTACCAAGCCCTGGCCCATGGAGACTGGGCCGACGTCAAGTGGGTAGCCTCCCAGCCCAAGCATGCCCTTTTCCCGTGGATCGGCGCCGTGTTCACGGTGCTCCAACACGCGGCGGCCCAGGCCACGCCCTACGGGGACTGGTCTCGTGCCGAGAATATCGATTTTTCGATGCCGCTGGCGGCGTGCGCCCTCTCGCTCTCCTCGGTCGTCAACATCTACCTTGTTTTCCGGTTGGCGCTTCGCGCCGGCGCCGGGCGCCGCGAGGCGCTTTGGGCCGCCGGCCTGATGGCCGCCTCCAACACGAACCTCTATTACTGCCGGCATCTGCTGCAGTACGACACGGCCCTGTCACTCGCCCTGGGTTCCCTCCTGATGGCGTCCGGGCCCAGGACCCCGTGGAGGCTCCTAGCGGCCGGGCTGCTGTCGGCTGCCACCTACGAGGTCTACAACGGGTACTGGTTTCTGGTTCCTCTCGCCGGCTTGCCGGTCGCCTTGACTGGAACCTCCGCGGGCCGCTTGCGCGGCGTCCTCATTGTGGCGGTGGGCGCCGTGGCGGGATTTGCTCTTCTGGTGGCCGTCGGAATTGCCGCGGGTGGCGGCGAATATCTCAGGGTCATGCTGGTGTTCAGCCGGACGGTCACGCAGGGCCTTTTTGCCGAGGGTTGGTCGCTACCTTGGGAATACCTTGGCAAGTCGGAGGGGCTTCTTGGAGTCGCTCTCGCAGCCCTGATTGCGGGCCTGCTCCTGGCGGACCTCTGGCGGCGCAGGCCGCTCGAGGGCCGCGTGCGCCTGTGGCTGTCGGCCCTGGCTGCGGCCTACGGCGCCCTCGTTCTATTCTCGGTCGTCCTGAAGGCGTTCGTGGTCTACGGCAGGACCACGAAGGCGCTCGTGCCCTTTCTCTGCCTCCTCGGCGGATGGGCCGTGGAGCGCCTGGCAGGCCCCCGCCGCTCCGCGCAGGCCGCAGTGGCCGCGCTCCTTGCCGCCTCCCTCCTGGTCGCCTTCTCGGAGCATCTCACGCGGGTCTATCCGCGCGAGGTGGAGATAGCGGTGCTGAGGAAGTACGGGAACCCAAAGAGGACGCTGAGCGTCTCGGGCTCCCTCTACCAGGTGCTGGTCCAGCCGGTGACCCGGCCCGACCTGGTGCTGGTGAACGCCCAGCTGCTTTACCCGATAAGGGGCGTCATTGGCGTGCCGCCGGGGCGCACGCTCCTGCGGGTGGCCCATGCCCTTTCCTACGAGCCCTACCAGTACGAGGGGTTCACGCCCGCGGAGCGGGCGGCGCTCCGGACCTCGGACATCTCGGTCCGGTTGATTGCGATCTTGGATCCCCCTGCCGTCCCCAACGACTTACCCCCGACCCTCCGCTACGGGCTGTCGGACCGGCCCACCGGGCGCTAGTGACCCCCGGCCTGTCCCCGGCAAAAGCGGGGTCGACTCCGGCGGCCGCAGGCCCACACTGCCCCCCTCGACCGCCCTATGTCCCAATCCACACCCATCGACGTCGCCGTCATCGAGGAGTCCATCGTTAACGCGGTCCGCAATGTGTGCGATCGGATGATCCGTACGGAGGTGGCGCTGAAGCGAAAGATGGTGGACCCGGCCGAGGAGCTGGGCCTGCAGATGCTCGGAACGGTCGGTTTTGTCGGGAGCATCAACGGCAACGTCATCCTTGGCCTGTCGGATGACTTCGCCGTCTTCGCGACGGGAAAAATCCTCGGGATGAGCAGGGGCGAGGTCGAGGTGCACGGCCCTGACGTCGTGAAGGATGCTATCGGCGAGATCACCAACATGACCGCGGGCGGATTCAAAAACCGGCTTTGCGACCTGGGCCATCCGTGCAAGCTCTCCCTCCCCTCGATCGTCAGGGGCAACCGTCTGAGGGTCTCCACGCCCCAAGGAGCGAGCCGCAGCATCTTTGAGTTCGAGTGCGCGGGCCATCGCCTGGTCGCGGACATCCAATTCAAGTTCGACTAGGCCAGGATTAGTCCCGGCCGCAGGGCTCGTGCGACTGCCGCCCCCCGGGCACAGCGGATGAGCCTCAAACCTTGGCACGCCAGCTGCAGTCGGCCTCCGGATGAGGTCCCGGTTCAAGAGGATTCCCCTTCGAGCAGCCCGATGGCTGTTTCCGGCCTCCGTTCTGGCCTTGGCGCCGAAGTGCCTGCTCTGCCTCTTCGCCTACGCGGGTATTGGCGCGGCGCTTGGCCTCCGCCCAGCTGGACTCTGCGGCGCATCGCCAGGCCCCACCGATGCGTGGGCGGCGTGGGCTGCGGTCCTCGGCGTCTCAGCGGTCATCGCTTGGCTCGCGGCGGTGGTTTGGAAGCGACGGGCCCGGAGCGTGGCGGCCCCCTGATTTAGTCCTTTGCCGAATCCGCCGGCGGGTGCTCCAATCGGCGCCTCCCAGGGGCCCATGCGCATCCTCCCGCTCCTTCTCCTCCTGCCGTCCCTAGCGGCTGCCTCCGGCGGGAACCCCGTTGCGCTCGTCGCCTCGGAGTTCATTTTCGAGAACGCCCCGTACCCGTCCTGCCACGCCTCGACGCTCGTCGAGACCTCCTCGGGCGAGCTCCTGGCGGCGTGGTTCGGAGGCAGCGCCGAGTCCCGTCCGGATGTCTGCATCTACCTCTCTCGGCGTGAACCGAGAGGCTGGACGGAACCCGTCAGGGTGGCCGAGGGCCTTGAGGCTGGCGGCGTCCGGTTTGCGTGCTGGAACCCCGTGCTCTTTCAGCCCAGGGGCGGGCCGGTCATGCTCTTCTACAAGGTCGGCCCGAACCCCGAGCGGTGGTGGGGGGTCCTGAAGACCTCGGGGGACGGCGGCCGATCCTGGGGACCCTCGCGGAAGCTGCCCTCGGGCGTATTGGGACCGATCAAGAACAAGCCCGTTGAGCTTGAGGATGGGACGCTCTTGTGCGGCTCGAGTGTCGAGACCCCGAGCGGAGGCCCCTCGCTCGTCCACCTCGAGCGCACGGCCGACCTCGGAGCCTCCTGGGAGGTCGGCGGTCCGCTCCCCGGGGGGCACCGCTTCAACTCGATTCAGCCAAGCATCCTCGCCTATCCGGACGGGCGCCTGCAGCTGCTCTGCCGCTCTAGGGAGAAGACGATCACCACCAGCTGGTCCCGCGACCGCGGCCGCACCTGGAGCCCCTTGGTGTCATCGGGACTATTCTGCCCGAATTCCGGTATCGATGCGGTGACCCTTTCCGACGGGCGCCAGCTGCTGGTCTACAACTTTCGCGCGCACGCCGGCGGCGGCCCCGCGGACCCGGGTTGGGGCGCGCGCTGGCCGCTCAATGTCTCCCTGTCCAGGGACGGAGTGCGCTGGGACATGGTTCTCACTTTGGAAAACGAGCCGAGCAGGGAGGGGTACGCCTACCCGGCCGTGATCCAGGCAAGCGACGGCCTGGTGCACGTCACCTACACGTGGAACCGGAAGAGGATCAAGCACGTCGTGCTCGACCCGGCCAGGCTCTGAGCGGCCTAGTCCTTCACCCAGCCGCGGGAGCGCTCGAGCGCCTTCCTCCAGCCCTCGTCTAATGATCTCCGCCCGGCGGCCTTTGCCTTCGGCTTGAACACGCGGTCCAGGCTCCAGTTTGCTGCGATCTCCTCCCGGTTCTTGTAGAAGCCGACGGCAAGTCCCGCCAGGTAGGCGGCGCCGAGTGCCGTCGTCTCCGCGACCTTTGGGCGGACGACGGGCCGGCCGAGCATGTCTGCCTGGAACTGCATCAGCAGGTTGTTCACGACCGCGCCGCCGTCCACGCGGAGTTCCTTCAGGCGGATGCTCGAGTCGGCCTGCATGGCGAGCAGGACGTCCGAGACCTGGTAGCAGATCGACTCGAGCGCGGCGCGCGCGATGTGGCCGGCGTTTGAGCCCCGGGTAAGTCCGACGATGGCTCCGCGGGCCGACGAGTCCCAGTGGGGGGCGCCGAGGCCCACGAAGGCGGGCACGAAGTACACGCCGCCGTTGTCCGGAACGCTCAGCGCCAGGGCCTCGACATCTGCCGACGACTTGATGATTCCAAGGCTGTCCCTCAGGTACTGGACCACCGCCCCCGCGATAAAAATGCTCCCTTCCAGCGCAAATTCGGTCCGGCCGCCTATCCTCCAAGCGACGGTCGTCAGGAGCTTGTTGCGGGAGAACACGGGCTTGGTGCCCGTGTTCATCAGCATGAAACACCCGGTGCCGTAGGTGTTCTTCACCATCCCCGGCTTCGTGCAGGCCTGGCCGAAGAGCGCCGCCTGCTGATCGCCGGCGATTCCGGCGATCGGGACTCCGGGGATCACCTCGGTGGCGGTGCCGTAGACCTCGCTCGAGGACCGCACGTCGGGAAGCACCGAGGCCGGTACGTTGAAAAGTTTAAGGAGCTCGGGATCCCAGGCTCCCGTGTTGATGTTGAAGAGCATCGTCCGCGAGGCGTTCGACGGGTCGGTCACGTGCACCCGTCCCCCCGTGAGCTTCCAGACGATCCACGTGTCGATTGTCCCGAAGGCGAGCTCGCCTTTCTCCGCCCTCCGCCGGGCTCCCGGGACGTTGTCCAGGAGCCAGCGCAGCTTGCTCGCCGAGAAATACGCGTCGATCACCAGCCCCGTCTTCCGCCGGATCATCGCGGCGCGGCCGTCGGCCCTGAGGCGGTCGCAGAAGCCCACCGTCCTCCGGTCCTGCCACACGATCGCGTTGGCCAGGGGCTTGCCTGTCGCCCGGTCCCAGAGGACCACGGTCTCCCTCTGGTTGGTGATCCCTATCGCGGCAATGTCGGAGGCGCGCACGTTGCCCTGGGCCAGGGCTTCCGTGATCGTCCCCGACTGGGTGGCCCAAATCTCCTCGGCGTCGTGCTCGACCCAGCCGGGCTTTGGGAACTGCTGGCGGAACTCCTTCTGCGCGACGCCGGCTATCTGCCCGCCCTTGGCGAAGACGATGGATCGCGAGCTCGTGGTTCCCTGGTCTATCGCAAGAATGTATTTCATGGAAAGGCAGGGGCTAGGTGTTCAGGAGGGCGCGGTAGGCCAGGGCCGCAGCAACGCCTCCGCAGCAGGGCGCAGCCACGGGGATCCAGGCGTACCCCCAGTCGGAGTCGCCCTTTCCGGGGATCGGAAGGAGGGCGTGGGCGATGCGGGGCCCGAGGTCCCTTGCCGGATTGATGGCGTAGCCGGTCGTGCCGCCAAGCGAGAGGCCGACCGCCAGCACGATAAGGGCGACCAGGTAGATCCCAAAGAAGCCGGCCGCGATCACGCCCGGACCCGACCCGATCACCATATTTCGGGACGAAGGCACCGCCAGTACCGCGAAGACCAGCACGAACGTGCCAATGAACTCCGCCATGAAGTTTGCGGCCGGCCTCCGGACCGCCGGCGCTGTCGAGAAGCAGGCGAGCTTCGAAGGTCCGTCAGGGGTCAGGGACCAGTGCGGCAGGTAGGCCAGGTATACGGCGACGGCCCCGATCACGGCTCCCGCCGCTTGGGCGGCGACATAGCCGGGAACCTGCGCCCACGGGAAAAGCCCGATCGACGCCAGGGACAGCGTGATGGCAGGGTTCAGGTGGGCCCCGCTGAAGGGCGCCGCGGAGTACGCGCCCACCATCACGGCCATCGCCCAGCCGACGGTGATCACGAGCCAACCTGAATTGTTTCCCTTGGTCTGGACGAGGACGACATTTGCAACGACGCCGTTGCCTAGAAGAATGAGCAGGGCCGTGCCGACCATTTCGGCAACATAGGGATTCATGGGGTAGGGGGGTAGGCCAGTGATACCGGGCGACCCCTTTCCCAAGCAAGACTGGTGTTCTCTCCCGGCGGGCGGCATCGTAGGGAGGTCCCGATCGAGGCTTTAGCAACCCCCGACCCCATGCCCCTCCCCCTGCGAACCTGGATACTCATTGCGTCCGCCTGCGCGGCCCCTGTCACCTCCCGCGCCGCGGGACTTCCCTCCGGCGCTGATGTCGCCCCGATCATTGCCCGGATCCGCGGCGAGCTCGCCGGTCCGCCGACCGAAGACTCGAAGCCGCATCCCGGCGTCCCCCACGGGGAGATGCTGGAGGGCGTGATTGCCGACTCGGTGGCCTATCCCGGTACGGAGCACGCCTTCAAGGTCTACGTCCCCGCCCAGTACGACCCCGCGAAGCCTGCCTGCGTCCTGGTCCACCTGGACGGTATCGGCGAGTCTGACCCGGTCGTCCTCGACAACCTGATCTTGAGCGGAGACGTGCCGGTCATGGTCGAGGTGGGGATCTCCTCCGGCACCGTGTGGAGGCAGAAGGGTGCAGCCGCCTACCGGTGGAACCGGTCCTTCGAGTTTGACACTACCGACGGCTCCTTCGCCCGTTTCGTCCTCGAGGAACTCCTCCCGAGGGTCGAAACCCTGAGGACCCGGGACGGAAGGCCGATCCGGCTCTCCCATGAGGCGAGGGACCGCGCCGCCACCGGGGGAAGCACCGGGGGGATCGGCAGCTTCACGCTTGCCTGGGAGCGTCCGGACGCCTTCAGCCGGGTGTACTGCGTCGTGGGGACCTTCGTCTCGATGAGGGGCGGCAACGACTACCCCGCGCTGATCCGCAAGGCGGAGCCCAAGCCCATCCGCGTCTTCCTTGAGGACGGTTCAACCGACTCCTGGAACCTCCTGTTTGGGAGCTGGTACGACGCGAACCTGAACGTCGAGTCGGCCCTGAGCTTCTCGGGCTACGACGTGGAGCACGCCTGGGGCGTCCACGGACACGACGGCGGCCCCGGGGCCGTGATCCTACCCGACGTGCTGCGCTGGCTCTGGAGGGGCTGGCCCCTGCCTGTCCGCGCAGGGGAGTCGTCCAACGACATGCTGAGGGCGATCCTTGTGCAGGGGCAGGGGTGGGAGCGGGTCCCGGGAACCTACCGGTCCGTCTCGGCCCTCGCGGCAGACACCGAGGGCCGCGTCACCTTCTTCGACCCCGCGCGGAGCGAGATCGACCGGGTCGGTGAGTCCGGCGTCCCTGAGGCGCTCGCCTCCCAAGCCCCCGAGGTGGCAGGCGAGGCCTACGGGCCCGACGGGACACTCTACGCCACCGTGCCGGGTCGGGGCGAGGTGGTCGCCCTGGACGCCCGGGGGAGGTTCAACACGGTCGCCAGCGGGTTGCGCGGGGACCGGATCCTCGCCACGTCCTCCGGCGACTGGATCGTTGCCGAGGGCGGGCGGAGCCCCGACGAGGCGGGCAAGCTCTGGCTTCTGCATAGGGACGGGAGCCGCTCGGTGCTCGACTCGACCCTCCACGCCGCCGCAGGCATCGCGTACTCCCCCGACCACAACCTCTTCTTCGCCGCGGAGCGCGGCTCGCTTCGCGTCACCAGCTTCGTGGTCCTCGCGGACGGATCGCTGGCCGACGCGGAGCCCTTCTACTGGCTCCACCCGGCTGGGGGTCGGGAGGTCGCGCGCACGGGCAACCTCGTCGTGGACCGAGCCGGAAGCCTCTATGCGGCGACGCCGCTCGGCGTGCAGGTCTGCGACCGCAACGGCAGGGTCAGGGCCATCCTGTGGCTTCCCCAGCCGAGCGGCCCGGTGCAGGGCCTTTGCTGGGGCGGCCGCGGGTTCGACACGCTCTACGCGACCGACGGGACCGGCCTATTCCGCAGGAGGATGAAGGTCGCCGGGTTTCCCGGGTGGTCCGTCTCCGCGCCGCTGCCGAAGGACAACGCCGGATGAGCGCCGTGTTTATCTTCTAGGAAAGCGCCCGGGAGCTGGTACCTGTCGAGGTGCTCTGGACCGCATGAATCCGCCTGTCTCCATCCTCTGCCCCGTCTGTACCGAAACCCTCCTGCGTTCCGGGCGCTCCTACGTGTGCAGCAATCGGCACAACTTCGATCTTTCGAAAGAGGGGTACCTGAGCCTTCTCCATGGTAGGGGAAACTACCAGGACGTCGGGGACGATAAGCGGATGGTGCAGGCCCGGGTTCGGGTCCACCAGCTTCCGGTTTACGGGGACCTGGCTCAGGCCGTCGCGGAAATTTTCCCCACGGCGTCGGTGGACTCTGGGGTGCTCGACATCGGCTGCGGGGACGGGTTCTTCCTGGACCGTGCGACTCGGGCTGCGGGCGGCGGGTCGGCGGGCGTGGGCGTCGATGTCTCAAAGGAGGCCCTGGCAAGGGCCGCGCGGAGCCACCCGGGCCTTCTTTTCGTCCGGACCGACGCCTCGCACGAACCGCTTCCGTTCCCGGATTGCGCCTTCGGCCTGGTCATGAGTGTCTTCGCCCCTCGGCCGGTCGATGAGATCCGGCGCGTGCTGCGCGCCGACGGATCGTGGCTGATCGTGACGGCGGCCCAGGAACACCTCAGGGAGCTCCGGCAGTTCATTCCTCTGGCCGCGATAGGATCGGGGAAGCTCGACGCGCCGAGTAGCCGTTCGTTCGCCGTCGTCCTGGGCCGCACTTTCGAGCGCGAGCTCGACGTCGCCCACGACGACCTGGTCTCGATCGTCGAGATGTCCCCTTCGGTCCACCGTCTGAGGCGCGAGTCGGGCGACCTCTGGAAGGAGAAGGTCCCCGTGGAGCTCAGGGTCACCTTCTCGTTCAGCCTCACGCTGCTCGGGCGGCAGGGCTCCGAGGCCTAGGCGAGAACCGGGACGCTGATGCCCCCCTTGGAGGCGGAATCGTAGATCGCCCTGAGGATTCGGATGTCCCTAAGGCCCATTTCGCCGGGACACGCGAAGGGTCTTTTCTCGCGTATCGCGGAGGCGAACTCATCGAGAAGGATCGCGAGCTGAAGCGTGTCGGGGAGGTCCCCAACGCCCCCGCCGGGAAGGACGAGTTTCCTGGGATTGGGCCTGGCGTGCATGCTCTGCGAAAAGCTGCTGCCCGTGCACGAGAATGTCCCTTTCGCCGCGTGCACCACGAGGCTCTCCGCGCTGTAGGCGAAGCTTGCCCGGCCCTGCATGACCGCACCGCCGGGGTATTCCAGAGTGAAGCTCATGGTCTCCTCCGCGCCCTTTGGGTACACGTCGCGCGTCGTGGTCGGTACCGCCGAGGCGCGGATCGGCGTCTCACCGGTGATGTACGAGCCCGCCTGCACCGAATAAACACCGGTGTCGAAGGCTGCACCGCCCCCCGACATCGCGGTGTCGAGCAGCCAGGGCTTGTCGTTGCCCCTGTTCCACGAGAACTCCGAGCTGATGGTCTTCACCTCGCCGTAGGTCTTTTGCCTGGCGAGGCGGATCATCTCCTGGTGATGGGGCTCGAAGTGGAGGCGGTAGTCGACCCCGAGCACCACACCGGCCTGGCGTGCGGCTTCGATGATCGCCAGGCAGTCCTCCGGGGTCGTCGCCATCGGCTTCTCGCACATGACGTGTTTGCCGGCCCGCGCCGCCGCGACGGAGTGTGCCGCATGCAGGCTGTTGGGGGTCACCACATGGACGATCTCGATCTCCTTGCTGTCGGCCATCCGGGCCATGTCGGAGTAGGTGAAGATGTTCTTTTCGGGGAAGCCGTACTGCTTGGCCCAGGCCCGCCCCTTTGTCTGCGGATCACCCGTGATCACGCCTGCGAAGTAGACGTTCTTCGCCAGGGGAAGCTCGGGCGCGATGGTTGTCCCGCTGAAGCCGCCGAGTCCGCAGAGGGCGACGCCCATCTTGCCCTCATTGGCCGACTGCGCGCGGACCCTGGGGACGAGCCCAACGAGGGCGGGAGCGGCGAGCGCGGCGGTCTTTAAAAAGGTTCGGCGGGTGGTGCGGGTCGGGTTCATAGGGGATTGGGGATTCGGGGCGTCGGGCCGCTCCAAGATTGAGGAGGCAATATGGGCCCGCGTGGTTTTGAGCTGCGGTCGCGCTTCGTGAAGTGCGATGAAATGAATTCTGCCTGTAATAGCTACGAGGAAATGACGGATATTGATTACCAAACATCTCCCTCGTTGCCCGGGATCGTTGTTTCCAACTCGCTCCGATGCGGGTCACGTAAGGCTTTCAACAAAAGGGCCCTCGGGTTAAATCGAAGGGCCTTGAAATTGGGTGCACGGGCTGGATTTGAACCAGCGCCCTTCAGGCTAAGGGCCAGGCCGGTCTTTGTGTCTAGAGTGTCCGATACATGACCGTCCCTAAGAGCGGTCTATCAACGACTATATTCATCATACTAAGGTTGCAGTGGCATAGGCGAGCCACGCGAGGATGGGTATTAAAAGGCAAGCTGATGCTCGAGACAAAGGCCAAGCCTTGGCCATGATGAACGCTCCCATTGCAAACGTGGCGATATTTCCCGCCAGACCCAGGGAATGGCTCTTCAAACCAAGGGTGTAGAACGGATAGCTCAGGCAAAGGATAATTAACCATACGATCCAACGCCCGACCTTGTTCGATTCTGCCGAAGGACTGCGACTTAGCCGCCAAGCTGCGATGCTCATCAGAAGAATGAGCCCCACCCAGACAACTCCAACCAGCCAACCTGGGGGATTTAGGATTGTACGCCCCGAGGACTCTTCTTGGTCCCAATGCAGTGCGAATATTGCAGAGTCGAGCGCAAGGACTGCGACTAGCGGCCAAGCGAAACGCGAAACCGACCGTAGATTACGGATTTTCACGTTTGGCGCGTTGTCCGCTCAAACCCAGTGAGTAGGTGAAAAAAATACCGACGCCAGCCTGATTCGGAGTCCCCCTTTCCCGGATGAGAGGCGATTGGGCCGCGTCGCCTGAAAGCCGATGATAGCCAGCAACGAGGGTGGCGGTTACCTTGTAGGTGACGGGCAAAATCAGGACTGCTTCGAGACCGTATTTGAGAAGTCCGCCTGACGTGCCTCCCCTAATTCGAACCGCTTGATGAGTCGGTCTGGTCCAATAGAAAGGAACCAGACCAATGAAAGGAAAACGCTACAGCACAGAGGAGAAAGTGCGCATCCTGAGGGAAGCGGACGCAGGCAAAAGCATCGTGGACATCTGCCGG
>CAISPT010000084.1 GCA_903887455.1 uncultured Opitutaceae bacterium | reverse complement strand
TGGTCCAGGGGAACTTCGACGAGTACCAAATGCTCCGGATCCCCGACGCCCCCCGTAAGATCGAGATCCACTTTGCCAAGACCGACTATCCCCCCACCGGTCTTGGGGAACCCGCGCTGCCCCCGCTGGCGCCCGCGGTCTACAACGCAATCTTCGCCGCCACCGGCAAACGCGTGCGGCAGCTGCCCCTTTCCAGGACGGACCTGTCGTGGTCGTGAACGCCAGCACCGGGAATGGCCTCGGGCTCCCATGAAAGAGCTGCAGGCCATCGTCCGGCACCTCACCTCGGGGGCGGGCGGAGTCCTGGTGACCCTGACCAGCGTCCAAGGCTCATCGTACCGCCGCCCCGGAGCGAGGATGCTCGTCGATCCCGAGGGCCGCAGGATCGGCTCGGTAAGCGGGGGCTGCCTCGAGGAGGACCTGGTCCTGCACTCCGCCGGAGTGTCGCGTACGGGGGTCCCTCAGGTCGTGACCTACGACACTTCCGCCGAGAACGACCTGGTCTGGGGCGTCGGACTCGGCTGCCACGGAGTCGTAAAAATACTTCTGGAGCGGGTGCCTCCCGGGCCCGAGTGGGCCCGGCGCCTCGAGGCCAACATGGACGAGGGCCGCCCAACGCTCCTTGAGACCGTATGGGAGTCCGGCACAGCAACCCTGGGAACGAGGCTGGCGTCCGAGGCCGGGGACGTTCCCCTTCATGCGGTCCCCGGGGTCTTCCTTGACCGCGTCGAGCCCCCGCCCGAACTCGCCATCTTCGGGGCCGGGGACGACGCCCAACCCGTCAGCCGGATCGCGCTCGAGCTCGGCTGGAAGGTCTGCGTCGCCGACCCTCGTCCGGCCATGGCCACGGCGGCCCGGTTTGCCGGCGCGCATCGCACCCTCGCCGGACCCGCCGAGGGTTTGGTCGACCAGATCGCCCCTCGGGACGGCTCCCTGGCGATCGTCATGACCCACCATTACCGCCACGACGTGCCGATCCTTCGGGGGCTGCTCCCCCGGGACCTTGGATTTCTCGGGCTACTCGGGCCCAAGAAGCGCTCGGAACGGATCCTCGGGGACCTTGCCTCTGGCGGCCTGTCCATTACCCCCGCCATGAGGTCCCGTCTCCACGCACCGGTGGGCCTGGACATCGGGGCGGACGCCCCGGAGGAGGTCGCCCTAAGCATCATCGCGGAGATGAAGGCTACCCTCTCGGGAAGGGACGCACGGCCGCTGCGCGAGCGCCTGAGGCCCATCCATGGCTGAGAAGACGCGGGGAGCCGGGCCGAGCCACGTGGTGAGCGCGGTCATTATAGCCGCGGGAAATTCCTCGCGGATGGGCGCGCCCAAGCAGCTCCTTGAGGTCGATGGCGAGGCCCTTCTCCTGCGCACGTTCCGCGCGGTGGCGGCCTCCGGAGCCGATCCAATCGCCGTCGTGCTCGGCGCCGGCGCCGAGACCGTTAGGTCCCGAGTGCCACTCGCGAAGGCGTTGATCGTCGTGAACCCCGATTGGCCCACCGGGATGGCGTCGTCGATTTGCGCCGGGCTGCGCGCGCTCGAGCGCCTGCATCCCGGGATCGATGCCGTGCTCCTGACCCCTTGCGACCTCCCAGGAATCAGCGGCAAGGCGATTGCCGGGCTAATCGGCGCCCACCGGTCCCCGGCGCAGATCGTGGCGTCGCTATACGGGGGCCGCCTCGGCGCGCCCGCCGTCTTTGGAAGGGACCATTTTCCGGCGCTTCTCGCCTTAAAGGGCGACTCCGGGGCGCGGAGTCTGCTCAACTCGAGGTCGGCCCATGTGACCGCCGTTGAGACGCCGGAGCTGGGCTTTGATCTGGACACGCCCGCCGACGTTGCCCGCTGGGAGGCTGAAATGGACGGGAAGTGCCAGGATTAGTGTTCGCGTAATTTGCTGACTATAAGTTACCTAGATGACCCTTGTAACCTTGTCGCAACATTGGCGTCCTCCTATGCCAATGATAG
>CAISPT010000083.1 GCA_903887455.1 uncultured Opitutaceae bacterium | reverse complement strand
GGTTGTACTCGCGGGGCAGGAGGGTGAAGATCGTGTCCGGGTTGTGCGGGTCGTCGTTTGAGCAGATGAGGCCCCGCGGCTTGTTCACGGCGAGCGTGATCCTCGGCTGGGGCTGGTTGCGGACCGTCTTTCCGCTCACGACCACCTTGTCGACCCCCGGGGTCACCTTCTGGCCGTGGATGGCCGGCTTCCCGTTCACGTACACCTCACCCTGGGTGATCAGGGCCTCGGCGTTGCGCCGGGAGCAGATCCCGGCGTCAGCGATGAACTTCTGGAGTCGAAGCGCGCCATCGCCCTGGGGGGTTTCGTCGGAGGGTTCGTTCACGTTAGGGGGTGAAGGGTTGCCCGCAGGCCCCTGCAAGGCAATGGGAAAGGCCGGTCGGGGGAACCCGGATGGCGGGCAAGCACCCTGCCGGCATCCGTCTTCCTATGGTCCTCGGGATGCATCTCTCTGGCGACCGCGGTGCGCCACAACCATCCATCGGTGATGACGTTCGACGCCCACCAACGGTCGTCAGCCAAGGCCTTTGGCCTCGAGGCGGCTGACGTGAATTGAAGGGGTGTGTCCTGTTGCGAGGCGGCCCTACTGCACGTCGTAGACCTCGACCAGGGCGATCCCCGTGTCACCCGAGGCCCCTGAGACCTGGGCCGTGTAGGAGCCCGGGGGCAGGGTCACGAGAATGGCCGAATCGGCGGTCGCTTTGGATCCCCACGAAAAGGCCCCGACGCGATCGGCGGTGGAGGCGAGCGTCGCGTCGCCACCCCAGCCGGTATTGGTCTGAATGAGCGTTGAGGTGCCGTCGCTATTGCTCCTGAAGATTCGCAGCTGGGGATCGGCGAGGGTTCCAGGGACCCCAAAGGCCGACAGGGCCGGTCCGGAGGCCCGCACGAGGACGGTCTTTGCCGTCGATCCGCCCACCACAAACCCCGCAATCAGGATGTTCCCCCCGGTTCCCACCTTCACTCGTGCCGAGATGTTGATCAGGTGGGGAGAGGTGGCCGTGGCGGCGGCGCTGGCCGTCGCATCGTAGATCTCAGCCAGGGCTACCCCGGTGTCGCCTGCCGCTCCGGTGATCCCTGCCGTATAGGGACCACTGGAAAGGGTCTCCACCAGGGCGGCATCCGGGCTCCCGCTGGCGGCCCAGGCAAACGCCCCGACCTGGGTCGCGGTCGAGGCGATCTGGGCGTTCGCCGCCCATCCGCTGTTGCTTGCGATCAGGCCCGAGGGACCGTTGAGCGTCAGAAGCGGGTCGGACAGGACACCCGAGACCCCGAAGGCGGTGAGGGCCGGGCCCGAGGCACGGATCAGCAGGGGCTCCGTCCCGGAGGTGCCCTGGCCTCCGACCACGTAGCCCACGATCAGCTGGTTGGCTCCGGTTCCTACCGGGGCCCTGCAGGAGACATTCACGATCCGCCCGGGGTTTGCCGGGGCCGCGACGACGTTAAGGGTGGCGGCCTGGCTGACGGCCACCCCGGAGGCACTTGTTGCGATGCAGCTGTAGCTGCCGTTATCGGCCGCCGTGGCCCCGTAAAGCACGTAGGTGGTGCTGGTGGCGCCGGGGATCGGCACCCCGTTGAAGAACCACTGGTAGGTGGTCGTGCTGGCCCGCGTGATGAGGGCCGGGTTCTTGGTGCCCAGGGCCGCCGCCGTGCGGAGCACGACCTCGGTCCCTGTCGACCCCGACCCCGCGAAGGCCGTGAAGACGACCGTGGCTCCACCGGAGATCACCTGGGACTGAGGCTGGCTGGCAAACGTGGTCGTGGTCCCACCCGTGGCGGGGGTTGAGTTCACCGTGAGGGTCACCGGGGTGCTCGTGACGGAACCCGAGGCATTGGAGATCACCACCGTGTAGCTTCCCGCAATGTCCGGCTGGACGTCGGTGATCAGGAGCTCGCCGCTTGTCGCCCCGGTGATAGTGTTCCCGTTCAACTGCCACTGGTACGTCAGCGGATAGGTTCCGCTGGCCGTCGCCCAGAACGCGGCCACGCCGCCGGCGTTCACGGTCAGGGAGCTCGGCTGACTCAGGATCGCGGGTGCTATGACCGGGGTGGGTGTCGGCGTCGGAGTCGGCGTGGGGCTTGGCGTCAGGGTGGGACTCGGAGTCGGCGTGGGCGAGGGAGTGGGGGTCGGGGTTGGCGAGGGCGTCAGGCTCGGGGACGG
>CAISPT010000082.1 GCA_903887455.1 uncultured Opitutaceae bacterium | reverse complement strand
TCGCACGGCCACCTGGGGGAGATCGATCCCAGGGCGAACCTCGCGCTCCCGCTCCTCCTGGAGTACCCGAGCGGCATCGCGGTCGGTGTCACCGAGGCCGCCCTCACCGACTATGCGGGCCTCTACTTCCACTCGGTTCCTGGAGGCGGCACGCTCCAGGCCGTTCTCGCTCCTTCCCCCGGCGACCTGAGGGTCAAGGTGCGGGGCGCGACCCCCTTCTCCTCGCCCTGGCGCGTGCTCCTCGTGGGCTCGTCCCCGGGCGCGCTTCTTGAATCCAACATCGTGCGCCTCCTCAATCCCCCGCCCGAGATGGGCGACACCTCGTGGGTCCGCCCGGGCAAGGTGGTCTTCGGGTGGTGGAACGGCTACGAGATGCCGGACAGCCCGCCCTTTGTCGCTGGGGTCAACACCGCAACGATCAGGCGCTTCATTGATTTCGCCTCCGAGAACGGGATTCCCTACGTGTCGCTCGACGGGACCAACGAGGAAGCCTGGTACGGCGGCCCGGTATTCGAGTACAAGGGTCAGGACCTCACGAGGTCGAACCCTCGCCTGGACCTTCCCGTGATCCTCGCCTACGCCCACGCAAAGGGCGTCCGCATCCGGCTCTGGATGCACTGGCAGGCGCTCGCAAAATACCGGGACGTGGCGCTGCCCCTCTTCGAGAAATGGGGCGTTTCCGGCATCATGGTGGACTTCATCAACGGCGATTCGCAGGAGAGGGTCCGGTTCGTGACGTCGGTGGCGAAGGAAGCCTGCCTCCACCACCTGACCGTGAACTTTCACGGCGTCTTCAAGCCCACGGGGATCGAGAGGACCTATCCGAATCTCCTGAGCTATGAGGGCGTCCTGGGGACCGAGTACGACAAGTGGGACCGGAAGGGCAGCACGCCCGAGCACGAGATGGACACGCTGTTTGTCCGGATGATCGCCGGACCCCTCGACATCCACGAGGGTTCCCTGCACCCCGTGGTGCCGGAGACGTATGCCCCGAACAACAGGCCGTCGACCCAGGGTACGATCATCCGGCAGATGGCCGCCTACGTGGTCTACGACAACCCGCTGCCGATGCTGGCCGATTCCATATCCTCGTACCGCGCCCAGCCGCAACTCCTCGCCTACCTGAGGGACGTGCCGACGGTCTGGGATGAGACCCGGGTCCTTCAGGCATCGCCGGACCACCTGTTAGTCGTCGCCAAGCGCAGCGGCCGCGACTGGTACGTGGCGGGCGTGAATGACCGGACGGCGCGCGACGTGGAGGTCTCCCTGGGATTCCTGGGGGCCGGCGACCACACGGCGCAGGTCTACACGGACGGCAGCGACGCCGACTCCGCACCGTCCCATTTTCTGGTCACGCAACCCAGCGGCCGCGCGACGGGCACCCTGCGGGTGCGGCTAGCCCGGGCGGGCGGCTTCGTCGCCCTCTACCGGCCCACGGGATCCACGGACCTTCTCCCGGCGCCTGTCGACTAGCAGGTCCGCCTCTACTCCCATAAAATCCGTGCATTCATGGGTGAGTACCGCGCCACCGGCGTGCGAGGCACCCGTCTACCGGTACCACGTTCTCGCGCTGGCGCGCACACGCTTCCGGCTCGGCGTCACCGGCCCCGAGCGTGCGGACCGCCGGAGTCGCTAAAGGAACTTGTGGGAGCCGTCGCAGGTCGCGCCGGCCTTCGAGTGCTTGCACCCGCAGAAGTACACGGTCCCGGTCGTCGGGGCCTTGAACATCGTCGGGGATATGCCGGTTCCCTTGTGGGAACCATCACAGAAGGGCTGGCCCTTGCTGTTGCCGCAGGCGCACCAGGCATAGGTCTTGCCGGCCTCAACGTTGACGGGATACGGAGCCTTTTGGGCTATGGTGGGAGTGCTCATGGGGAGGGAACCCCTAGGGTACCCCGCCGTCGGTCCAAGGCGAGAATTGATTGCAAGTAGCGGGCCTTCGGAAACTTAGAAAATCCAGATGCCGCAGCCAAAAATCGCGTGCAGCACTGGTACACAATATCGCATTCGCAATTCATATTTGTTTAGCGATCAAAGTATTAGGTCAAAGCAAGACGATGTGGTAAGCTATGCGCGCTATCAATGCATTTGGCTTCATGGATGAGGTATCCTTATTCCGGATGCTTCGACTAGCTGCAGGTCAAAGGCATCTGAACATCATAAAATACATAACAAAATAAGGTCACCCATGCACACGAAACACACCACCAAGGGCTTCACCCTTGTCGAAATCATGATCGTCGTCGTCATCATCGGCCTGCTGGCCGCGATGGCGATTCCCGCCTTCCAGAAGGTGCGGACCAACTCGCAGGACAAGGCCGTCCTCAACAACGCGCGCCAGCTCTCCGCCGGCGCCGACCAGTACTACCTCGAGAACGGCGTCTCGTCGGTCAACTTGACCGACCTGATCGGGCCGACGTCCTACGTGAAGGCCCTGAACACGGTGGCCAACGAAAACTACCCGACCGGGTTCACCCAGGGCATCACGATTACGATCACGAGCATCGCCGGCGTCCGGACGATCACGTACGCCCCGTAACCGGAAGGCTTCCGAACGGTATTCCCCAAGGCCGCGGGGTTTCGACCCGGCGGCCTTTTTCGTGCCCGCATAACCGCCCGGGCCGGGTTGACGCCGGGCCCCCCGGGGCGTAGCGTGCCCCTCGTTACCCCCACCCGATGCCGCGCGGCCCGCACCCCGCCGACGGCACCCCAAGAAATGGGATGCACAAAGGAACCGACAAAAACCCATGAAGACCTCCAGACTGCTCGGACTGTTCGCCTTGGCCCTTGTGCTCTCCATCGCCGCGCGCGCCGCCGATGAAGTGAAGACCGTGACCGGCCAGGCCATGTGCGCCAAGTGCGAGCTCAAGCTCCAGGCCACCTGCCAGACGGTGATCCAGGTGAAGGAAGGGGACAAGACGGTCCTCTACTACCTGGCCGCCAACCCGGAGGCGAAGGCCTTCCACCCAAAAATCTGCGAGGAACCGGCCCCGGTCACCGCGACGGGCACCGTGAGCGTCGTCGACGGGAAGACGGTGCTGACCGTCAGCTCGATCGCGATCACCAAGTAGGGCCAGGGGTTCCTGTCGGGACCCGGCAGGTCCCGCGCCACGGGGCGCGGGGCGCGCCTCCAGGCCGTGTCATAACAATTTTGGCACAGCTAATGTCAAAAGATGGTGAGGCGTCGTGCCCCGCTTGGGGTAGCCTTGAGAATGGCCTCATTGGATCCCCAAAGCCCCGCCGTCCCGGCCCAGCCGGTGAAGTCTGAGCCCCGCCACGGCATCGTCCAGACCCGCGTGAAGGGCCTCTCGGCCCTCGGCGACCCCATTAAGCCGCTCCACAAGGAGAAGGCGCTGCTCACGGATCCCCTGCTCAACAAGGGGACGGCCTTCACCGAGGCCGAGCGCGACGCGCTCGGGCTCCGGGGGCTCCTGCCCCCGAGGATTTTCCCTCTCGAGGAGCAGCTCCACCGGACGCTCGCGGCGCTCCGCAGGAAGACCGAGGCGATCGAGAAGTACATCTACCTGGTGAACCTGCAGAACCGGAACGAGGTGCTCTTCTACCGGCTCGTGATGGAGCACCTGGAGGAGATCGTCCCCCTGATCTACACGCCCACCGTGGGCGAGGCCTGCATCCACTACGGCTCCATCTTCCGGCGCGCCCGCGGGCTCTTCATCAGCCGCAATGACCGGGGCAGGATCCGCGAGGTCCTCCGCAACTGGCCGCGCGCCGGCGCGCGGCTGATCGTGGTCACGGATGGCGAGCGGATCCTGGGGCTCGGCGACCTGGGGGCCCTCGGCATGGGGATCCCGATTGGGAAGCTCTCCCTCTACTCGGCCTGCGCGGGGGTGCACCCCTACTACACGCTCCCCATCACGCTCGACGTCGGCACCGACACGGCGGCCCTCCACACCGACCCGTCCTACATCGGGGTCCAGGAGAAGCGCCTTCGGGGTCCCGAGTACGACTCCCTGATCGAGGAGTTCGTGGAGGCCGTGAAGGAGGTCTTCCCGAAGGCGCTCCTGCAGTGGGAGGACTTCGGCAACACGACCGCCTTCCACCTCCTTGAGCGCTACAGGAAGCGCATCCCGAGTTTCAACGACGACATCCAGGGGACGGCGGCCGTGGCGCTCGCCGGGCTCCTCGGGGGGCTCAGGGTCACGGGCAAGGCGCTCCGCGACCAGAAGCTCCTCTTCCTCGGGGCCGGCGAGGCTGGCACCGGAATCGCCGGGCTCTTTGTCGCGGCCGCAAAGGCCGCGGGCCTCACCGAGCTGGAGGCGCGCGGACGCTGCTGGTTCGTGGACTCGAAGGGCCTGGTGGTGAAGGACCGGGGCGACACCCTCGCGCACCACAAGCTCCCGTACGCCCACGCCCATGCGCCGGTCGCGACGCTCGCCGAGGCCGTGAAGGAGATTAAGCCCACGGTCCTCATCGGCGTCTCCGCGATGCCCTCCACCTTCACGAAGGAGATCGTGGAGACGATGGCTGCCTTGAACGAGCGCCCGATCATCTTCGCCCTCTCCAACCCGACCTCCAAGTCGGAGTGCACGGCCGAGCAGGCGTACACGTGGTCCGGCGGAAGCGCCGTGTTCGCGAGCGGGAGCGCGTTCCCGCCGGTCGACTTCGGCGGCAGGCGGATCGTCCCCGGCCAGGGCAACAACGTCTACATCTTCCCGGGCGTGGGCCTGGGCGCCCTCGCCAGCGAGGCGACCGAGGTGACCGACGAGATGTTCCTCGCCGCGGCCACGACGCTCGCGGGTCTCGTGAGCGCCGAGAACCTGGCCGAGGGGCGGGTGTACCCGCCGCTGGACTCGATCCGCAAGGTCTCCCTCGAGATCGCCACCGCGGTCGCCACGGTGGCCCACGACACGGGCCTGGCCCGCGTGAAGCGCCCGAGGAACCTCCGCAAGGACATCGAGAAGCGGATGTTCCAGCCGGTGTACCGCGACTACGCCTGAGCGGGCGGGGCCGGCCCCGGATGCCCGGGGCCGCCTTTTCCGTGGACTCGGGCCGCGGCCAGCCGCAGAAGGAAGCCGCATGATGGTCATCCGGCGCATGGTCGACAGGCAGCGGTCCTACACCGCGATCTTCCTCCCCGGGGAGGAGCCGCGGATCTTCCCGACGACCGAGCACGAGCACGCGCGGATCCTGCAGATCTACAAGCAGGACCGCCTGCACCAGGACATCGTGAACGACTTCTCGGAGTTCGACCTCTCCGTCAAGAAACCGGACCCCACGCGGTGACCCTGCGCGGGTAACACCCCATGTGCGGGACGCGGGGAAAGGGGCACAGTGAGGGCATGCCGCCCACCGTCCGCCGGACAGCAGTCCTCAACCACGCCGCCTGTCTGGGCCTCCTCGGCGTCGCCTTCATGGCCGTTGCGCTCAGTTCCTGCGCCAGCCTTACGCCGCAGCAGGAGTCCGACAACTCCGTGACCCGCCACGAGCAGCGGGCAGAGGGCGTCCAGGACCCGATGAAGCAGAAGTAGGGCGTGGCCGGGCCCTTCGGGTTGCGCCCGCTCCGGGCGGTCCCCTAGGGTTCAGGGGAATGGATGACCTTCCCGGCACCCTCGCCCGGCTCTTCACCGACCCCCCGTATGCCTACCTGTCCTGGGCCGCGGTGGCCATGGTTGTCGGGACCCTGATCGGGTTCGCCTCCCCCGGGGCGGCCCGCCCGTTCGCCCTCGTGCCGCGGACCGGCGGGGGGCTTCTCGGGATCCTGACCGCTCCCTTTATCCACACCGGTTTTGCCCACCTCTTCGCGAACCTGCCGCCGTTCATCGTCCTGGGGGCCCTGATCTTGAGGCGCGGGGATACCCGCTTCCTCGGGGTCGCCGCGGCGATCGCCATCCTGCAGGGGTTCCTCCTGTGGATCCTCGGGCGGCGGGCGGCCCACGTCGGGATGAGCGGGTTGATCTTCGGCTTCTTCGGCTACCTGGTGGCTGTCGCCTGGCTCACCCAGACCTCCACGGACGTTCTCGTGGCGCTTGCGACCCTGGTCTTCTACGGAGGCATGCTGGCCGGGATCGCCCCCGCACGGAACGGGACCTCCTGGGAGGGCCACCTCCTCGGTCTTCTTTCCGGGGTGGCGGTCGCCTGGGTGCAGTACCGGGGCTAGGCCCGCGCCATTTGGGGTTGGACCCCGGCGGGGTGGGCCGGCCACGCTTTCGTGTCCCGGAAACCTCCCTCCCCTTTCCCCCAACACCCATGAGGATCCCGCGCCCCCTTTCCGTGTCCGCGGCCGCCCTCGTCCTCCTCGCGCAGGCGGGCGCGCTCCGGGGCGTGGAGGTCGGGGACAGTTACGACCAGGTGATCGCACAGAAGGGCCCGCCGAGCGGCACGATCAAGGGAGGGGCGACGGTGGTGATGGAGTATCCCGACGCGACCATCCGGGTGAACGACGGCGTCGTCGTGTCGGTGAAGGCCGCCGCGAGGAAGCCTGCCCCCGAGGCTGCGTCCTCTGCCCCCGCACCGCAGGCCGCGGCCGTCCCCGCCGGAGACCAGAAGGCGCTGATCGCAAACCTTAAGATGGAGTTCGCCAAGGCCGTGAGGCAGGTGGTCGACATCGTGAACCAGCCGGTCGCGCAGGTTCCACCGGCGGCCGGCATGACCGTCGGCTCATTCCCCGACGGCTGGTTCCCCAAGGGCGCCTCGGTCCCGAACTTTGCCACGGCGGACGTCGCTAAGACCCAGGACTCGAGCATGTACATGGGCCACGGCTACGACTACGCCGCCTCGCCCTTGAACCCCGGGGTCGTCTTCCCCGTGGGCGACCTCGCCTTCAACGCGCAGACCAAGATCTTCTACCAGGACATGACCACGCCCAAGAAGAAGCTGACCGACCAGGAGCTCCGCCAGGTGAACGCGCTCTACCGGATCCTGGCACGCGACGGCCAGATCCTGCGCTCGCTCGGGGTGACCCCGACGCAGGACGGGAAATAGGCGCCGCGGCCCTCAGTGCCGGAAGACCGTGGCGAGGATCGCCACGGTGATGTTGTTCACGCCCCAGATCACGCTGCTCCAGAGGAGCACCGGGCTCTTGTCCCTGTAGCCCTGGTAGACCCAGAGGCCCGCCATGACGCCCATCCACGCCCAGGAAAGGATCGACACGTCGGCGGACGAGCGGCGCTCGAGGATCCGGATCACCTGGGGGACGCCGGCGAAGAAGCCGTCGAGGACGAGGAGGAACTGGATAAAGCGAGTGATGAGGGTTTTCATGGAGATAATGGGGGGCGCACCGTCGGGCGGCGGGCCTCCCTCCACGCTAACCCGGATCCGGGCGGAGTCGAATCGGGCGGCCCGGAGGGGCCAAACGTAACGCACGTTCAGATCGGGTGCCGGCGGTCCTGGGGCCCTCGGTCACCTGCAACAAGCCGAGGCCTTGGCTCGCCAAAGCCCGGTCCGCGGTTAGAACGGGGCCGTGACTTCCGACCCCTCCCGATCGGCGCCAAGCCCCCGACGGTGGCCGTCGCTCACTCAGCAGATCATGATCGGCTTCGCCGCGGGCTGCCTCCTCGGGTGGCTGGCCCCGGCGTTCGCGGTGAAGACCGAGTTCCTCCGGGACATCTTCCTTAACCTCATCAAGTCGCTGATCGCCCCGCTCATCTTCTCAAGCGTCGTGGCCGGGATCGCGGGGGGAGGCGGCGCCAAGACCGTGGGGCGGCTTGGGCTCAAGGCCCTGGTCTACTTTGAGGCCGCCACGACGCTTGCCCTGGCGGTCGGGCTCCTGGTCGTCAACCTCCTCGGCCCCGGCCGGGGCGTCGTGATCGCCCAGGCGGCGGGCGCGGCCGGGGCTCTCCCCGCCGCGCACCCTCCCGGCCTCGCCGAGACCCTGGTCCACGCCTTCCCCTCGAGCGTCGTGGCCTCGATGGCGAGCGGAGACGTGCTTCCGACGGTGGTCTTCGCCGTCATCTTCGGGCTTGCCGTCGTGGCGGCCGGGGAGAAGGCGGCGCCGGTCGTCTCGCTCTGCTCCTCCGTCGCCTCGGTCATGTTCAAGTTCACGGACCTGATCATGCGCTTTGCGCCGGTCGGCGTGGGCGCCGCGATCGCCGTCACCGTCGGCCGCCAGGGCCCGGGCATGCTGAGCCACCTGGCGATCCTCGTCGGCACCCTCTACCTGGCCCTCATTGTCTTCGTGGCGCTCCTCTTCCTCTTTGCCGGGATCGTGCTGAAGCTCCCCATGAGGGGCTTCTGGAAGGCCGTCCGCGCGCCCTTCACGCTCGCCTTCGCCACCGCGAGCAGCGAGTCGGCGATGCCGCGGGCCATGGAGTCCATGATCGAGCTCGGCGTCCCCCCGCGGATCGTGGGGTTCGTGATCCCGACGGGCTACAGCTTCAACCTGGACGGGAGCACGCTCTACCTTGCGGTCGCCTCGGTCTTCGTCGCGCAGGCCGCGGAGACTTCCGGCGCCGCGCACTTCGGGATCGGCCAGCAGGTGCTCCTGATGCTGACCCTCATGGTGACGTCCAAGGGCGTGGCCGCCGTGCCGCGTGCCTCGCTCGTGATCCTGATCGCGGCGCTGCACTCCTTTGGGCTTCCCGCCGAGGGCGTCGCCGTGATCCTCGGGGTCGACGCGCTCATGGACATGGCGCGCACCTCCGTGAACGTTCTCGGCAACTGCCTCGCCTCGGTGGTCGTCGCCAAGTGGGAGGGTGAGTTCCCGGCCAAGGCCGCTCCCCTTCCCGAGTAGGGCCTCGGGCCTACGGGGCGAGGGAAATTACGACCCGGCGCTTGTCGGCGTGCACACGCAGGACCCGCGCGGCCGGGTCCCACTGCATCGTCCCGCCCTCTATGCTCCTAGGGATGCCCGCGCCGACCTTGAGGAGTTCCTCCGACCGGCTGTCGAACGCCTCAAACCGGATCTCCGACCCTCCGTAGGAGATCTCCCGGACGACGGACGAGGTCCTGAGCAGGTGGTTCTGATGGTCGGGAGCAAGCTCCGGGAACGAAGCCATCGACCGCAGGTAGTGCCTCACATAGTCCCCGTAGCCGTCGGTGAGCCAGTTGTCGTCCCTCGGGTACTGGTTCTTTCCGTCCTCATCGACCCAGTAGGAGGCCCAGGCGAGCCGCCTAAGGGCCGCCTCCTTTCCGGAGAGGTCCCCCGTCTTCTCGGCGTAGAGGAGCTCGACCGAGGCGTGCCGGGAGGTGTGGCTGTTGCCGGGGACCACGTAGGCGGTCTGCTCGTTGATCACGATCACGCCGTACTTCGCCGCCTCGGGGTTCGAGAAGGTCTCGGTCGTCCAGGCGAGGATCCCCTTCGCTATCTCGGGGCCCCTCGGGTCCCACTGCGGGTGCTCGAGGATGTAATAGGCCAGCGTGTCGGCGTTGATCTCCGTGTCGGAGTAGTCCTTCGTGCTCACGTCCTCGAAGAACGGCCCCCACCTGTTGGTCTTCACCGGGTAGGCCTTGAGCCAGTCGGAGACAAGCTGGGAGGTCCTCCGGTAGGCGTTCACCTGGCCGACCCCGAGGGCCGAGAGGCCGTCGAAGAGCCGGAGGGCCCCCGTCCAGTTGGTGGTGTAGGACGCCCGGACGACAAGGTGGCTCTTGTCGTTGCGTTCCTCGTGGACCGCGCCCGTGACCGCGTGCACCCGGAACGGCCACGGGGAGTTCTCGGCGTCCCCGGGCGTCACGTTCTTTACCAAGCGGTCGGCGATCCTCACCGCACGATCAAGGTACCTGCGCTCGCCCGTCATCTGGTAGAGCATGAGGAGCTCCGCCCCGAAGCTCGCGGCCTTGTCGGGCTGCAGGTATCCCGGGCCCGCGCGCATGTCCCCGTCATAGTTTCCGGAATGGACGTCCAGGTTGTAGGGATAGGGAAGCCCACCCCAGAGGGCGTTCTCCGGGGAAAGCCCGTGGTCCATCCAATAGTCGGCCATGAGGCGCATGTTGGCCTTCACGGCGGGATCACCCAGGTAGCCGTACAGGAGGTTCCAGGAGGAGAGCGCCATGCACAGCTGGTCGCCCCCGAGCCCCCGGGGATCGTCGGCGCCGGGCTTCCAGACCTGGTGCTGCAGGTAATACGGGACCCCGTTCGGGCACTTCCGCATGTTGATCCAGAAGGCCCAGATCTGGCGGATATCGTGGTCGTAGGCCTCGCCGGCGCTCGTCCCGTACCAGGGAATGATATTGCCCGAGGTATCGGTCCGGACCTCGTGGTAGCCGATGCGCTCGGCTGCCTCGAGGCGCACGGAGGGAAACAAGGCCGCAAGCGACCCGGCCAGGACCGCACGCAAAAGGCCGTGGCTGCAGAGTGCCCGGGGCGGCCGTGTCAGGGTGCGAGTCAACATCTCGAGGTTGCAGCGTTCCCCGCCACCCCCTCGGGTCAACGGTAATCCCCGGACGCGCGGGGGCGAAGCCTTGAATCGCATTGCCGACCCCGCATGGATCGTCCGACCGGCGGCGGGCCCTACCACTTCAGCCCGAGAAGCGCCGTTTGCGCCGCCTCAATCCTCGCGATGTAGTGGCCGATGAAGTGGTCGGTGATCACCTGGCCGTCCAGGAGGTCCCCCATGTCATGGAACCCGACATCCACCGAGGCAAGGAAGGTGTTCCAGTAGACCTCGTCGGTGTGCGGGACGCCGGAATCGTCGAAGTAGATGAGCTTCCCGCTGTGACCGTAGTACTCGAGGCCCGGAAAGTGCGGGAAGATCCTCGGGGGGACCCGGGTGACGATGTCCTGGGAGTTGACGCTCCTGAAGTGGACGTCCCCGAGGTGGTTGTCGGAGAGCGTGCAGAAGGTGATGTCCCCGATCCGGGGCTGGCCGTAGGTGTAGACCCCGTTCACCGGCTCCCGGAGCGCGAAGGTGAACGCGGCCGCCGCCAGGTGGGCCAGGGAGCCGCCGAGGCTGTGCCCGGCCATCCAGAGGCCCTGCGCACCGGTCCGCTGGCGCTCCACCTCGGCCGTGAGGCTCGCCCAGATCGGAAGAAGCGCCTTCGCAAACCCCTCGTGCACCGAGCCGATCTGGGGTACGCCGAAGCAGTCCTCGAACGGCACCTGGGCCGCCTCCGCGTCGGTCACCCAGTTGTTGGGATCGAGCTTCCCCTGTTTCTCGCTGATCGTCCCCCGGAAGACGCAGACCACCGCCTCGGAATTCGAGGCCACGATCCCGAGGATGTCGTTCACGACCGGGAGCGGGACCACGGTGTCGAAGCCGAGCGCCTTGAGCCCGGCGACACCGAAGTCGGCGTCATAGGCGGCGTTGGAGGCCTTCGCGAAGGCCAGGTGGTTGTCATAGTCCCAGGCGGTGGTCTTGAAGTTCATGGTGGTTGGGAAATGGAGTTCCCCTGTGACGGAGTCGAACGCTCGGCGCGGGGGCTTGGGCCATGCGTGGCCCGGGGTGACAGGGTGGCGATTCCAGCACGGGTGATGTCCCCGCCCGACGCTCCCCGCAAGCCCCGACACTACTTGGAATCGCGTAGGGAGGGTCTCCCACGGCCGGGTCGACTTTGGCCCGGAATCGGGAGACCATTCCACGGCTCACCCCTTCCCCATGGATACCCCCGCACCCGCGCCCCCCGAGCCGCCAGCGCTTCGCGTCCTCCGGATCGCACTCCTGGGGATTCTCGCGATCTCCGCCGCGCTCCTCCTCTCGCTCGTTCTCGCCACGTACTCCGCGGCACTTCGGTACGGGATCTCCGACCTCCTCGGCGTCCCCTTTAGCTCCCACCATTTCCGGGGTGTGAGCGAGGTGACGATCGCCGCGATCCTCGTCGGGCCCGTCCTCGTGATGGCCACCGGGTTCCTGTTCCTGGCCTGGGCGCTCCGACAGACCTCCTGGAGGCGGGTCGCTCTGGGCTATGCCGTCCTCGCCGGGATCCTCTCCTTCCTGGCCCGCGACGAGCCCGCCTTCACGCATCCGTTCACGTTCCTCTCGCCCGCCGAGGCGACCCCGGAGGCCCGAGAGAGCTTCTCCCTGTTCATGCGGTACGGCCGCCACGAGGCGCTCGGCAGGGACTTCCAGGAGCCCACCTTCACGGAGCCCTACCCGAAGTGGAACGCCGTTGAGACCGCCACGTGGCGGGCCGACGTCCTCGCCCACCGCGCCGACTTCGCTTCCCACGCTTCCGCCCTCGCCCCGGCGCTCGCCTGGTGGCGGGACCTCGACCGCTTTAGCCAGATCGGGGACCTCACCCCCCCGGACCCGGAGTCCGACATCCCGGCCTTCCAGGTCCTGCGCGCGCTGTCCCACCAGGCGCTCGGCGCCGCGAGCCTCCTGGCGATCGACGGGCGAGGGGACGAGGCCGTCGACACGGTGCTCCCGCTCCTCACGGTCTCCCTCAAGCTCCAGCCGGACTCGCGCACCCTCGTCCGCACGATGATCGCCATCGTGATCGAGCGCCTCTCGCTCGAGACCACGGGATTCATCCTGGACACGGCGCCCGTTTCGCCCGCCGCAAGGGCCCGGCTCCTTGCCGCCGTGAAGGGCGGCGACCCCGTGCCCGGCGCCCGGCGCTTGGTGGGCGGGTTCGACTACGCCTTCATGCAGGTTTCCCTCGGCTCAAAGTCCGCGGGGGAACTCTTCACGTACTACGACAGCCGCTCGACCCACCCCTGGCTCCGCGCGGTCATGAACGCCGCGAGCCCCGTCCTCTACAATCCGAAGGCCACCTTCAACGCCTACGGGCGCCTGGTGGGCGACCAGCAGGACCTCGCGGCAACGCGGGACTATGCGGGGATGGAGGCCCGGAACGCCGCGTTCCTCGCCACGGACGCCGCGCCCCGCCCGAAGAACTTCATCGGAAGGCTGATGCTCCGCTCGATGGTCCCGGCCTACGTGAACGTGACCAAGAACTACTGGAGGACCGAGGACCTCCGCGCCGCGCTCACGAAACGCCTTGAGGCCCCCGCGGCGATCACGGGAAGTCGCCCTTAAGGAGCGCCGCCAGGCGGACGCCGGCGCGCGCGATCTGCTGGTTGGCGACCTTAAGGCGGCTCGCAACGTAGGCCGCCGAGAGGTGGTCGCCCGGGGCGATCGTCCTCCCGTTCTCGTCCACATAGGCCTGGGTGAGCGCCAGCTGGTGGCTCGCGGCGGCCCAGTCGGCGGGCACCAGGTCCAGAGTCGCCTGGGCCCGCGCCTCCGCCAGCGGACCCCTCAGGAACTCCGCGATGTACGCCTCCGGGTCCTTGACCTTTGTCGTCTTGAAGAGCCCCGAGTCCCACACCGCATGCAGCTCGGTCTTCGCGACACTCCGGCCAATCCCGTCGATCGCGATCCCGTTGCCGCCCTTGTCGCCGGCGTTGCCGGCGTGGAGCGGCTGGTGGATGTCCCCCACGCAGTGGATCAGGAACGTGAGCGCCTCGCCCTTGCTCCTCAGGGGCGACGACGGGTCCCTCAAGACCTCCTCGGCGAGCGTGATCGCCACGATGGCCGACTGGCCGTTCGGGAGCGCGGGCTTTGCCCCCTTGTAGTCAACGAAGTGCAGGTTGTTCGACTGGTGGGACATCGTGATCCCGAGGGAGCCGAAGATCGCCAGGGGCACGTTGGGGGTGCTCATCCTCGCCTCGAACCGGACCTTGTCCGGCCAGGTCGCCCCGACCAGGAGCGGAGCCGTGCCCGTCCCGGTCCCGAAGATCTCGGGGTTTCCCCCGAGGATCGCCGACACCGCCGCCCGCTGCTGGGGCCCCAACTCACCCCAGGCCACGAGCGCCACCATCTCGTGGCCGAAGTCGCCCCAGGCGAGGAGCCGGCCACCCCCGGCGGAGAGGGCCCAAAGGGCCGCGAGAAGCACAAGCGGAAATCGTTTCATGGTTCGGGAGGACGGGGATCCAGGGTTCACCGCCGAATGCAAGCCGGAGGCCCGTCCCGCGGAAACCCCAATTTTCCCGCTTTTTGGCGTAGGGAGGCCACCCGGCCACCCCTCCCGCTTCCCTCGGACCGCTTGACCTTCCCCCGCTTTGGGCCCCACTAGCCTTCACCCTATGGACCTCCCCGATGACGAACAGGCCTTCCTTAAGGACCTGGTGAAGACCTCCCGCCAGAAGACGCACCACGTCGCCTGGACCGACCGCGACGGGACGGAACGCTTCACAACGCTCTCCCAGGCGGAGGTCGTGCGGCTGAACAAGATCGCGGGCGCCCTCAGGATCTCGAAGGGGGAAACCCTGCGCCAGGCGGCGCATATCCCCGTCAAGAGGCCGGCACCTCCGGCGGAGTCCGGCGTTCCGGCCTAGCCGCTTCGCCTGCGGCGTCCCCAAAGGATGCCGGCCAGCGAGAGGCCCACCAAGATGGCCCCGTAGGTCCCGGGCTCCGGCGTAGGGGTGATCTCAAATCCAGGTCCCGGTCCCGTGGTGTAGGAGTTCCAATGGGTCAGATTGCCGGAGAAGCCTGAGAACACGATCTGGTTCTCGGGGGCCGTTCCCGGGGTGCCGGGATTGGTGTTGCTGTAGAAATAGTCGACCAAGTTGGCCCAGTTGCTGACCGACAGCTGTGAACTCCCGGAGAGAGAGACCCCGTTCACGTTCAGGATCGAGGTCGAGGGGTTCGCGAAGTCGACGATCGAGTTAGCGGTCACGGTGAGGCTTCCAAAGGTATCCGTCGTGCCGTTGAGCATCAGGGTGCCGCCGTTCAACTGGATGTTTATACCCGAGGCGTTGAAGTTCGCTCCGAGTGTCAGCGTGGAGCCGGCGTTCAGGATGATGGTCCCGGTGCCTGCCAGGGTTCCCGAGAGAGAAGCCGATCCCAGCAGCGTGAAGGCGCCGCTCGCGCCGAGATTGAGCGCCCCGGTGCTCGCGAACGTTCCCACGGACTGGCTCGTGCCGTTCAAGTCAAGGGTCGACCCGGAGGCGACCGTGACAGGGTTGCCCGAAAGTGCGCCGCTCAAATTCGTCTGCACCGTTCCCGCCGTGATGTTCAGGCTTCCAAGGAAGGCAGGACTCGCCGCACCCAGCGTCAACGTTCCGGTGCCGCTCTTTGTGATCGAGCTGGTAGAGCTCCCGGTGATAGCTCCCGCGATGCTGACCGCGTTTGACCCCGAAACCGTCAGCGCGTGGGAGGCCAGACCGACCGCCCCGTTGAAGGCCAGGCCGCCTGAGTTCGCATTCCAGGTCTCGGACGCTGCCAAGGTAAACGCATTGTTGAACGTCTGCGTGAGGCCCGCCTCCGCATTGTTGATGCCGCCGGATCCGATGGTGAACGTGTTCGCGTTGTCGAAGGTGTAGGTGTCCGTGCCGCTGAATGTGAGCGATTTGGCCTTGGGGGCCGTTCCCGTGAGCCCGATTCCGAGCGCAAGCCCCGATGTGTCGGTGAACGTCACGTCATCGGTAGCCTTGGGCACCTTATTGGTGCTCCAATTCCCCTTGGTATTCCAAAGGGCCCCGGTCGTCGTGCTGGTCCAATCGTCCGTTGCCCCGAACATCACGCCTCCCCAAAGGCAGGCCCCGACGGCCAGGCAAATCCACCCCCGGCTCGCCGCCAGGCAAGGACGGTCTGCCAAAAAGATGGGCGGGGATGGGTTCATAGAAGCAACCTCACGTTCCTTAGGATACTCCCAATCCCTTTCTCATTCAACTGGGTACTTTCACCCGGGCACACCCCTTCGACCACAGCCAAGCCACCCAAGGGCTTTAGCTTAGCCCACAACAGGTTGAGTCAGTCAGGCGGGCACCCACCCGCGCCTAGGGGACGCGCCAGTAGCCGCCGACGTAGATCCGGTCGGAACCCGTGTCCTCGAGGTGCGGGGCCACCCACTGGGCGCCGGGCCTCGGGGGGTTCTCAAAGTGTCCCTTGAACCACGTCCAGTGGTGGCCGCCGTGGGTCGCCGTCCAGCTGTAATAGCCGGGCACCCAGGCATATCCGGCCCCGGGAGCCGCGCCGCGGGTCTCCGTGGGAAACGGGGGGAAAGCCTGGCTTGACTCGACGTACGCCGGCCGCGCGTGCGCGACCCGCTCAAGCATCGCGGCGCGCTGCATGAAGAAATTCTGCGAGAACGGGTTCTGGGGTGCCACCAGTTCCGGGCCAATCGACAGCGCAAACAACGCGGCCAGGGCCGTGGTGAATCCCATTAGGAGATGCCCGTGGGTAGGGGTTCCCGACTGGATGGGGGAATTCATGGGGTTAAGACTGGGGTAAAGCCTTACCCAAGAATTCGTCACGAATCTCGCCATGCTCAAGGGGAAATTTCCAAAACCCCGAACTTTCTCAAAGTTTTAGCGGGCCCCATGAGGGTTGACCCCGGCCCCCCGTTTCCGCTCCCATCTGCCCCCGAAGCCATGTCCCCTCCCCAGGACACACGCCCCTCCCGCGAATCCCGTGCGGCCACCGCCGTCGGAATCCTTCTCCTGGCCCTCGCCTGCACCTGGCCCGCGCTCACGGGCGAACAGGTCTGGGACGACAACGCCCACATCACCCGGCCCGCGCTCCAGTCGCTTCAGGGGCTCTCGCAGATCTGGACCAGCGTCCACGCGACGCAGCAATACTATCCCCTCCTCCACTCCGCGTTCTGGGTGGAGCACCGCCTTTGGGGCGACGCGACGATCGGCTACCACCTGCTGAATGTCCTGCTCCACGCCACGGCCGCGTTCCTCGTGGTCATGATCCTCCAGAGGCTCGCGATTCCCGAGGCGCGCCTGGCGGGCCTCCTCTTCGCGGTGCACCCGGTCTCCATGGAATCGGTGGCGTGGATCTCCGAGCAGAAGAACACGCTTTCCTTCGTCTTCTACCTTTTAGCGGCGCTCGTTTACCTCGCGTTCGACGAGGCCGAGGGAAAGCGGCCCGCAAGGACCTATGCGCTCGCGACGTTCCTTTTCCTCCTCGCCCTCCTCACCAAGTCGGTGACGGCGACGCTTCCCGGCGCGCTCCTCGTCCTTCTCTGGTGGAGGCGGGGCCGCCTCTCCCTTAAGCGTGACGTCGGCCCGCTCATGCCCTGGTTCGCCTTGGCGATCGCGAGCGGGGCCCTGACCGCCTGGGTCGAGCGGACGATCGGCGGAGCGCAGGGGGCGGGATTCGACCTCACGCTCACCGAGCGGTGCTTCCTCGCGGCACGGATCACGGTATTCTATCTCGGCAAACTGCTCCTTCCCGTCCACCTGGCGCTCATTTATCCCCGCTGGGAGATCGAGGCCGGGGCCCTCAACTGGACCCCGTATCTCCTGGGGGTTGTCTCAGTCACGGCCGCGCTCGGGTGGCATGCCCGCCGTTCGCGGGGGCCCCTGGCCGCCTGGCTCTTCTTCGTGGGGACCCTCGTCCCGGCGCTCGGTTTCTTTAACGTCTACCCCTTCCTCTTCTCCTACGTGGCCGACCACTTTCAGTACACGGCGAGCCTCGGGGTGTTCGTGCTCGTCTCGGCCGGGGCTTCGCGATTTCTCGCCCACCCGAACCCCTCCGTTCGGGGGCCGGCGATCGGGATCACCGCTGCGCTTGTCGCCCTCCTCGTTTTGCAGAGCCGGGCGCAGAGCGCGACGTTCACCGACCCGAAGACCCTCTGGTCCTCGACCCTCGAGGAGAACCCGAAATGCTGGATGGCGGAGGACGGACTCGGGCTCTGGTACAAGACCCACGGCGACATGAGGCATGCCGTCCTCCACTACCAGGAGGCGCTCGCGATCCGGAAGGACTACCCGCAGGGGCGCAACAACCTCGGGGTCTGCTACGAGGACATGGGAAACCTGGACCAGGCCGTGACGGAGTTCCGGGAGGCCCTGAGGCTTAAGCCCGACTTCCCCGAGGCCGAGAACAACCTGGGAAGCGCGCTCGCCCGGACCCCGGAGGGATTGGACGAGGCGATCGGGCACTTTGAGGCCGCGATCCGGCTTCTTCCCGACTTCGCCTCCGCGCACACAAACCTGGGAACGGCGCTTTTGCAGAAGCCCGAGCGCCTGAATGACGCGATCGCCCAGTTCAAGGAGGCGCTAAGGCTTTCGCCCAATTCCGCGGAGAGCCACGCCAGCCTGGGCGACGCTCTCTCTGCCACCACCGACCGCCTGAACGAGGCCGTAACCGAGTACCAGGCCTCGCTCGCCCTCAATCCCGCGAACCCCCAGGTCCACAGCAACCTGGGCCTCGTGCTAAACGCCCTGGGGCGGCCTTCGGCCGCGATCGACCAGTACGCGGAGGCGCTCCGCCTGCAGCCCGACTTTGTCGAAATCCATCTCAACTGGGCCCTCGCCCTCCTCAACGTCCCCGGGCAC
>CAISPT010000081.1 GCA_903887455.1 uncultured Opitutaceae bacterium | reverse complement strand
GCCGAGCGCTACGAGGATGCAGCCCGCTGCCGCGATGAAATCAACCAAGTCAGACAAGCCGTCGGGCAGAAGCGCTAAGAAGATGACCATCGGCTCGCTGATCGACACCCCCTCCGAGCTGACCGATTCTTCGAGCAGCAAGTCGGCCATCGTCCTGATGACCCGCATTCGGCTTGCGAGGAACCTCTCCGGGCACCCGTTTCCTGGATGGGCCAAGCCCGCCCAGCGGGAGAAGATCCTCACCGCCTGTCGGGACGCCGTGATCTCGACCACCTCGATGAGGAAGGGGCTGGCGGTCGGCGTCGACGAGCTCGGCGAACTCGAGAAGCGCATCCTGGTCGAGCGCCACCTGATCAGCCGCGAGCTCTCCGGCTCGAAGCAGGGCAGCGGCGTCGTGATCAGCAAGGACCAGGCGTTCTCGGTCATGATCAACGAGGAGGACCACCTCCGTATTCAGCTCCTGAGGTCGGGTTTCCAGCTCAAGAAGGCCTGGGCCGCCATCAACGACCTGGACTCGGCCCTCGAGGAGTCGCTCGACTTTGCGTACTCGCCGACCCTCGGCTACCTGACGGCCTGCCCGACGAACCTGGGGACCGGCATGAGGGCCTCGGCCATGATGCACCTGCCGGCGCTCGTGATCGCCAACCAGATGGAGAAGGTTGTCCGGGCCGTGAACCAGCTCGGGATGGTCGTGCGCGGGCTCTTCGGCGAGGGCTCAGACGCGAGCGGCAGCATCTTCCAGATCTCCAACCAGACGACCCTCGGGGAGTCTGAGGAGGAGATCCTCAAGCGCCTCTCGGGCGTCCTTCAGTCGATCATCGAGCACGAGCTCAACGCCCGGGCCCGCCTCCTCGAGCAGGACGCTGGCAAGCTCTTCGACAAGATTGGCCGCGCCTATGGAATTCTTCAGAACGGGCACGTTCTAAGCTCCAACGAGGCCATGAACTTGCTCTCGCTGATCCGCCTCGGGGTGGACCTTGGGGTGTTCCCCGATGCCAAGCGGTCGGTCACCGACAGGCTGTTCATCGAGGCCCAGCCGGGCCACCTCCAGTACGCGCAGAAGGGCGAGTTCGAGGCGGGCCAGAGGGACCTCCTGCGGGCCGAGAGACTGCGTTCCGAGTTTGCCAATTTCGCGAGGCCGGATTTCACTCTCTCATCGACAGGCAACAACTGACCCATCGCACCAAGCACCTATGTCGCAGGAACCGATGAACAACTTCACGCCGCGCGCCCAGCAGGTGCTGGCGCTCGCCCGCAAGGAAGCTGACCGCTTCCACCACAACTACGTCGGCACCGAGCACATCCTGCTTGGTCTGATCAAGCTTGGGCAGGGCGTCGCGGTGAGCGTCCTCCAGAAGATGGGTCTCGACCTCGAGACCGTCCGAGCGGCCGTCGAGAAGCAGGTTGGCACGGGCCAGGAGGCGAAGGCGCAGGGGAGCATCCCCTACACGCCGCGCGTCAAGAAGGTCCTCGCGCTAGCCGGCAAGGAGGCGAAGGCCCTCAACCATTCCTACGTGGGCACCGAACACATCCTCCTCGGCCTCCTTCGCGAGGGCGAGGGCGTGGCAGCACGGGTCCTCAAGTCCTTGGACGTCGACATCGAGCGGACGCGCAACGAGATCCTCCGCGAGCTTGATCCCCAGTTCTCCGGCGGCTCAGAGGCCGTCGGCGGCGAGGAGGCCGCGGCGGGAACCCCGCAGCGCCCGGGCCTGCAGCCCGACGAGAAGAAGGAAGTGAAGACGCCTGCGCTCAAGGCCTTTGGCAGGGACCTGACCGAGCTCGCCCGCAAGGGCGAGATGGATCCGGTCGTCGGCCGCAAGAACGAGATCCGCCGCGTGATCCAGATCCTGTGCCGGCGCACAAAGAACAACCCAGTCCTGATCGGCGAGGCCGGGGTCGGCAAAACGGCGATCGTCGAGGGCTTGGCCCAGGAGATCGCCGCCGGAAACGTGCCGGAGATCCTCTTCGAGAAGAAGGTCATCACGCTCGACCTCGCACTCATGGTTGCCGGCACCAAGTACCGCGGCCAGTTCGAGGAGCGCATCAAGGCCGTGATGGACGAGATCAAGCGGGCTAGGAACGTGATCCTCTTCATCGACGAGCTCCACACGATCGTAGGCGCCGGAGCCGCCGAGGGCGCGATGGACGCCTCCAACATCTTCAAGCCGGCGCTCTCCCGCGGGGAGCTCCAGTGCGTGGGCGCCACGACCCTCAACGAGTACAGGAAGTACATCGAGAAGGACAGCGCCCTCGACCGCCGATTCCAGTCGGTGAAGGTCGAGCCGCCTTCCGTCGAGGACACGATTACGATCCTGAAGGGCATCCGGGGCAAGTACGAGGACCACCACAAGGTGATCTTCACGGACCAGGCCCTCGAGACCGCGGCGAAGCTTTCCGACCGCTACATCACCGGTCGATTCCTGCCGGACAAGGCGATCGACGTCATGGACGAGTCTGGTTCCCGGGCCCGGATTGCCGCGCTCAGCCGCCCGCCCGACATCGAGAACCTCTCCAAGGAGATCGAGGAGGTGTGCGCGCTAAAGGAGAAGGCCATCAGCGAGCAGCACTTTGAGGAGGCCGCCAAGTTCCGCGACAAGGAGAAGCAGCTCCGCTCCAAGCAGGAGCAGGCCACCGAGGCCTGGAAGAAGGCCCGCGAGGAGAAGCGCGTCACGATTGACGAGGAGCTCATGGTCCAGGTCGTTGCCGACTGGACGGGCATCCCGCTTTCACGGATGGAGAAGCGCGAGAGCGAGAAGCTCTTGAACCTCGAGTCCGAGATCCAGAAGGCCGTGATCGGCCAGGGGCTGGCTGCTAGCTCCATCGCGCGCGCCCTCCGGCGCTCCCGCGCGGACCTTAAGGACCCGCGCAGGCCGATCGGATCGTTCCTCTTCGTCGGCCCGACGGGCGTCGGAAAGACCGAGACCGCCAAGCAGCTTGCCTCGCAGATGTTCGGCAAGCAGGACGCCCTGGTGCAGATCGACATGAGCGAGTACATGGAGAAGTTCTCCGTCTCGCGGCTAATCGGATCGCCCCCGGGCTACGTGGGATACGAGGAAGGCGGCCAGTTGACGGAGTCCGTCCGTCGCCGGCCTTACGCGGTCATCCTCTTCGACGAGGTCGAGAAGGCGCATCCCGACGTGCTCCAGATCCTCCTGCAGATCCTGGAGGACGGCCGCCTTACCGACTCGCTCGGCCGCACGGTCGACTTCCGGAACACGATCATCATCATGACCTCGAACGTCGGCGCGCAGCTCCTGCAGCGCCAGACCTCGATGGGCTTCGCGGCCGCCACCTCCAGCTTCAACGACGCCGAGAAGATGCGCGAGAAGGTGCTCGAGGAGGCCAAGAGGGTCTTCAAGCCCGAGTTCCTGAACCGCATCTCGGACATCGTCTTCTTCAGGCCGCTCGACAAGCACGACCTGACGGCGATCGTCGACCTGGAGATCGCCAAGTTCGCCCAGCGGCTGGTCGAGCGGAAGATCACGCTCGAGTTCACGGCCGAGGCCAAGGAGCTCCTGATCGAGAAGGGCTACGACGAGAAGTACGGCGCGCGGCCCCTTCGCAGGGCAGTCGAGCATTTCCTGGAGGACCCCCTTGCGGAGGCAATCCTCCGCGGCGACATCAAGGAGGGCGAGTCGGTCATGGTGGGCCGCGACGGCGAGGCTCTCAATTTTAAGCAGAAGACGCCACCGGCCACGACATCGGGCGTGGCCCCCTGACAAAAAGGCGGCCAACCGCCGCCGAGCAAAACCCCGCCCCCCTTTGAAGGGGAGCGGGGTTTTCTGTCGCAGGGCCCGGCGTGAGCCGTTTTAGATTCGGGGCGTGACCCGCAGGATTTGCCTCCTTGCCGCCCTCCTGGCGCTGCCCCTTCTGGGGCTCTCGCAGTCTGCGGTGTTCCCGGTGCCTGACCCGGAGACCTCCGACCCGCCGAGCCCCGCGCGGATCGAGGCGATCAGGGACTACGCGGCCGCGGCAGGCTGGAACGCCGCCGTGGTGCCGGTCAGGCAGGCGGCGGTCGCCGCCTACCGCAAAGACCGCTTTGTGGCGGCCGAGGCATGGTTCCACGTGTACCGCTGGGCGGCACTCTTCTCGGAGCCCGAGAACGTCTTCATCGACGGCTGGATCAAGGAGATCGTCGCCAACCACCTCAACTACGAGGGCGTCGCCGGCAAGTACAGCCCGGGCCCGGAGCCGATCGGGCTTAAGATGTCCTCGGGCCTGCAGGGGTGGGTCCTCAACAACGATAGCTTCTCCCAGGAGTTCTTCACCAACGTGAAGGGCGTGGACCACCTGCCCAATGCCTTCGCGGTCCTCGACAAGCTCTACCGGAAGGACCCGGCGCGCTTTGCCCGGTACTCGTCCCTGGCGCTCGCGATTGCCCTGGTCTACGACGTGGCCCCGCCGCCGTACTGGCCGCACTCCCAGGTCACGGCGCTCGCGCTTCCAAGGAGGCTGCCGGATCCCGAGGCCACGTTCGACCGGCTGGTCAGGGAGGACCAGATGGGGCGGACCTATTTCCGGCTCTCGAAGCTCCGGGTGGACGAGCTCAAGTTCGTCGTCGACGTGTCCGCTCCGGCCTCGGAGCTCTCGTGGGCGGTGTCCAATGTTCCCCATGCGCTCGACCAGCTCGAGGACGCCTACACCGACGTGAAGTACCGGCTCGACCGGGCCGCCGACGCCAAGCTGATGATCTGGACCGGGCGCCCCTACACGCTGCAGGCGATCAGGGCCGAGGGGGGCATCTGCGTCGACCAGGCCTATTTTGCGACCCAGGTGGGCAAGGCAAGGGGTGTCCCGACCCTCTTCTTCACGGGCGGGGGCCAGGACGGGCGCCACGCCTGGTTCGGCTTCCTCGATGCCGAGCACCGCTGGCGGCTCGACGCGGGCCGCTACGCCGAGCAGCGCCTTTTGACGGGCAATGCGCTCGACCCGGAGAGCTGGCTGGAGCTCTCGGACCACGAGCTGCAGTTCCTGGCCGAGCGGTTCCGGGCGCTGCCGTCCTTCATGGAGTCCCGCATCCATGAGGAGTTCGCGGGGGACTTCCTGATGGTGGGCGACCTCGGGTCGGCGGCGCGCGCCGCGAGGACCGCCGTCAACTTCGAGAAGCGCAATGTCGACGCATGGGAGATCCTCTTCGCCACCAACGCGCGCATGGGGATCGACCCGTCCCGCCAGGAGGCTGCGCTCAGGGAGGCCTCGCTCGCGTTTAGCCCCAAGTACCCCGACCTGGTGGTGTCCTACACGACGCGCATGTGCCAGAGTCTGAGGGCCCGCGGCGAGTCCAGCCTGGCCGACTTCGCCGAGCGGGGGATGGCCGAGCGGTTCCAGGGGGACCGCCAGGACCTCGCGGTCCGCACGGCCGCCTCAATCCTCACCCGGAGCATCGCCCAGCAGCCGATCCCGGGGCAGGTCGCCACCTACAATGCCATCCTCGCCCAATTCGGCCGAGGCTCCGGGACGCTCTTCTTCGACCAGATCGTGGTCGCCTTTGCCGAGCACCTTGCCCTCTACAACATGAAGGCCCAGGCCCGGGAGGCCGTCGAGCGTGCCCGGGAAGTCCTGGGCGTCCAGCCCGGGACGCAGTTCGCCCAGGACGTGGACAAGCTGCTCACCCGCCTTCAGGATTAGGCGAGCTTTGGCTTTCCAAAGGCGCCCCGCCCGTTGAGGATCCCCGCCATGGACGCCCCGAAACAGCGCAAGCCCGCCGTCGGCTTCATCTTCGTCACGCTCGTCCTCCTGATCGTCGGCATTGGCATCATTATCCCGGTCCTGCCGGGGTTGATCACCCAGTTCAACGGGGGCGACATCGCCAAGGGGTCCAACTCCTACGGCTGGCTGGTCGGCGTGTTCGCCGTGATGCAGTTCATCGCCTCCCCGATCCTCGGCTCGCTCTCCGACCGCTTTGGGCGGAGGAAGGTGATCCTGGTCGCGCTCGCGGGGTCCGCCATCGACTACGTCGTCATGGGCTTCGCCCCCACGCTCGCCTGGCTCTTCGTGGCGCGCGTGATCGCGGGCGCCACCGCCGGATCGCTGGCGGCCTGCAACGCCTACATCGCTGACGTCACGCCGCCCGAGAAGCGCGCCCAGGCCTACGGGCTCTTGGGGGCGGCCTTCGGGCTCGGGTTTGTGATCGGCCCGGCGGTCGGCGGCCTCCTCGGGCAGTTTGGCCTGAGGATGCCCTTCTTCGGGGCCGCCGCCTGCGTCGGCGCCAACTGGCTTTACGGCGCGTTTTTCCTGCCCGAGTCCCTTGCCGTCGAGAACCGGAGGCCTTTCTCCTGGTCGCGCGCGAACCCCGTGCGCTCGCTCCTGGCGCTTCGCAAGTTCCGCGGGGTGGTGGACCTGGCCTGGATGTACTTCATCTTCAACTTCTCGGGGACCATGCTGCAGAATGTCTGGGTGCTGTACATGGGCTACCGCTACCACTGGAGCACACTGCAGGTCGGCCTCTCGCTCACCTACATCGGGGTGACCACCTCGATCGTCCAGGGCGGGCTCGTCAGGCGCATCATCGCCTTCACCGGGGAAAGGAAGGGCCTGGTCCTCGGGCTCTCCATCTCCGCAATCGTGATGATCGGCTACGGCACCGCGACCCAGGGCTGGATGATCTACTGCCTGGTGATCGTGGGCGCGCTCGGCGGCATCACCGGTCCGGCCGCCCAGGCCCTCCTCACCAAGCACGTGCCCGCCAACGAGCAGGGGGCGCTCCAGGGCTCGCTCGCGGGCCTGACCAGCCTCTCCTACATCTTTGGCCCGATCATCGCCGCGTGGAGCTTCGGGAGGTTCATCCACACGGTCCCGGGCATCGCCTTCTACGAGGCGTCGGCCTGCCTCTTGATCGCCCTTGTGCTGGCGCTACGGTCCTTCCGGATCGACGACCGCCTGGCCGCGAGCCCGGCCGCCTAGGCGGCGGCGTGGCCGGCGGCGGCCTTCAGGAGCGCGGCAAGCGCGGGGGCCGGCGGCTGTCCGCTCCGGGTGCCGACGACCAGGCGGCTCTCGGGGGAGGGCCCGGCGAGCCTGCGGAAGACAACCCTGTCGGGCAAAAGCCGGGCCTCGCTTGGCGCCGCGAACATGGCCCCGACCCCGGCCCGGACGAGCCCCACGCCGTTCGAGCGGGGCCACACCTCCTCGGCGATCTGCGGGGCGACGCCGCTCGACGCGAAGGCGGCGAGTACCCTGTCGTAGAAGCCGGGGTTGTTGGCCCTGGGAAAGAGGACGAAAGGGGTGCTGGCGAGGTCCCTCAGGCGGAGCCCCTTGCGGTCCCGGAGCGGATGGTCTGAGGGCAAAAGGACGCCGT
>CAISPT010000080.1 GCA_903887455.1 uncultured Opitutaceae bacterium | reverse complement strand
CATCCAGCTGGTTCTGCTCACGATGGGCCTCTTCGGCCTGAGTTTCACGGGCATCGGGATCGACTACATCCGGCAGGTGATGGCCCATACGGCCTCGAAGCCCCCGCCCCAGGCGGTCGTGGGCTTCCTTCACTTCAGCCTGCCCGCCGCCTGGCACCCGATGCACGTCCTCGGCGTCCTGGGCGGGCTCATCCTCATCCTCTCGGCCTGCAGGGCCTTCCTCAACTACGTGTACGCGGTGCGCGTGAACATCCTCGTGCAGCGGCACCTGGTGGTCGACCTGCGCGGGGAGATCTACGACAAGCTCCAGCGCCTGAGCTTCAAGTTCTTCGACGCCAACACGACGGGCTCGATCATCACGCGGGTGACCGGCGACGTGCAGTCCGTGCGGATGTTCGTGGACCAGGTCCTGATCCAGAGCGTCATCATGGTGATCTCGCTCACGGTCTACGCGGCCTACATGGCCTACCTTAGCCCGGGGCTCACCATCGCGTGCCTGGCCACCTCGCCGGTCCTCCTCATCCTCTCGGCCCTCTTTTCAAGGAAGATCCAGCCGGAGTACGCCGAGAACCGGACGCTGGTCGAGAAGATGGTGCAGTACCTGGCGGAGAGTATCCAGGGCGTCGCGGTCGTTAAGGGCTTCGGCCGCGAGAAGGAGAACCGCGAGAAGTTCGAGGCGGCTAACAACGCCATCCTGGACCAGCAGTACAGCATCTTCTGGTGGGTGAGCCTGTTCTCGCCGACGGCGGGCTTCCTCACCCGAATCAACACGATCGTCCTCCTCGGCTACGGCGGAGCCCTCGTGGTCCGAGGGTCCCTGCCCCTCGGCGCCGGGCTCGTGGTCTTCGCCGGGCTCTTGGACCAGTTCGCGGGCCAGGTTAACAACGTCGCCGCGATCGTTAATTCCGTCCAGCAGTCGCTGATCGGTGCCAAGCGCGTCTTCGAGATCCTGGACGCACCGATCGAGGTGAAGTCCGCGCCGGATGCCGTGCGCCGTCCCCGCCTTGAGGGCATGGTCCGGTTCGAGGGAGTCTCCTTTGAGTACGGGAACCTGGACCCGGTGCTCCGCGACATCACGCTCGAGGTGAAGCCAGGGGAGTGCGTCGCGATCCTGGGGGCGACGGGGGCGGGCAAGAGCGTCCTGATGAGCCTGATCCCGCGGTTCTTCGACGTGACCCAAGGCCGGCTGCTGATCGACGGGGTCGACGTCCGCCGCCTGCACCTCGACGACCTGCGGCGCAACATCGGCACCGTCTTCCAGGAGAGCTTCCTCTTCTCGAACACGGTCGCCGCGAACATCGCCTTCGGCCACCCCGACGCCACGCAGGCGCAAATCGAGCGGGCGGCCCGGGTCGCCGCGGCCCACGACTTCATCATGGCGCTCCCGAAGGGCTACGAGACCGTGCTCGGGGAGAGCGGCAACAGCCTCTCGGGCGGGCAGCGCCAGCGGCTCGCGATCGCGCGAGCGGTGCTGCTTGAGCCTGCGATCCTGCTCCTGGACGACCCGACCGCCGCCATCGACAGCGAGACCGAGCACGAGATCTTCGAGGCGCTCGACCGCGCCATCGCAGGCAGGACGACCTTCATCGTGGCGCACCGGCTGAGCACGCTCAGGCGGGCGGACCTGATCATTGTCCTCGAGAACGGGCGCATCGTGCAGCGGGGGACGCACGCCGAACTCATCCGAGTGCCCGGCCCGTACCTGCACGTCGCGAACCTGCAGCTGGTCGACGGACGCGAGCTCCAGGGTCCGGCAGGGGGGGTGGGGCGATGAGTGCGAGGAAGGACCCCGGCCCGGACCTCATGCTCGTCCACCGAACACGGGACGAGGACGACGACGAGGAACAGTTCAAGCCGCTCGACTGGCGGCTCATCCGCCGGCTGCTCACCTACGCGCGGCCGGTGCGGCGCAAGCTCTCGGTCATGTTCGTGCTAACGGCGATCCGCTCGGCGCAGCTGCCCGCGCTGGTGTGGGTCACGGCCCTCGTCATCAAGGGACCGATCGCCAACGGCGACGCCCACGGGATCGTCCTCGGCACGCTCGGGTTCGCGGCGCTCGCTGTCATGACGGACGCGATGTTCCACTTCCGCCAGCGCTACGCACTGGAGATCGGAGAGACGGTTGTGAACGGGATCCGCACGGAGATCTTCGAGAAGGTGCAGCGCCAGCCGATGAGCTTCTTCCACAGGATGAAGCTCGGGCGCATCATCAGCAGGGTGACGAGCGACGTGGAGGCGGTGCGCGTCGGGATCCAGGACGTCGGCTTCGTGAGCGCCATCCAGTTCGGGCAGATGTTCTTCACCGCGATCGTGCTCCTCTACAGCGACTGGAAGATGTTCCTGGTGGTTGTCTGCATGGCGCCGTTCCTCTGGATGGTGAACAACCACTTCAGGAT
>CAISPT010000079.1 GCA_903887455.1 uncultured Opitutaceae bacterium | reverse complement strand
TCCATCTCCATCTGCTCGAACTCGCGCGAGCGGAAGATGAAGTTGCGGGGCGTGATCTCGTTGCGGAACGACTTACCGATCTGGGCGATGCCGAAAGGAAGCTTCACGCGGCCCGTATCGACGACGTTCTTGAAGTCCGCGAACATGCCCTGCGCCGTCTCCGGCCGCAGGTAGGCGACGGAGGAGGCATCGGTCATCGCGCCCACGTTCGTCTGGAACATCATGTTGAAGGAGCGGGGGGCCGTGAGGCTCCCGGGCTCGCCCGTGGCCGGGCTCGGGATGAGGGCGATCTCCTCGGGCTTTGCCTCGGTCATGTCGCGGGGCTGCACGGGCTCGAGCTTCCCCTGGATCGCCTTCTTGCGCTTCAGGCTCTCTGCCGCCTCCTGGAGGGCCTCCGTCGTGCGCTCGCTCTCGAGGGCCGAGACATAGCCCACGGTCGCGCCATCGACGACGACGGGTGCAAAGAAGAGCTGGTCGGCGCGGAAGCGCTGCTTGGAGGCTTTGCAGTCGACCAGGGGGTCCGTGAAGCCCGCAACGTGGCCGGAGGCCTCCCAGACCTTCGGGTGCATGATGATCGACGTCTCGATGCCCACGACGTCGTCGCGGCGGCGGACCATGTCGTCCCACCAGCAGTCGCGGATGTTCTTCTTGAGCTCCACGCCCAGGGGTCCGTAGTCGAAGAAGCCGTTGATCCCGCCGTAGATCTCGGAGGACTGGAAGATGAACCCCCGGCGCTTGCACAGCGCAACGAGTGTTTCCATCGAGACGGAGGGGGAGGGAGTGTCGGGCATAGCCGTCAATGCATACCCGCTTGGCACCGCCCCGGTCAATTCCCGGTTCGTGCCTGCTCTTCGCTCCTAGGGCCCCCGACCGGCCGGTCCATGGTCTCACGAAAGAGGTCGCAGAAGGGGCCGCGCTGGTCCGTGGAGACCCTTACGCATGCATCGGTCCCGAAAACAAGGAAGCGCCGGCTTGCCCCGTCGTGCTCGGGCCATGAAGCCGTGCCGGGCCCGTTCGGATCCCCGGTCGACGCAAACCGCGTCCAGTAAGCTTGTACTTTTTCGGAGAGCTGTCGGTCCTCGTCGCGGAAATCGCCGCCCTGGCTTCCCGTCTTCAGCAGGTTTCCGAAGACGTAGGGAAGGTCGCCCGAATGGACCGCGTGCAGCCTGGGCGGAATCGCACGGTCGAGCTCGTATTCCCAGGTGGGGTTGCCTGACCTTGCGTGCCACTCCCCCTGGACCACCAATCGGCACCGGTAGACGTCCGAACCCCACTGCTCTCCCGCATTCCCGTAGAGAGGATCCGTCGAGCCTGTTCCACCGCCGGCCAGCCCGTAGAGAATCTCGGCCCTGCGGGCCCTTCCTTCACCGAAGAACGCGGAGATGTGGCGCCTGAGAACCTCGGGAGTCCCCGCATCGGGGACTTCAACCGCCATGCTGCCCAGGATCAGCGGAACCCGGGCCTCCTTGCCTTCCCTGAACGCATCGGCTGGGTTCTCGGGCAGGACCCAGCCGTCCGTGGATCCAGCTATGATCCAGGGAATCCTTCTGAGTAGCTCCCCTGGCGGAAGCGTGCGCAGGTAGGAGATCGATCCCCGGGCCGGGGCTCCCGCCGCTGCCGCCGCTTGGGTCCCCGCATTTTCGGCGGCGTCGACCGTCCAAGAGTAAAGGGTGGGGCCGCTCTCCGCGATCGCCCGGTGGAAGAGCCCGTGGGCCAGCGGGGTGGTCATGAGCGCCAGGACGTCCATGGATCCCGCCGACTGGCCGAAGAGTGTCACGTTGCCGGGGTCCCCGCCGAACTGCGAGATGTTGTCGCGGACCCAGCGGAGGGCGGCCGCCTGGTCCATGAGGCCGTAGTTGCCCGAGGCATGGTGGGGCGACTCGGCGGTCAGCTCGGGATGGGAGAAGAAGCCGAAGACCCCGAGACGGTATTCGACGACGACCAGGACGACACCCTTCCGGATGAGCTGCCTTCCGTCGTAGAGGGGGTCGAAGCCGCCGGCGCCGGCGACATTGGCGCCGCCGTGGATCCACACCATGACCGGGAGCCGACCGCCGACACCGGGGGAAGGGGTCCAGACGTCGAGGTAGAGGCAGTCCTCGCTGCCGGCCTTTGCAAAATCGTCGTTCCAGCCGAGGGAGGGCTGGGCAGCTGCGGGTCCCGGGCGGAGGGCCTGCCTGACGCCGTCCCAGGGCTCGACGGGCATCGGCTCCCTCCAGCGCAGGTTTCCGACGGGCGGAGCCGCGAAGGGTATCCCCCGGAATGCCGCGGCCTTCCCGTCCTCAAGGAGAACTCCCGCAATCCTGCCCCCCGATACCGCGACGACAGGGCCGTCCGCGCGGGCAGTGCCCGCAAGGCCGGCCAAGAAAAGGAAGAGAAGCGCGGCAAGCGCGCGGCGAGGAGCCGAAGGGAAACCGGGGTGGGGCTTCATAGGGACTGGGGTCGGAGCACGATGACCCAAGGAAGGACAATAATCGAGCGCGCCGGCAGCTACAGCTGGTTATCGTACGGGAGCTGTTCTTCCTTCGAGGCCCCCTTTGAGGCGCCGAAGCGGTAGACGAGGCCCACGTACACGATCCGGGAGCTCCGTCGCCAGACGTAGTCGTCATGCAGACCTGGCACGTCGAGCTTCCGCTCGTTCTTGAGCGAGTTGAACAGGTCCGAGACCGTGACGACCACGGCGAGCTTCTTGTCCCGGAAAGTGTGCTTGAAGCCGAAGTTGGCGACGAAGGTAGGCTCCCGGTACCCCTGGGGGGTAAGGCGCTTCGCCGTGTAGTTGGTGTTCAGCTGGAAGAGAGACTGCTTTGAGAGCGCGTAGTCGGCGCTCACCTTTGCAGACCAGGCAATCGTGGACTGCCGCTGGCTGTAGCCCAGGTTGCTGGCGTCGATCTCGTTGTAGTAGATGTCGCCGCTGGCGTTTACGGTCAGCTTTTCAACCGGCGACGCGGAGGCCGCCAGCTCGAGTCCCCCCGAGCCCGAGCGGCCCAGGTTCTCCTGCGTGCTCAGGAGGGTCGTGCTGCTCACGTACTGACTCACCCACGTGAAGCTGTCCCGGCTCTCGCGGTAGAAAAGCGTCCCAAGGTAGGTCGTGTCCCCGTTCTTGTACTGGTACCCCGTCTCGAACGAATCCGTCTCCTCGGGCCTGAGGTAGGGGTTGCCCGCGCTCAGGTTGTACGGGTCCTGGTAGCGGGGGTAGGGGTTCAGGTCGTCGCCCTCGGGACGCCGTGTCCGCTTGCTGTAGTTGAGCTGCAGCTGCCCGGTGTCGCTCAGGTCGTAGGCAAGGTGGAGGCTGGGGTAGAGGGTGTTGTACCGCTGCTCCGCGGCGATGCCCGAGGTGATCTGGTCGGTCTTCAGCCGCACCGCCTCGAAGCGGCCCCCGACCTGCACACCGAGGTGCCCCCAGGCGCGGCGGTAGGTGGCGTAGAGGGCACCGACCGCCTGGTCCATGTAGAACCGGTTCGTGACCTGGGGGTTCGACACCATCGCCCCGGTGGCGGGGTCCTCGACTAGGTCCAGGTGGTCCTGGGTGCTCTTGTCGTCGGTCCCGTCGAACCCCAGCTCAAGTCGGGACTTGCTCCGTGACTTGTCGACGTAGTTGACCGAGAGCTCCGAGCTCGGCTCGTTGGCCCCGACTCGGATGAACTCCGTCGTGGGGGAGGAGGCAGGCGCAACGTAGGTGTTCGTGTAGTGGTTCCTCTCGGTCTCGGCGTGGTGCTCGAACTGGAGGTCAGCGGTCAGCATCCTGTCCTCGCCGCCGAAGGCGTGGGAATAGCTGGTGGTGGATTGCACGTCCCCCTCGTTCTCGGGGTCGTAGCGGTAGCGCTCGTAGTCCGTGGTCACCGCGCCAAGGTTGTTGGAGATCGTGTCGCGTTCCAGAGAATGGCGGTCGAACGTCCGGTAGCTGAAATCCAGGACCTCGCTGAGCGTGTCGGAGCGGCCAGCCTTGAGCTCGGCCCCGACCTTGCCGATCTGGAAGAAGGGCCGGGACTCCTCGACCACCCGGCTCCGGGTGGAGGCCGGCAGGCCCGTCGTCGGGTTGGTGTAGTTCCTCTGGTCCGTCGAGGACCGAGGGCGGTCGTCCTGGCGCAGCGAGTAGTTGCCGCTCAGGCTTATCCGACCGGGGTTCATGCTGACACCCCCTCCGAGCCCGTATCTCCTCTGGCTGCCGGCGGTGGCCTTCACCGAGCCGGAGTAGCCCGGGGTCCGGTTCCTCTTTAGCACGATGTTGATGATGCCGGCGGAGCCGTCAGGCTTGTAGCGGGCCGACGGGTTGGTGATCACCTCGATCCGCTCGATCGAGTCCGCGGGCATCTGGGTGAGGACGTCGGCGCGGCTGCTCGAGGACAAGAGGGCGCTCGACTTGCCGTCCACCAGGATCTGGACGCTCGAGTCCCCCCGGAGGCTGATGTTGCCGTCGAGGTCCACCTCGACCGACGGGATGTTCTGAAGGATGTCGGCCGCGCTCCCGGTGCTGGCCTGGAGGTCCTTCCCGACATTGTAGATCTTGCGGTCGATCGAGTTGAGCTGGGTTTCTTTCGTCGCGGTGACGTCGACCGGGCTCATCCTGACCGTCGGGTCCTGGGGCGCGGGCGCCTGGGGCTGCGACTGCTGCGCGCGGCCGTGGGCGGCGCAGAGTAGCGCGGCCAGGAGGCCCGCAACCCATGATTTGATTGTTGGACGGGCCATCGGGCCCTTGCATCTGCGGGCAAATGAGCTCCTCCACAATGGGAAAATAGACCCTGAGCCCGACAGGCCCGCTGGCCGAGCCGTTTCCGGGCGGGCTTTCACCGGGCCGTAACAATGCGACGGCCCCCCAGTCCGCTGTCCTACTTGGAGCTCGGCGTCGGCGACGGAGCGGCCACCGCTGGGGCGGGACCCATGAACAGGGGCTTGGACTTGAGGATGCTCTGGTAGAGACCCCAGCTCAGGGGCAGCGAAACGAGAATCCATGCTAGGGCGATAAGCCACGGGGGGCTCTTCTGGGGCCTGTCGTTCATTGGGGTCGTCCGTTCTTCCGTGTTCATGTGGTCCACTCCTTGTGGTGGTGCTTGGGGTCCACCTCGCGCACCAGCAGGTTACAGACGAGGCCGACGACCAGGAGGCCGGCCATCAGGTACATTGTTCCGTTGTAGGCCTGCTCCTTTGGGATGCCGTGAGCCTTCTGGTAGGCCGAGATGTTGGTAACCAGCTGGGGGCCGAGCACCGCGGCCATCGACCACGCGGTGATCACACGCCCGTGGATGGCGCCGACCTGCATCGTGCCGAACATGTCGCGCAGGTAGGCCGGGGTCGTCGCGAACCCGCCCCCGTACATGGAGATGATGACCGAGGCGATCGCGCCGAAGAAGGTCACGCTGTTGAGTTTTTGGGAATAGGGTATCAGCAGGTAGAGGGCGCACCCCAGGATGAAGTAGACGCAGAACGCGCCCTTCCTCCCGATCACGTCGGAGTAGGACGACCAGAAGAACCTGCCGCCCATGTTGAATATGCTCAGAAGCCCGACGAAGCCCCCCGCGGCGGCGGCGCTCACCCCGAACATGTCCTGGGCCATGGGCGAAGCCTGGGCGAGGACGCCGATGCCCGCGGTCACGTTCATGCACAGGACCATCCAAAGGAGCCAGAACTGCGGCGTCTTCCACGCGGTGTCGACCGAGACGTTCGCCGTGGTCACGAGCTTCTTCACCTCCGTCGACGGCGTGTAACCCTCGGGAACCCAGCCAGGAGCGGGAACGCGAACGATCAACGCGCCGAAGTTCATCATCACGAAGTAGAGGCCCGCCATCACGAGGAAGGCCTCGGAGACGCCGACAGAGGTGGCCGACTTGAAGTGTTCCATGAGGACCACGCCCAGGGGACCCCCCACGAGTGCGCCGCTCCCGAAGCCCATGATTGCCATTCCCGTGGCCATTCCTGGGCGGTCGGGAAACCACTTCACGAGCGTCGAGACCGGGGCGATGTAGCCGAGTCCGAGCCCTATGCCGCCGATCAGTCCGTAGCCGAGCGTGAGGAGCGGCAGGCTGTGAATCCGCACCCCGAGGCTCGCGACGACGAGGCCGCCACAGAAGCAACAGGCGCTCGCCACCATGGTCTTCCTGGGGCCGTTGCGCTCGACCCACTTCCCGAAGAAGGCCGCCGATAGGCCGAGGATGATGAGGCCGAGCGAGTACGTGCAGAGGACGATCGTCGGGACCGACCAGTCGCCCGCAGCGGGCTTGGTGATCCCGAGGGTCCGGCTGAGCGGCAGGTTGAACACGCTGAAGCCATAGATTTCGCCGATGCACATCTGGACGGCAATGGCGGCAGGGGGGACGAGCCAGCGGCTGTATCCCGGAGGGGCGGTGGTATGCTCTCGATCAAGGAAGGATAGCATGGGGTTGTTCTGTTGGGGTGTTGTGACGAAATCGGGTTTCATTCGGGGACCGAGGCCGCGGCGCGCAGCGCCGCAAGGCCAGACCCTGGGTCGGCCGCCGGCGCGACCGTGATCACCACATACTTGGACGTGGGCGTGTTGCTCACCTCAGCGACGCTGTCCACCGGGACCAGCACGTTGGTCTCCGGAAAATAGGTGGCGGTGCAGCCGCGCGGGATGTCGAAAGGGGCCACCATGAACGAGGGCGCGACGCGTGTCTGCCCCCTGAAATGGCTCGTGAGGTCGACCAGCTGTCCCTGGACAAGGCCGCGCTCCGCGACGTCCTGCGGGTTCATGAAGATCACGCGCCGGCCGTTGAAGATCCCGCGGTAGCGGTCGTCGAGGCCGTAGATCGTCGTGTTGAACTGGTCGTGGGTGCGGATTGTCATCATGACCAGCTGCCCCGGCGCCAGGCTTTCGCGGGGGATCTGGTGCCGGGTGAAGAGGGCCCGTTTGCTCGGGGTGTTGAAGGTCCTCGAGTCCCTCGGCCCGTTCGGAAGATAGAAGGGGCCCTGCCGGATCCGCCTGTTGAAGTCCTCGAACCCGGGTATCACGCGGGCGATGCGGTCGCGGATGAGGTCGTAGTCCCCGATAAGCGCGTCCCAGTCCACGGGAGACTTTGGCCCAAGTACCGCCTTGGCGAGGCCGGCCACGATCGCAGGTTCACTCAGGAGCCCGGGTGAGGCGGGTTCGAGGCTGCCCCGCGAGGGGTTGATGATCCCCATGCTGTCCTCAACGGTCACGAACTGCTCGCCCGACCGCTGCATGTCCTTCTCGGTGCGTCCGAGGCAGGGGAGGATGAGGGCGGTCCCTCCCGTGACCAGGTGCGAACGGTTGAGCTTCGTGGCAACCTGCACCGTCAGGGTGCACTGCCGGACTGCCGAAGCGGTGTAGTCCGTGTCGGGGGTGGCGGAGAGGAAGTTCCCGCCCATGCAGAAGAGCACCTTCACCCGCCCTGCGTGCATCGCCTTGATCGATTCGACGACATCCAGGCCGTGCTCGCGCGGCGGATTGAAGGAGAACTCCTCCGCGAGCCGCTCGAGGAACCGACGCGAGGGCTTCTCGAAAATTCCCATCGTGCGGTCTCCCTGCACGTTGCTGTGCCCCCTCACCGGGCATGGCCCTGCTCCGGGCTTTCCGATGTCCCCCCGAAGGAGCAGGAGGTTCATGATCTCCTGGATTGTTCCAACAGCGTTCGGGCTCTGTGTGAGGCCCATCGCCCAGCATGCGATCGTGGCCCGTGAACCGGCGGCCACATCGGCGGCCGCCGAGATTTGGTCGCGGCCGAGGCCGCTCCCGCGGACGATGTCCCCCCAGGGAACCGCCGAGAGGTGGGCAGAAAGCTCCTCGAACCCGGAGGTGTGCGCGTCGATGAACGTCCGGTCGAGAACGGTTCCGGGGCTTCGGGCCTCCCGGTCGAGCAGCTCCTTCATGATCCCCTGGAACAGGGCCATGTCGCCGTTGATCCTGATCGGGAGCCACAGGTCGACGATCGTCGTTCCGGGCCCAAAAAGGACGCCGGGCGCGCGCAGCGGGTTGGAAAGCTCCTGGGGGTTCCTAAAGTGGCGCAGCCCGAGCTCCGGCAGCGGGTTCACGCTCACGATCCTGCAGCCGCGCCTTTTCGCAGCCTGGAGGGCCGTGAGCATCCGCGGATGGTTCGTCCCGGGGTTCTGGCCCACGATGAAGATGGCGTCGGCCTTCTCAAAGTCGTGGAGGGTCACGCATCCCTTGCCGATCCCGATGGCCTCGCTGAGCGCCGCTCCGCTCGACTCGTGGCACATGTTGGAGCAGTCGGGCAGGTTGTTGGTCCCGTAGGCCCTTACAAGGAGTTGGTAGAGGAACGCGGCCTCGTTGCTTGTGCGACCCGACGTGTAGAACGCGGCGGCATTAGGGGTGGGCAGAGCGGACAGCTCCCTGGCGGTGAGCGCGAACGCCTCCTCCCACCCGATGGGCTCGTAGTGACTCGCCCCGGGCCTTAGCACCATGGGCTCCGTCAGCCGGCCCTGCTTGCCGAGCCAGTGGTCTGACCTGGCTGCCAGATCGGCGACGCTGTGCTCCCGGAAGAAGTCCCTGGTGATGCGCCGGGTGGTCGCCTCGTCAGCTACGGCCTTCGCCCCATTCTCGCAGAACTCAGCGACATGGCGGTCACCGTCCGGCGACGGCCACGCGCAGCTCTGGCAGTCGAAGCCGTCCTTCTGGTTCACCTCGAGGAGCATCCTCACGCCCCGGGCGACGCCCATCTCGCCGAACCCGACTGCCATCGTCGAAACGACCGCCTTGAGGCCCGCAGCGGCCCTGCTCGGTTCGCCGATCACGGTCCCTTCAAGTTCGATCGGGGGCTGGGCTCCAGGCCGGGGCAGTATCGAGTCGCTCATTGTGCAGGGTTGGCTCCCCGGACCCTGTGGGCGCCCGAGTAGATGTTGAAGCGTCCCTCGCGGACGAACCCCACCAGGGTCGCCCCGAATTGGCGGGAAAGCTTCACGGCGAGGCTCGAGGGCGCACCCACGGCGACAAGGATCGGGATCCCGGCCATGAGGGCCTTCTGCATGAGCTCGAAGCTCGCCCGGCCGCTCACGGCCAAGGCCGTTGCGCTGAGCGGGAAGGCGCCCGCCAGCAGCCTCGAGCCGATGACCTTGTCCACGGCATTGTGGCGGCCCACGTCCTCGCGGGCGCAGATGAGGCCACCGGAGGCGTCGAAAAGGCCGGCCCCGTGCAGGCCCCCGGTCTGGTCGAACGCCCCCTGTGCGCCCCGGAGACGCTCGGGCATCCGCAGGATATCCTCGAAATCCATCTGTGGGGCGTCCGTGGGCTGGAGCGCCCGGCACTTTAGGCGGAGCGCCTCGATCGAGGTCTTCCCGCAAACCCCACAGCTGGAGGTCGTGTAGAAGTGTCGCTCTAGGGACCCGAGGTCCACCTCGGTGCCCGGGGCAAGGCTAACGACAACGACGTTGCCCCCCGCGACCCCTTCGGCGGGGCCCACGTCGACGATCTCCCCGGCATCGCGTACGATTCCTTCGCCAAAGAGGAACCCGCAGGCGAGCTCTGCGTCGTTTCCCGGGGTCCTCATGGTCACCGATAGGCTGCGGGTGACCCGTAGGCCGCCGCGCTTCTCGTAGGACACCCTGATTTCCAGCGGCTCCTCGTTTGCAACGGCGTCCTCCCTCCCGGAGAAGCCGCCGGAGGTCGCTCGGACCACGGTCACGGGTGTGGCGCCCGTGTGGATTTCAGGGCTCGGAAGGGGGGACATGGCTCAGACGGGTGGGGTCTCCGCCTCTGCGGAGGCGGCGGGGTGCTGGCAGAGGGACATACCCACAATCGCCGCCCTGTCAAAGGCGGGAGCACTTTGTAACGGAATCCCCCTCAGCCCTCGGCGCCCGGACCCGGGCCCTCCGATAGGACCTTCCGGAGCACCTGGCTTAGTTCCTCGAAGCCGAACGGCTTCTGGAGAAAGCTAGCGAGGCCCTTGCCGGTGAACTTCGACACGGCCTCCTGCTCGTTGAAACCGCTCATCAGGATGACGCGCACGTCGCCGCGAATCCTGCGGAGCTCCGAGAAGGCGACCTCTCCGTCAAGGTGGGGCATGGTGAGATCCATCAGCACCAGATTGAACCGGTCCGGCTCGTTCCTGAAGGCCTCCACGGCCTCGCGTCCGTCGGCCGCGAGCGCCACGGAGAAACCGAACTTCGAGAGCATCATGCCCGCCGCGCTCCTGACGGTCTCCTCGTCGTCGACCACAAGGACCGTTCCCTCGCCCTTCCACAGTGCCTGGGCCGGATCGTCGGGCGGGGCGAGCTCCTCGGCGCCCTCGGCGCAGGGGAACAGGAGCTTGAAGGTCGTTCCGCGCCCGAGCTCCGAGTAGATCTTAAGGGCCCCTTTGTGGCCTCGGACGATCCCGAGCACCGCGGCAAGCCCGAGCCCGCGCCCTGCGAACTTGGTGGTGAAGAAAGGGTCGAAGATCCTGGACTGGGTCTCCGGGCTCATGCCGCAGCCCGAGTCGGAGACCTCGAGGTAGACGTAGGTGCCCTCGGGCAGCTCGGGTGCGAGGACGGTCCCGCCGAGGTAGGTGTGGTCCACGCGGGTGAGGCCCGTGTTAAGGCTTATCACCCCGCTCTTCTCCCCGATCGCCTCGGACGCGTTGATCACGAGGTTCATGATCACCTGTCGGATCTGGGTCGCGTCGGCGGTGATCGGGGGCAGCGAGGGGTAAAGGTTGAAGCGCAGCACCGCCTTCTTGCTGATCGAGATCTGAAGGAGGTGCGTGGTCTCCTCGACGATGCGGTTTAGCGAGATGTTCTGAACCACGAAGCGCCCCTTGCCCGAGTAGGCCAGCATCTGCTTGCAAAGCTCGGCGGCCTGCCTCGACGCCTCCTTGATCGCGGCGAGGTTCGACTGCACCCCGGAGGCGGCGGGCAGTTCGATGCTCGCTATGCTGGCGTTGCCCATGATTCCCGTGAGGATGTTGTTAAAGTCGTGGGCGATGCCGCCCGCGAGCACGCCCAGGCTCTCGAGCTTCTGGGTCTCCTGGAGCTCGCGCTCGAATTTCTGGCGGTTTGCCTCAGCGAGCTTGCGTTCAGTGGTGTCGTGCGCGGTGACCTGAACAGCAGGGGCGTCACCGTAGCGGGTGGCCACGCTCTGGACCTCGACGTCGACCGACGTGCCGTCGAGCTTAAGGAAGCGCATCTCGACCATCGGCCCGGCGACACCGCTCTCCGATATGTTCCTCCTCCGCTCCATGACCATCTCGTGGAAGTCGGTATGGATCAGATCGAGCATCCGCCGGCCAACCAGGTCCGAGGCCGATGGGGCACCGTGCAGGCGAACGGCCGACGGGTTCGCGTACACCACAATTCCGTCCCTGTGGACGATGATGGCCTCGGGCGAGCTCTCGATGATGTTCCGGTAGCGGTCCTCGCTGTCCCTGAGGGCCGCGGCGGCGCGGTTTCGCGCGGTGATGTCCCTGATGGCGGTCATTCTCAGCTTGCGCCCGTCAAAGCGCATGATCTTTGCCTGGGCCTCCGCCTCGAACGTGCTGCCGTCACTTCGGATTAGGACATGCTCGTACGAACCCTCAGCGTCTTCGGCGATCCTCGAGATGACCATCTCGCGGCTCCCAGGGCTTACGAAATCCATCACGCTGCGTCCGATCAGGTCCTTTCGCGCGCAGAGGAGGAGCTGCGAGATCCGGTCGTTTGCGTCGAGGATGAGGCCCTTCTCCGAGATGATGATCCCCTCGTAGGAGGCGCTGTTAAGCGTCCGGAACCGCGCCTCGCTCTGGAGAAGCTCGTGGTAAATGCCGTCCCGTTCGGCGAGAACGATGCCCGGGATGAGCCCCACCAGGGCGGAGATCGCCAGGAACATCTGCATCGGGGGGATAAAAGAGCCGTTCGCGATCTGTGCCTGGGTGAGCCCGCTGGCGTGGAAGGAGGTCAGGTAGGTCACGGTAAGCCCCGTGATGAGGCTCACGGCCGACACGCCCAACATCCCGAAGCGCAGGGCGGACCAGAGGATGAATAGCACGATGACGGTCCGCTCGGGTGCGAGCACTCCCCCGCCGACCACGAGGATCTGCCAGCAGGCCACGAGAAGCCCGAGGAGCACGAGCGCGGCCTCCGCGAGCTTCTTCGGCGCCTGCCACCACCGCTCGTCCGACCCGAGGCCCGAGAACCAGTTCAGAACAAAGGGGGCGACCAGCAGGATCGCCATCGTGTTACCGATCAACCACCTGACCCAGAAGTCGCCGAACGAGACTGGGATCCCCTGGGCGACGACCACGGCACTCCCAAGGGTCGCGCCGAGCGGTACGCCGAGCCCGAACGAGCAGCCTAGCAGACCGAGGAACTCCCGGACGGACCGCAGCCTTGTTGTCGGCGCCACGAAGCGCCGGAAGAGGTAGGCTCCCGTCACCGCTTGGATGCTGTTGATCAGCGGAAGAAACAGCGTGATCACCCACGGGCTTCCCCTGGCGACGTCCACGCCGATGTCCGCCGCCAGGGCCGACCCTATCAGGTAGGGCCAGTCATGGGTGTCAAAGAGAAGGAGGGTGGCGACATAGATGCCGGCTGGCAGCCAGATGCTGATGTAGGGCGAATGGTGGCTCGAGATCAGCCGGCTCAGCAGGACCGCGGCCGCGTAGCAAATACCCAGCAGCAGGCATCTTTGCCAAAGCGGGCGGGGGCCTTTTGTGCCGGGCGACATGGCGTGGTGGTGGGCAGTATGGGCGCGGCGGGGACGATATCGGTACGCATAACTTCGCGATCGGTCAACCCAGCTGCGCGCCCGCACGGGCCCATTGGCGGCTACTCGTCCAAGCCCCGGAGGCGGATCAGCGGCCCGATGTCCGGGCTGCTCCCCGTGAAATCTCGGAAGAGGCTGACCTCCTCGACGCTCCCGCCGTTCGAGAGGACCGTCGAGCGGAAGCGATCGCCGCTTGCGCGGTTGAGGCCCCCGTGCGCCTTGAACCACTCGATGCTGTCGGCGACCAGAACGTCCGACCAGATGTAGGAGTAGTACCCGGCGGAGTAGCCCCCGGCGAAAGCGTGCTGGAAGTAAGTCGAGCGGTAGCGCGGCGGCACCGCGTCATAGTCGGCGCCGTACCTGCGGAACACCGACGCCTCGAAGGCCGCGATGTCGGTCGGGATCTGGTCGGACCTCAGCGTGTGCCAGGCCTGGTCGAGGAGCGTGGCCTTCAGGTACTCGAGCGTCTCGAAGCCCATGTTGAACTTCTGGGTGGCAAGCATCTTGTCGAGGAGGGCCTGCGGCATCGGCTCGCCCGTCTTGTAGTGCTTGGCATAGTTCCTAACGACCTCGGGGAATGCGGCCCACATCTCATTGATCTGGGACGGGTACTCGACGAAGTCACGGGGCACGCTTGTCCCCGCGAACGCGGGGTATTTCACGTGGGAGAAAATCCCGTGGAGACCGTGCCCGAACTCGTGGAAGAGAGTCGTTACCTCGTCAAAGGTCATGAGAGTGGGCTCCCCGGCGGGGGGCTTGGGGATGTTCAGGTGGTTCGCCACCACCGGCCGATCGCCGAGAAGCCCGGACTGGGAGACGTACTCGTTCATCCAGGCGCCGCCCAGCTTCGAGGGGCGGGCATAGAAGTCCATGATCAGGATGGCGAGCGGCTTGCCATCCGTGTCGTAGACGTCGAAGACCCGGACGTCGGGCTGGTAGACGGGCAGGTCGTTCCTCTCCTTAAAGGTGATCCCGTAGAGTCTATTGGCGGCAAAGAACAGGCCGTCAAACAGCACATGGTTCAGCTCGAAGTACGGGCGGAGCTGCGCCTCGTCGAACGCGTATCTCGCCCTGCGGACCCGCTCCGAGTAGAAGGTCCAGTCCCACGGCGCCAGCCTGAAACCTCCTTGCTCCCCGTCTATGATCGCCTGCATGTCCGCGCCCTCCCGGTGGGCCTTGGCTACAGCGGCGGGCACCAGCTTTGCGAGGATGCCGTCCACGGCCTCGACGGTGCGCGCCGTCTGGTCCGCGACGCGGTACGTCGCATGGTTAGGAAATCCCAGGAGGGCTGCCTGCTCGGCCCGGATCCGTGCGATCCCCTCGACCATTTCCTGGTTGTCATAAGGCCCGCCGCGGCTGCCCCGCGCAAGCGAGACGTCCATGATGCGCTCGCGGAGGGCGCGGTTCTGCAGCGACTCGAGGAGGGGCTGTCCGGTGGTGTTTTGGATGCGGATCACGTAGTCGCCCGGCTTGCCGTCGGCCCTGGCGTTATCCTGGAGCGAAGCGATCTCGGAATCGGTCAAGCCCGCAAGCTCAGCCCGGTCGTGCACGACGACGGACGAGGCGTTCTTCTCGTTGAGGACGTTCTGGCCGCATGTGGCAAGGAGCTTTGCCAGCTCGGCGTTCATCGCCTTCAGGCGCTCCTTGTCGGCCTGCGAGAGGAGCGCCCCGGCGCGCACGAAGTTCGTGCGGAAGCGCTCGAGTAGCCGGAGCGACTCGGGGTCCAGCCCAAGGTCGGACCTCCTCGTGTAAAGCGCCTCGATCCGCCTGAAGAGAGGGGCGCTCAGGTTGATCGAGTCGTTGTGGGCGGATAATAGCGGAGCGACGTCACTTTCGATCTTTTTAAGTTCATCGTTCGTGTCGGCGTCCTTCAGGTTGAAAAAGACGGAGGAAACGCGCGCCAGGATGCGTCCCGACCTCTCCATCGCGACGATCGTGTTTTCAAAAGTGGGGACCTCGGGATTCGAGGCGATGGCCTCGACCTCGTTCTTTTGCTCCGCCATTCCCCGCTCGAAGGCCGGCATATAGTCCGCATCCCTGATCAGGTCGAAGCGGGGGTAGTGGAAGGGCAGGGTGCTCTCGGTGAAGAACGGGTTCTCGGACATCGGGATTTGGTTTTGAGTCGCGCCGGCCGGGGCGGGTGCACAGATCGCTAGGACAAGGCAGCCCAAGAGGCCGCCTGGCAGGCGGGGCGTTCCATCCATGCTCCGAGGAAATCCCTAACCGAGCAATGAGGCAAGGCCGCCGGACATCGTCAGGGGAGCGACATCGTAGTGGTCCCTACCGGGAAACGATTCGGAAACGACAGACAGGCCGGCAAACGGCCGGGCCCTGAGCTGCTCCTCGAGAAGGGCGATGTCGCCGGTCATCGAGGGAGTGTCGTCCGCTCCAACGCCAAGGTAGAGCCTGCCTGCCAGGCTGGCCCTGCTTTCGCGAAGACGGGAGATCGCCCCAAGGATGCTCCGGTTGTCCCACCAGATCGAAGGGGCGCTGGCCAGTGCTCCGGCAAAAAAGGCATCTTCCTGAAACAGGGCGTGGAGAACGAGGAGCGAGCCCAGCGAGTGCCCCGCGATCACCCGGGCGTCGTCCCTTAAGGGAAAGCGCCGGGCGAGTTCAGGCCACAGGGTTCCGACGAGGTAGGAGTGGAAGGCGTCGGCTCCGCCGCTCGAGGGCTCGTCGCTTGAGGCTGTCGGCGTGTAGTCGCGCCCCCTGTGGTTGCCCGGCTGTCCAAAACCCGAGCCGTAGCCCACGCCGACCACAACGGTCGGAGGGATGCGGCCCGACGCAGCGAGGGCGCGCGCCGCGGCCACGGCCGCGTCAAAGAGGTAGTCGCCGTCCATCAGGAGCACGGAGGGCATGGGACCCTGCCGGACGCCCTGCTCCGGGGCGTCCACGTAGATCACGTAGTCGGTGCCGGTCTGCGGGGACCTGGATGAAAACGCGGGCCTTGCGCTGGTCGAGGGGGGTTTCATGAAGGGCTATGCGGGCTGCGATTCCTGGCGGAGGCGGCGGGCCCTTCGGCTTGCACCCTCGATGTCGGGCAGGAACCAGGTTATCAGGCCCAGGAGGGGGAGGTAGCCGCAGACCTCGAAGACAAACTCGATGCTAGTCACGTCGGCAAGGCGGCCGAGGACGGCCGAGGCAATCCCCCCGCAGCCGAAGGCAAGGCCGAAGAAGAGGCCCGAGATCATGCCCACCTTGCCCGGGACAAGCTCCTGGGCGTAGACGAGGATCGCGGAAAACGCGGACGCGAGGATCAGCCCTATCACGACCGTGAGAGCCACGGTGGCGCCCAGGCCCACATGGGGCAGAAGCAGCGAAAACGGGGCGACACCAAGGATCGATACCCAGATGACGTACTTGCGGCCGAACCGGTCTCCGAGTGGCCCGCCCAGGATCGTGCCGAGGGCGACGGCTGCCAGGTACACAAACAGGAGGTACTGGGCGCCTTGGATCGAGAGGTTGAACCGGTGGATCAGGTAGAACGTGTAGTAGTTGGAGAGGCTGACCAGGTAGAAGTACTTCGAGAAGGTGAGCACCACCAGCACGCCCAGCGAGAGCACGACCTTCCTCCGGGGAAGGGCGTTCTCCGACAGCGCGGTGGCGCGGCGCTTGTACTGGGGGAGGTTACGGCTGTACCAGCCGCCCACCCGGGAGAGGAGGATGATGCCGCAGAAGGCCACCGCCGTGAACCATAGGATCGAGGACTGGCCGTTGCGGGCGATGATGAGGGCCGCGAGAAGGGGGCCAAGTGACGATCCGAGGTTTCCTCCGGTCTGGAACACGGACTGAGCCAGCCCGTGCCGGTCGCCCGCCGCCATGTGGGCCACTCGAGAGGCTTCGGGGTGGAAGATGGCCGAACCCATACCGACCATCACCGACGACATGAGAATCATGGGGTAGCTCGCCGCCTGGGAGAGGAAAGTCAGGCCGACGAGCGTGATTCCCATCCCGAAGGCGAGGGAGTATGGCTTGTGGTGGCGGTCCGTGTACCGGCCGACCAGTGGCTGAAGGATGGAGGCGGTCAGCTGGAAGCTCAGCGTGATGAGTCCCACCTGGGTGTACGTCAGGTTGAAGGAGGTCTTCAGGATCGGGTAGATCGACGGCAGCAGCGACTGAAGCGTGTCGTTGATCATGTGGGACGCGCTGAGCGCCAGGAGGATGCCGAAGAAGGTCCTCCTGCCGGCCTGCGTGTTTGGGTCGCTTTGCACCGATCCTAGCTATCCAGCCCCAACACTTCTGCAACTCCTGCGCTCAGGTCGGCAGAGGGCTCGGGCGAACGGAAAGGGGCGGCTTCGTCAGGCCGCACCGGCGGGCGAACCGGGCGGACTCTGCCCGCGACCGGAGCCCGAGCTTCCTCATGATGTTGAAGCGGTGCTTCTCGACAGTCTCGGGAGAGAGCCCCAGATCGATCGCGATCTCTGCGTCGGAGAGGGGCTCGCCCACCAGGCTCAGCACGGTCTGCTCCCGGTCCGTCAGGACCTTGTCGAAGGCCACCGGGTTGCGGCCGTGCTCGCGCCGCGCCTCAGTGAACTGCCGCGGGAAGAACGTCTTTCCCGCGTCGATCGCGCGGATGGCCCTGCCCAGCTCGTCCACGGTGTTCGTCGATTTATCAATGAAGCCTTGCACTCCCGCGCGCTCAGTCCGGCAGAGCGTGTACTCGTTGAAATAGGAGGAGATGACCAGGGCCTTTATGAGCGCCCGCCTCCTGCGGACGATCCTGAGCACCTCGAAGCCGTCCATGTCGGGCAGGTGGATGTCGAGTATCACGAGGTCCGGAAGTGTCGAGGCGATGACGGAGAGAGCGTCCCTGCCCGTGCCCGCCTCGCCCACCACCTGGTGTCCGAGCTCGGAGATGCAGACGCTGCGCAGAACCTCGCGGAAAAGTCGCTCGTCCTCGACTATGGCTATCTTCATCGACTCGGGGAATAATGCCCTTCGCACCGCAAATGTGAAGCGCACTCATTACCGGGAAGCCGGTAACCGCACTCCTAGTAGGCGTAGAAGAGCTCCTGGAGCGCGGCCACGTCGCGGGTCTGCGACAAGCCTAGCATGAGGAGAATCCTCGCCTTCTGGGGGTTGAGCTCGTCCGACGCGATGAAACCCAGCCGGTCGTCGTCCATCTCCACGTTGCGCTCGACGACGCCTCCGCCCGTGCGGCTGCTCCTGACCACCGCGATGCCGGCCCGCGCGGCGGTCCTGGCGGCCGCCACGGCTGCGGCGTTCATGTTGCCGTTGCCGACCCCAGCGACGACGAGCCCCCTTGCCCCGGACCTGACGGCGGCCCGGATCGCCTCGGGACCCATGCCGGCGTGGGCATAGACGATGTCCACCCTCGGCAGGGGCCTGGAGCCGGAAACCACGAGGTCGCTCCCCGAGGTGTGTCGGCGCACCGGCCATCCGTAGAAATGGATCCTCGCGGCGCTCACTAGGCCCGCGAGTCCCCGGTGGGTGCTCTTGAAGGTCCCCACCTGCGTCGTGTTGGTCTTGGCCACCTCGCGGGCGAAATGGATCTCGTCATTTGCGACGACGAGGACACCGCGGCAGCCCGCCTCGGGATGGGCGGCCGTCGCGACGGCGTTGTAGAGGTTCATGGGTCCGTCCGCGCTGATTGCCGTCGCCGGCCTCATCGCCCCGACAAGGACCACGGGCTTGGAGCTCTTGACCACAAGGTTCAGGAAATACGCGGTCTCCTCCATCGTGTCGGTGCCGTGCGTGACGACGACCCCTGACACCTCCGGCCTGTCCAGTGCCGCCTGAGTGCGACGGGCGATGTCCCTCCACACCGCCTCGCTCATGTCCTGGCTGCCGATGCTCGCCACGTGCACGGCCTCGAGCTCCGCCAGCGACTCGATCCCGGGCGCGGCCCCGAGGAGCGCCTCAATGGAGAACACGCCGGAGGTGTAGCTGCGCCCGGACCGCGGGCTCTGCGCGCCCGCGATCGTCCCCCCCGTGGCCAGCACCGTCACGCGGGGCAGCTTCCTCTCAGGGCTCTTGGGGCGCGGGCGGGACATGCGCCGACAATGGCTCCGGCCGACCCTGCTGTCTAGCCGCGCGCGTCCCGGGCTAGATTCCCGGCTGGCATAGGCACGAGCTCCTGATCGGGGTGTCGGCGTTTGCCCAGGCAGTCTGGAAGCGCGCCTGGGCGGCCTCGGCCTCCTCGGGGCGCCTCAGGTGCCGCAGGCTCTCGGCCAGCCCGTAAAGGGACCAGCCGTTGCCGGGTAGCCTTGCCAGGTCCTCGCGGTACACCTTCTCGGCCTCGGCGAAGCGCCCTTCCCGGACCAATGTCGCGCCCAGCGAATGGCGGACCGGCAGCAGCCAGGAGGGCGGCTCGTCGTAATGCAGGGAGTCCTCTGCCGCCACGGCCTGACGCAGCCTGGCGAGCGCGGCCTCGACCTTGCCCTCCCGGTAGAGGATCTCGCCGTCGAGCATTGACGCGGCCACCCCGAGCACGTCGGGGGCTGCGTTGTTGCCGAAGGATTCGTCTTTCGGGACGGCCTTGGAGGCCTCCTCGAAGGCGCTCTGCTCGGCTCGTGCGCCCACCGTGTCACCCTTGGCGGCGAGGGCGATGCCCCGGGCGGCGCGGCGGAGCGCGCGGGAGAACGGCATGCTCGCGGGCAGGTCGGGCTCGGCCAGCACCTCGTCCCACCTGCCGAAGCGTATGAGCACCTCGAATGGCATCGCGTAGTATCCCTCTGTAAGGGAGCCGTACTCCTTCGTGAACTCCTCGGTGAAGCTCGCCGTGATGGCCCTCACGTGCTCGAGGGCAAGAGCGCCCTGGCCGGTCATCATCGCGGCGTAGGCGAGCATGTGCTCGTTGTGCGCGATATAGACGGGAAGGAAGCCCTTTGCGGGGCCCGCCACGGCGCGGAACCTCCGGTCGGCGTCGACCGCGCGCAGGTTGGAGGCGATCGCCTCGGGCCACCGGCCCGTCCGAATGTAGATGTGCGACGGCATGTGCACGTTGTGGGCCAGGCCGGGCTGGAGGTTAAGCAGGCGGTCGGAGGCCGCGGCCGCCAGCTCGGGATGGGGCGAGGCCTCGACGGCGTGGATGTAGAGGTGGTTGGCGAACGGGTGCTGCAGGTCGAGGCGCAGGACGGCCTCGAGGGTCGTGAGGATCTCCTCGGTGCCCGGCTGGGGCTTGCCCTCGGGCGTCCACTGGTCCCAGGGCCGGAGGTCCATCATCGACTCCGCAAAGAACGCCCCGACATCCGGGTCGCCAGGGTAGGCCTTCCAGACCTCGCGCATCGCGTTCGCGTAGGCAAGGTCCAGCGGTGACCGGTCGTCGGGCTGCGGGCTCGCGTAGCGCTTGGCGAGGGCCGAGATCAAGGCGCGTTCGACCGGCGACGCCTTGTCCGCGTTCTTCTCGGCGAGCAGGAGCTCGCCCCACGCCTTCTCCGCCGCGGCGGGGGAGACGACCGGCAGGTTGATGTGGGGGCCGTAGGCGAGCGCGACGCCCCAGTGGGCCATCGCGCAGCCCGGGTCTATCCGGGCTGCCTCGGAGAAGGAGCGTATAGAGGCGCCGTGGTTGTAGCCGAAGAGGAGGCGAAGGCCCTGGTCGAAATAGCGCTGCGCCTCGGGCGAGGCCGTTGTGACTTTGCGCGAGTAGGTGCCGAGCCCCTCGTAGATCGGCTCCTTGGCGGAGGCGCAAGGCAGGGTGGCGATGGCAAGGATAAGGGCGACAGGCACCGTGAGTCTGGCGATCTTCATGGGGTGGGGAGGAAGCTCTTTGTTGAGGGAGCGGGTGGACGATTTCGGAGATACCCGGCGCGGGTCCCGATGTCTAGTCCATGACGGCTCGGGAGGGTCCTTTCGCCGGGCGGCTTGACGCGGGGGGTCCTTTTGGGCGTGTTCCACGATGATGGCCCCCACGCTCCTCGTCCTCGCCGCCGGCATGGG
>CAISPT010000078.1 GCA_903887455.1 uncultured Opitutaceae bacterium | reverse complement strand
GCCGACACGGGCGTCGACCCCGTTCCGCTCATGCGCGCCTGCGGCGCCCTGCTCGAGGGCCACCAGAAGGCGGAGCTCCTCTGGGCCAGCACCCGCGAGGTGATCAACATCTTCCAGGCCGAGGAATGCGGCTGCGCCATCATCACGGTCCCCCACGACATCCTGGGCAAGGCCGCCAAGATGTACGGCATGGACCTGACCGAGCTCTCGCTCGACACGGTCAAGATGTTCACGAAGGACGCCGCCGACTGCGGATTCAAGCTCTGAGCGAACCACTTCGTCATTTACCACCCGGGCGGACTCCTGCAATGGTTAGGGTCCGCCTGTTTTTTATGCCCATCCGGATACGCCAGTTGAGTTTAACCGCCGCCGTGCTGGCCCTTGCCGGCACGCTCCGTGCCGCGAATCTGGATGGCTCGACCGCCGCCGTGGGCAACGCCGAGGCCGCCCGGCTCTACCAGGAGTCGAACGCCTTCGTGACGAACATGGCGGAGGGGGATTACTCCTACGCCTACCTCCAGTTCTACTGGAAGCGCGCCCAGTCGAACATCGACCGGATTAGGAGGGTTTACCCGGAGTCTCCCACGGCCCAGGCGCTCGCCAAAGGCGACCTCAAGGTCGGACCCTACTCCGACGACTACTTCAAGAACCGGGTACTCTACAACCTGGAGCTGAAGCGCCTGGGCGCGTTTGATGACGTGAACTGCGCGATCTTCCTCTATGGACGCGCGGACGGTCGGAGCGATGAGCGCCGCAACGAGGCCCTCTCAACCATCCTCGAGGTCCTGGCCAGGCGCCAGCGCTGGGGCGAGGCGCTCCGGTTCCCGGTTCTCACGGTCCACCGGCCGCTCCTGCTCCGAAGCATCTTCCAGGTTGCCGCGTTCTACGGCGCGAACGACATCGTTAAGCAGCTGACGGCGTCGACCTCACCCGCGGAGCGCAAGGCCGCCGGTTTCGACGCGCTTCTGGCCGAGGGCTTGGCACTCCAGGGTAAGCCACGCACCGACCTCTACGCCTTCGTCGACGCCCATCCCGACCCCGAGGTGAGGGCGGCCGCACTCGCCGGCGTCGTGGACCGGGAAATCCTTTTCCGGCGCTACGAGAGGCTTCGGATCCCCTTTAGGGACGCCATCCAGACGGTTCACCTAGTCGTGCAGAACGCCTCCCTGAGGGACGATGTGAACGCGGTGGCCAAGCGTCTCTTCAGGGGCGACTCCGCCGCCGCCGCCCCGCTTATCGCACGCTACAACGCCGCTCTCGGCCTTGCCCCCGAAGCCGGTGACGATGCCGAGACCCACGCAGCCTACCTCCAATACTTGGCGGACAACGGCCGCTGGGACGCCGTGGGGTCCTACGGCTCCGGACTCCGCTCCACGACCCGCCGCGCTCTGGCCCTCAAGGCAATCGAGCTCTACGCCGAGGCGGGCCAGACCGAGGCCTCGGAAAAGGCCCGGACGGCCTATGCCCCCGCCGGCACGCCGGAGGCCGACGACGCGGCGCTCGCCCAGTTCCGCGGGCGGATGAACTCCACCGAGATCCGGCTTGTCGTCCGGAAGCAGTCCTTCGCCGAGCTTCCGATCTCAGACCCCTGCCTCATGGCCGTCGCCATCATGGAGTGGAGCCTTACCCCCAACCGCTCGCAGCGCGGGGAGACCCCGTGGGACCCGGTCGTCACGCGGTTTGCCGGCGGGTTCGAGAACCTGCCCCTTCCCAAGTCGGCGGTCGTGGGCGACGCCGCGAGCACGCTGAAGCCGTACTAAGGGCGGATCACGCACTCCCGTCCCGGTGAACATCCTCTTCGTCAACTACGGCGACTTCACCACCAATAGCCTTAACCATATCGGGGGCTTCGCGAACGCGCTGACGGCGAAGGGCCACGCCTGCGTCGTGGCGGTGCCCTCGGGCAAGGATTCCCTTTCTGCCCTGAGCGGACCGGCGTTCATCCCGGCGCTCTACAACGAACTCCTCGAGAAGCCCGCCTTCTTCCCTGACGGGCGGTCCGCGGACGTGATTCACGCCTGGACCCCCAGGGAGTGTGTGCGGAAGTTCGTGATCTCCTATCAGGGGAAGCTCGCGCATGCCGCGCGGCTCGTGGTGCACCTCGAGGACAACGAGGAGCACCTGATCTCCGGGTTCGCGGGTGCACCCGTGGACGAAGTTCGAAGGATGGGTCACGAGGAATGGGACAAGAGGGCTTCTGACAGTCTCCCCCACCCTGTCCGCTACCGCACGTTTCTGCGGCTGGCGGACCACGTGACCGTGATCGTGGACCGGCTCCGGGAGTTTGTCCCCCCGGGAATCCCGACCACGCTCCTGGAGCCCGGAGTAGACCCGGCCTACGCGGCACCCCTCACTCCCGATCCCAAGGTGCGCGCTGAGTACGGTGTCCTGGCCGCCGAGAAGCTCATCGTGTTCACGGGCAGCAGCACCTTTGCGAACGAGCCAGAGATGCTCGACCTCTACAGGGCGGTGGCGGTCCTCAACCGGCGCGGCACCCCGACGAAGCTCCTAAGGACCGGATTCACGCGGCCCCAGTTCCTTGAAACCCTCCCCCCCGAGCTTAGGGCCTTTGTCGTGGACCTGGGCTTCGTGGCAAAGTCACGACTGCCGAGCCTCCTTGCCGCAGCCGACGTGCTGGTCCAGCCGGGACGCCCCGGGCCCTTCAACGATTTCCGCCTCCCCTCCAAGATCCCGGAATTCCTGGCCTCGGGCCGGCCGGTAATCCTTCCCCCCACGAACATTGCCCTCCAGATGCGCGACGGTATCGAGGCGCTCTTCTTGTCCGAGGGTTCACCTGAGAACATCGCGGACTGCTGCGCACGGGTATTCAAAGATCCGAAGCTCGCGGCCGCTCTTGGCGCCCACGGCACCGCCTTTGCGAGGAAGCATTTCGACCTGGCGAAGAACACCGACGGGCTCTTCGAACTCTACCAAAAAGTGTTTGCCCTGCCCTCGAGGGCCGCATGGCCGGTCATTCAAGCTGGCGGAGGAACGGATCTGACGCTTGCCGCGATTGCGCTAGCGGATGCCCTGAAGACGCCGGACGCATCGACGGAGGACGCCCTTGCCCTCGCCAGGGACGTGGCCGACCTGGTGCGCCTTGAAGATGCGAGGACCGCCGGAACCACCGCGGCCCAGGACTCCCTGAGGCACGGCCTCGAGGAGAAGGTCCATCACCTCGAGATGCAGCGCGATCTCACCAAGCAGCATGTTCAGAACCTCCAGGAGAAGGTCGAACTTCAGGACAAGCATTTCAAGCTGCACAAGAAACTTTCCGACAGGCATATCCAAAACCTGGAGAACCGGATCGCGGGCATTGAGAAGCTGGCGCGCGACCAGCGCGAGGAGCTTGAAAGTGCAGCGGCAGCGCGGGCTGCCCAAAGCGACGCCGAGCACGCGCGGTTGTCCGCCCGGATCATCGAGATGGACGCCGAGCTCGTGGCGAGGGAACAGCGCCTGAAGGCAATCATCCATTCCTGGTCCTACAAATTGAGCGCCCCACTCCGGGACCTGGAGCGCCTGATCCCGGGAAAACCCACGCCAGCCGCCCCCGCGGCTCCCGCCGCGGCATCAATGGCTCCCGTAGCTGCCGCGCCTGCGGCGACAGCGGCCCCGGTACCCTCCGTACCTGTCGTCCACCACTACACGTTCAACTTCGACCACCCTCGGACCTGGAACACGGCATCGAACAAACTCCTGATCCTCGGCTGGTGCTACGAGAACGCCGCAGCGCCGATCCGCGGGATAAGGGCGATCTTCGGTGACGCGACAATCAACGGAATCTACGGCTCCAAGCGGCTCGACGTCCTAGCGTCGACCGGCATGAAGCAGGCCGAGTACTGCGGCATAAAGATCGAGATTCCGACTGTCATCGGGGACCACCTATTGATCGTTGAGGTTCAGCATGACGAGGGATGGAACCCGTATTTCCAGACACTCGTTCACGTCGGCAAGGCCGGGGACCCGGCGGCTCTTAGCGAGTACGAGACCTGGTGCGAGCAGCATGAGAAGCTCGACGACGCCGACCGAGTCGCGATCCGTCAGCACATCGCTTCATTCTCAGAACGGCCTTTGATCTCGGTCGTGATGCCGGTCTACAACACGCCCGAGGGGCTACTCTCGAAAGCCGTCCAGTCAGTCCTGGACCAGGTCTATCCCCACTGGCAGCTGTGCATCGCCGACGACGCCTCGACCGAGCCGCACGTGAAGGAGGCCCTGGAGCGTTTCGCCTCCATGGACCCGAGGATCACCGTGGCCTACCGGCCCACGAACGGTCATATCTGTGAGGCGACCAACACGGCGCTCGGGCTCGCCAAGGGCCAGTACGTCGCCCTCTTCGACCACGACGACGTCCTTGCCCCCACTGCACTCTACGAGGTCGCTGCGGAACTCGACGCCCACCCCGAGGCCCGCTTCATCTACTCCGACGAGGACAAGATCGACATGGAGGACCGGCGGTTCGACCCGTACTTTAAGCCCGACTGGAACCCCGACCTCTTCCACGGCCAGAACTACACCTCACACCTCTCGGTGTACCGGACCGACCTGGTCCAGTCCCTCGGTGGATTCCGGAAGGGCTTTGAGGGAAGCCAGGACTGGGACCTGAACCTGCGCGCGATCGAGAAGATCCCGGAGAGCGCGATCCGGCACATCCCGAAGCTCCTCTATCATTGGCGTGCAGCACCCGGCTCCACCGCCCTCCAACTCGCCGAGAAGAGCTATCCCGTGGACGCTGCGAAGCGGGCGCTCGAGGACCATTTCCAGAGGATCGGCGAAAAGGTCGAGATCGTGCCCGTCCCCGGAGACCATTGGAGGATCAAGTACCCGGTGCCCTCCCCGGCCCCCTTGGTCTCGCTCATCATCCCGACGCGGAACTCCCTCCACCTGGTGAAAAAGGCCGTGGAGAGCACCCTTGCGGTGACCCACTACCCGAACTACGAGATCATCGTGGTCGACAACGACTCGGACGATCCGGAGACCCTGGCTTGGCTAGACGGGCTGGCAGGAGGCTCGAACCCGCGGGTACGCGTCCTTCGCTATCACAAGCCCTTCAACTACTCCGCGATCAACAATTTCGCGGTCACGGAGGCCGTGGGCGAGATCGTCGGGCTCCTGAACAGCGACGTGGAGGCGATCGACCCGGGCTGGCTCTCCGAGATGGTGAGCCAGGCGTCGCGTCCTGGAATCGGCGCCGTGGGCGCGATGCTCTACTACCCCCAAAACACGGTGCAGCACGCCGGGGTTATCCTGGGGCTCGGCGGCGTTGCGGGCCATCCCTTCAAGGACTTCCCACGCGGCGACAGCGGCCAAAAGAACCGCCTAAGGCTGGTCCAGAACTACAGCGCCGTGACGGCAGCCTGCCTCCTGATCCGCAAGGACCGCTTCCTCGCGGTCGGCGGGCTGAACGAGAAGGACCTGCCAATTGCTTTCAACGACGTCGACCTCTGCTGCAAGCTGGTCGCCGCGGGCTACAGGAACGTGTGGACGCCCTTCTCCGAGTTCTACCACCACGAGTCGGCAACCCGAGGCGTCGAGGACACGCCGGCCAAGAAGGCGCGCTTCCAGTCGGAGGTCGACTACATGATGAACACCTGGGGCGCCTTCCTGATGGCGGACCCCGCCTACAACCCAAACCTTACCCTGGTCGGCGAGGACTTCTCGCCCGCGTACCTGTCGAGGACGCGCAAGACCTGGATGCACCACCTTCCATGAGCACACCCGGTGATTCCGACACGCGGCTCGCCGCGCTCCAGGCCGAACTTCAATCCGTGAAGCGCCGCGAGGCCGAGTACCGGGTGAAGATGATCCAGGAGTTCCTGGACCGAGGGGAGCGGAACTCCTACCTGCACGTGCTGAGGGAGGAGTGCGCGGCTCTCATCAAGCGCGAGCAGGAGGCTTCCGCCGACCTGGAGATCCTGACCCGGAAGCTCGAGGACGCCGAGGCGCGGATCGCCTCACTCACCGCCGAGCTCGAGCGGGCCCGCGCCCCGAAGTCAAAATGGGGCGCAAAGCCCGCCGAGGTGCCCGCTCCAACAGCCCCAGTTCCCGGGGCCCCGTTCACCTATTACCTCCACACCTCCCCGTTCCGGGTTTACCGGGACAGCGCCTTCACACTCCGAGGCTGGGCCTGGCCCGTTGACGGCCGGAAAGTGACGGCGATCCGCGTCGACGTGGACGGCCGGACCTACGCGGGCAAGCTTGGGCTCCCCGAACCCGAGGTTGTGGCCCATTACGGCCTGCAGCCCGAGAACCCCCAGCCGGGCTTCGAGATCACCATTGAGACCCCGGCGGGACGCCATTCCTTCAGCCTCGAGGCCCAGCTCGGGGGATCCGAGTGGCGCTCGATCATGAGGACCACGATCTGGTGCGAGCCCCGAGCGAAATGACCCCGGGCGACGCACAACAGCGCTGGCAGACGAGCCGGGCGCCCCTAGGTGACAGGTCGGCCTACAAGAAGGTCTGGGAGCTCCAGAGCCAGGACATGGATGTTGCCGCGCTCGCCGTGGCCGGACACACGGACGAGGCGACGCTCGAGCTCACCGCCCGAGGGACGATCGACATGCTCAAGTCCACAGTCGGCGTGGGGGCCAACGACGTGATCCTTGAGATTGGCTGCGGCATCGGCCGCGTGGGCCTGCCGCTCAGCAAGGAATGCCTCCACTGGGTGGGAACCGACATCTCCTCGGGCATGCTCCGGCATGCCGCGGAGCGCCTTAAGGACCGGCGCAACACGACGCTCGTCGAGCTCTCGACCGTCGGGCTCCAGGAGTTCCCGCTCGATTCCTTCGACCTGGTCTACTGCACCATCGTCTTCATGCATCTCCTGGAGTGGGACCGCTACCGCTACGTGGAGGAGGCCTTCAGGATCCTCAGGCCCGGCGGACGCTGCTACGTGGACAATTTCACCGTCGACACCGACACGGGCTGGAAAATCTTCATGGAGAGCTACAGCTACCCGATCGACCGGAGACCCGCCCACATCAGCATGTCCTCGTCGCGCGAGGAGCTGAGGACCTACCTTACCCGGGCGGGATTTGCGGATGTCCGCGTCCACGACCTCGCCAACGGACTCATCGCCGCCACTGGGACAAAGCCTCCGGCATAACGCAGGAGCGGCGGGCGCTCGGCCTTTCATCCCGTCCAAACCCGTGCTAGCCTCCGGCCGATGACAGCCCACGTCATGAGCCGATCGCTCGTCCACTTGGAATCCGCCGTGCACGAATGAAATCCCTGCGGAGGCTGCCCTCAGACGCTCTCGTACTCGGATGCGTTTTCCTTGTAGTCACAGCAATCTACGCCTGGATCGCTTCACCTGAGCGCTGCCTATTTGCGCAAAAGGAGGCAGCCCAGAAGGATTACTATAATCTCCTAGTTCAGGGATTTGAGAAGGGAAAGCTTAGCCTAGACGTCCCGGTGCCCGAGGAGCTTAAGCACCTTAAGGACCCCTATGACCCTGTTCAGAACGCTCCTTACCGGCTTCACGACGCGAGCTATTACAGGGGTTCCTACTATCTCTATTTTGGAGTCACGCCGGTCCTTGTCCTTTTCTGGCCGTTCCACGCCCTGACCGGATCATACCTCTCCCATGCCCAGGCGTGCGCCCTTTTTGTCAGTGTCGCGTTTGGAGCCGCACTTTTCGCGTTGGGCTCCCTAAGGCGTCACGCATTCGGTAGCGCTTCCAGGTGGAAGCTCGTCACGGCGGGTCTTGGTCTGGGCCTCTGCACAATGGTGCCGAGTTTGCTGAGTCGCATCGCCGTTTACGAAGTGGCCGTGGCCGCGGAACTGACTTTCTTGAGCCTCTCCGTTGCCTGCGTGGTTCAGGCCATCTATGCGCACCGCAAGCTTGTATGGCTTAGCCTTGCAAGCGCCGCCTACGGCCTGGCAATCGGCGCCCGCCCCTCCTGCGCCTTCGGAGCCCTCTTCCTCGCATTTCCGGCCTACCACTTCTGGCGGGATCGGCGCAATCAGGGCGAACCCAGCGCCGCCCTTCCCGTAGTCCTGGCTACTGTCCTCCCCGTCGCCATTCTCGTCGGAGGCTTGCTTCTCTACAACCAAGCGAGGTTCAGCGATCCCCTCGAATTCGGAATAAAGTATCAACTTGCCGGCGTCAGATTGGCCTCTGTCAGAACGTTTAGCCCGACCTACTTCTGGTTCAACGCCCGGGTATCGCTTCTGGAGCCAGCTCGCCTTAGTCCGTACTTCCCGTATGTGCGACCAATCGACGTGCCGACGTACCCCGAGGGCTATAGTGGTGCGCTCGGCGTCGAGGATCCGTTCGGCATCCTGGTCAACATCCCGCTTCTCCTCCTTGGATTCGGCGCCCTCTGGTCAAGGCGCGTGGATGCCCGTCTTGGCCTTCTGACCGGAGCCGTTGCAACGCTTGCGGCGGCGACCGCCATAGTCGCACTCCTTTTTTGCGCTGCGGCGAATCGTTACTTGCCGGAATTGGCCTTTCCACTCGCCTTACTCGCTGCAATCGGGGGCTATGTCGTCACTCAAGAGGGCAAAAAGCGCCTCAGTTGGCTTTGCGGGGCGATATGGATAACACTCCTCATTGTTTCGGTGGCGTTCAACCTGCTTGCCTCGTTCTCCCATGAAAACCTGCTTCAGCGCGAGCACCCGAGGACCTATGCGCGGCTGTCGCGGGCGCTCAACTGGCCGTCCTACCTGTGGCGTCGCCTCTCTGACGCAAGGCTGGGACCGGTTTCTATGACCCTCAAGCTGCCGGCAGGCCGAAGCGGGACTTACGAGCCGCTCCTGGTCTCAGGCATCGGGCCCCTCTCGGACTATCTCTACCTTCACTACGCATCGCCAGCCTCGGTGATCCTCGGCTACGTGCACACCGACGCCGGTGGACCGTCGACGGACCCAATCCCGGTGGACTATTCCAAGCCCCATGTGGTGACGGTCGAGGCGGGCTTTCTCTATCCCCCGGCAGGCGACCCTTATTTTGACGGCATGACAGCGGCGGCGGCAAAACTCCTTAAGGAGCGCCTCAGGGTCACCTTGGACGGCGTGGCGTACATCGACACCCCTGTCGAGGCATTCGATCCTGCGTCGCTGGAACCCTTGTACGGAAAGAGCGGGCCAGGCCAGTCTGCGCTCGGGGAAAGGTTCACGGGCGCCCTTCTCGAGCACCACCAGGCTTCGGCGGACGAGCTTGTGTCCGTCAAACCTATCGCCCGGGGGCCTTTCAGGATGTGGCTAAAGCTCCCTCCCTTTTCAGGCGTCAGAAACGAGCCCCTCCTCTGCACCGGTGCCACCGGCCGGGCCGACCTCCTGTATGTCAGGTATCTCGACCCAAGCCACGTCAGCGTCGGCCTCGACCATTGGGGGGTCGGGGGTCCCAAGAGTTCCCCGATCGAGGTGTCTTACCGCTCCTTCCAGGTGCTCGAGATCAGTCTCGGTTCCTTGTTTTCCACCGACGAAGCCGACAAGGTAGGCTCGAAGGGGTACTCCGATCGGCTCCTCGTCCGCTGGAACGGGGCGCCTCTTCTTGACGGGGAACAGGCTTTCTACCCTTGTCGTCCGGGCGAGATAGCGGTGGCAGCAAACGGCGTCGGGGCCTCCACGACCGGTCCGTCCTTCACCGGCGAGATCATGGCGCTCCATCCGCTCGAGCCGTCACTCCTCTTCTCCGCGCCCGCGCACACCGCCCCCTAATGGAGGTGGTAATCCCGTATCAGGAGCTTGGCTCGCTCCATCGGAAGCCCAGGGATCCCGGGAACCGCATCGACCGCAGGAGCAGGATCCTCGAATAGGATTCTCCTGGATTGCGTGCCGCGCCACGCGGTGAATTCATCCAAGTCCTGAGTCCAGCCCTGGATCAAATGGCCCGTGAGCACCCCGAGAAGTACCACGGCAATGGTACTCCGAATGCGCGCAGGTCCGGGTATCCGTTCCAGGAGCCCTGCAACCGCAAACCCAAGGATTGGGGTAAAGCCAATGAGCGAGGCATACTGGTAGCGCGATGCGAGCGTTGCGGCTATGCCGGTGTGAAAGCGCCCAATACCCAAGAGCGCCGCGTTCCCGAGCTCAAACAAGACCAGCATGAGGAAGAAGACGCGAGTCCTGCCGGTGCTCCGGGCGAGGCACCATATGACAAGAGCCACCTTCGCAGTCCCAAGGACGGCCACCGTGTGCCATCCGTAGGACTCAACTCCCAACAGCTCGTGTGCGGGGTTGGCGCACAGGTACCAAAGACCGTACACCGCGGCATCCGCCAGGTGGCCCCGCATGTGCTGGTGGTTCCCGGAGGCTAGGAGTGTGATCAAGGCCGCGACACCAAGCGAGGGGATCAGGAGCCACCCGGCGCGCCGCAGGCGGGTGGTCGTCACTGTCCCTGTCTTGCCACCGCCAAGCAGGACACCGGAGGCGATCACGGGGCCGGTCAACACTCCTCGGGAAAACGAAAGGGCGCTAAGCGCCGCGCTGACCACCTGTTCTCCGGCTGTACGCCCCCGCTGGAAGGCGTCCATGCCCAGGAGCATAAAGGTCACCGATAGGACGGCCGACCATTGGACCGACCAGGCAAGCGTCTCGTAGTTGGTGGAGCTGAGGCCAAACAGAACCTGGGCCGTGAGCACGGCGATCCAGGGGAGTCCACAGGCACGCATGAGGCGCCCGAGGAGCGCCACGTTCATCGCATGGGTGAGCCACACGAGCAATATCATCGCGGCGTAGGAGCCGCCGAAAGCAAGCACGGCCCCACCCCATAACACCTTGAAGATCGGAACGAAGTTCTCTGCGAATACCATCCACACCCAGTGCCAGAAGCCGAGACGGCTGATTTGGTCGATCAGGTCGAATTCGTCACCAAACCAAAAGAGGCGCGCGAAGAGTCCTCGGTTAAGCACGTAGGGCACGAGCGCGACAAGCCCTGCCAGGATTGGCAGCACCCATTCCCTCGTCTCCATTTTCCCTGCGTTGCCAGCCATCGGCCGATCGTTCATGGGCGGGGGGCTGACTGGAATTTGACCGCGGACACGTACGACCAGTCCCAGCGGTCGTCCCCTTTGGGACCAATGCCCGTGTGGAGGACCAGCCGCTGGGGCAGGTCCGAGGGCAGGGCGAGCGAAAGGGTCAGCATCCCGCGGTCCCCCACCCTTGAAACCGGGGCTAGGTACCGTTCCCAAAGCCGCGTTCGCTTTCCGGAGGCCCACACCGCGTCGAGCGTGAAGGCCACCCCGTCGGTGTGCCCCACTCCCGTGTACGCCCCCTCGCGGATGCCGTAACCGAGGGACAGCGCCGTATCGCCGGGCCTGACCTCGAGCACCACCTCGCCCTCGGCATGGACCTGCAGCGCCCTGCCCTCCCTGACGTCGATCACCTGCTGGACTGCGGCCGAGGTCACGTCCATCGGCGGCCTGTCAAAGATCCCGAGTTCCACGAGCCATTGGAGCGGCGGAGCGGGCCTTATCGGCAGCCCCTGAAGCACGCTCACGCGAACATCCGCATGGCTCCAGAACTCCTCCTGCCCCGCGGGCGCCTCGAGGTGGAAGGACCGAACACTGGAGCGGAATTCGCCGTGCATGAGCGCCGCCACGTCGGATCCGTCCTGCAGGGTCGGCACGAGTATAAACCCGGCCCTCGCCACCTTCGGCACCAGCCTCCAACTGCTTCGCCTTCCCGAGTCGTCTGTCGTCGTGAGGAGCAGGAGGGCCTCCTTGTAAGCCACCGCCCTCATTCGCCCGATGGCGGTGGGCTCCGCCGCGACCTCGAGCCACAGGGCGTGATCGATCGGCTCTGGAAGGACCACCTCCTCGGAAAACCGCACCGTCCGAGAAAAGAGAAGGCGTCGCTCAAGGGGCGCTGTTGATAGGGTCGTGCGCTTATGGAAGAGCCAGTAGCCGGCCTCGGAGAACAGCGGCTCGTAATGCCCGGCGAGCCCCGCCACGAGCGGAGCGTCGTCCAGGCCCGGGTAGCGGTTGTCGACCGTCTCGCGGTTCCAGAGCAGGTAGTCCGGGGCCCTGGCAGACTGATAGTGCCGCAGGTTGTAGCCCTCCAGGCTCGGCGTATACGCCGAATACCCCTGGAAAACCGGACGTGCTGAAAGCGGCAGTCCGTTCAGGATCGCGGCCCCAAGGTTGTAGTCGTAGACGTCGGCGGTACCGGTCCCTACCGCCGCCTTGATGGCGGGAAGTTCCGCACCCTTGCACGCCGCCGCGTAATCGCCCTGCCACGAACCCGCAAGCCCTCCGAGGGTCGAGAGCGCACGCGCATTCCCGTAGATCCTCTCCCAGGCGACCCTCGGCCCCTCAGTGAAGTAAGCGCCATCGAAACAGGCGATCGCCACCACGCACCCGGGCAGTACCGCATCAAAGGCGTGGAACCTCCGTCCAGGAAAAAGCAATCCGGGCAGGACGGGCGCCAATATCATGGCAAAGGTGAAGAGACCGAAGATGTGCCCTCCAAGGGGGACCATGTCCGCCCGGGTGTAGCTTTCCTTCCACATGACGAGCACCACGAAGGCGAAAAAGAGCGAGGATCCGAGGGCGAGGCCCCGGTCCAGTGCCGACCGCCACACGCTCCAGGCAAACGCGGCGCAGGCGAGAACCAGCGCACTGCCCCAGAGAAAAACGGACCACGGCTCGTCAAATCCCATGGCCTGCCCGTAGCCCGAGGAAATCTCGAGGCTTCTCCGAACGTAGGGGTAGAGGTTATCGATATCCTGACCCGCCGCCACCCAGGCGACAAGGGTCGACGCCACAAAACCGGCCCCAATCGATACGATCCGTCCCGGCGAACGCCGGACTAACCAGCAGATCCCTGCACAGCCGACGGCAGCCGCGGAGATCACGCCGTAGGTGAACTTGAGCTGGGAGAGGAAGCCGAGAAGGACGGCCCAAAGGAAGAGGCGCAGGAGGGTCGCCTTCGTGTCCATGAGACCGGCAACAGCCACAAGCGTGATGAGGACGAAGTAGACCGAGTCCAGGAAGAGCCAGTGGACGGCGAGAACCGCCGCCACAAAGGCCGCCCGCCGCCAGACGGGTAGCCTAAAGGTGAGCGCCACAAGGCACGCCGCGATCAGGAGCTGCCCCAGCGTCTGCCAGAGCAGGATGGGCACCGCCTCGGTGGCGCCGAGGTGAAAGCGGGAGCAGAGGAACCCCCAGGGCCCCCACGTGAAGATCACGTCCCTTCCAAACTGGAGCCCCCGGTCCCGGGCGAGGATCAGCATCTCCTGCCAGGAGGCGTCCAGCCGGGTGTCCGGCCTGCCGGGAACACTCAGGAACGAGAGCCCGAGAGCCAGCGCGGCAACCCCCGAAAGGACGCCCCCCAGAACATTGTAATTGGGTCTCTCTCCGCGGGTTGACGGAGAAGGAAAAGAATCCATCAATAGCCCTTACCATGAAGGCCCTAGGCAGACCAGCCGAACGTGACGACTCGCGGCAATCCCCGAAGTAGATGCCGCTGACCGCCTCACCCGCGATCACCGTTTCGGTCATCGTTCCTGTCTTCAACGAGATCGCGACGGTCCGCCAGGCCCTTGACGCCTTGGTGGCGAAGCGGATGGAGGGCTACGAGCTCAAGCTTGTCATCATTGAGAGCAACTCAACCGACGGTTCCCGCGACGTGGTCAAGAGCTACGATGGCCAGAACAACGTTCAGATCATCTTCGAGGATAGACCCCGAGGCAAGGGCCATGCCGTGAGGACCGGCCTTGCGGCGGCCACAGGGGACATCATCCTGATTCAAGACGCAGACCTCGAGTACGATCTGGAGGACTATGCCAAGCTTCTTGATCCAATCGCCCGCAACGAACACGCCTTCGTCCTGGGATCGCGGCATTCGCACGGCGAGTGGGCGATGCGGAAGTTCGAAGACCAGAAGGCAAGGGCCATGGTGCTCAATCTGGCCCACTGGACGTTCACGCTCATGATCAACGCCTCGCTTGGGGTGTGGCTCAAGGATCCCTTCACGATGTACAAGGTCTTCCGGCGGGACTGCATCAAGGGGCTGAAGCTGGAATGCAACCGTTTCGACTTCGACTGGGAACTCCTCATCAAATTGATCCGCAAGGGTTTCCGCCCCATTGAGATTCCAGTATCCTACCGCTCCAGGTCGTTCAAGGAGGGAAAGAAAATCACGATGATCCGCGATCCCCTGACCTGGTTATACGCGTTAATCAAGTATCGCTTTCAGGCCCTCTAGTTTCAACGAATATACCCCTTACTGATGACCAAGACGTTACTCGTAACCGGCTCCAGCGGGCTAATCGGCTCCGAAGTGTGCCTCTATTTCGCCCGTGAACTCGGCTACACAGTCCACGGCATCGACAACAACCAGCGGGCTGTCTTCTTCGGCCCTCAGGGCGACACCCGATGGAACCAGGAGCGCCTTAAGGCGGAGATACCCGGGTTTGTGCACCACGAACTGGACATCCGCGACCGAGCCGGGGTCCTTGCCTTGGTTAAGGCCGTCGCCCCGTCGGCCATCGTCCACGCGGCAGCACAGCCGAGCCACGACCGGGCGGCCGCGATCCCGTTCGACGACTTCGACACGAACGCCGTCGGCACGATGAACCTGCTCGAGGCCACGCGCCAGGCCTGCCCGGAATCGCCCTTTGCCTACCTGAGCACGAACAAGGTCTACGGCGACGCCCCCAACCGCATAAATCTCAAGGAACTCGACACGCGATGGGAGTACGCGGAGGACAGCTACGCGAACGGGATCGCTGAGACTTTCACTGTCGACCAGTCCACCCACTCGCTCTTCGGGTCCTCGAAGCTCGCAGCCGACGTGATGGTTCAGGAATACGGCCGGTACTTCAAGATGCCGACCTGCGCGCTGCGCGGCGGCTGCCTCACCGGCCCCAACCACTCCGGGGTCGAGCTCCACGGGTTCCTGAGCTATCTCGTGAAGTGCAACCTCGAGGGCAAGGAGTACAAGGTCTTCGGCTACAAGGGAAAGCAGGTCCGGGATAACATCCACTCACTCGACGTCGCCCGCTTCATCGCGACCTTTGTCGGCAGTCCTCGGACCGGTGAGGTTTACAACTTGGGAGGCGGCAAGGCCAACAGCACGTCGATCCTCGAGGCCTTCAAGATCGCCGAATCCTTTACCGGAAAGGCACAGGTCTATACCTACGTGGACCAGAACAGGATCGGGGACCATATCTGCTATTACTCCGACTTGCGGAAGATCAAGAATCACTTTCCTAAGTGGGATATCACCCAGTCCCTGACGGAGACCGTGCGTCAGATTGTAGAGTCCTGGCAGCGCAGACCCCGGGTTTGACGTATCCAGGCGGATCGCCTAGCGTCTCAACAGGTTGATGAAGCTCTCCCACCCCCCGTTGCGGCTTTCGCTGTGCCTGGCTTTCGCGCTTGCGGCCCTGGCTCCATTCGCCCTGCACGGCGCGGCCCTGGTCTCCAATTCCCCGTTTGCGCCGACAGGGGCAGCTGGAATGGCGGCCTCTGCGGCCCAGGATAACTATCAATTGGCCGGCTCTACTTCCCAGGGAACCGACGTCTCAGTCTGCATCTACGCCACGCAGACCAAGCGGAGTCTCTGGATCCCAGTCGGTGGCGAGGTGGACGGCGTCCACGTGATCAGCTACGACGACACCAACGACATCGCCGTCGTCAAGGTGGGCGGCGGCCAGAAGTCGCTTTCCATGAGGAAGGCGACGATCGGCTCAGCAAGGGCCACCTCGCAGTCGTTCGCTGCCGCGGAGGCTAGCCCGGCCCCAGCACCGATCGCGGATGCCGGCGGCCCGAAGAGCGCCGATTCGATTCAGCGAGAACAGCGCGAGGCGCGCATGCTGGTGAGCGACCTTCTTGAGATCGGCGTCCAGCAGAGGAAAGCCTACCAGGAGGCCAAGGCAAAAGCCGCGGCCAATCCCCAGCAGTAACCCCGAACGCGTGCGCATCCTCATCTCCGGCATCTGCGGCTTTGCGGGCAGCGCGATCGCTCGCGGGCTTGTGGCGCTGGGCCGCGGATACCAGATCTCGGGCTTTGACTCCTTCATCCGTCCCGGCAGCGAGGGCAACCGCGGCGACCTGAAGCGCCTCGGCATCCGACTCATCCACGCCGACGCACGGTCGGCGAGCGACATGGAATCCCTGCCGGCTGCCGACTGGGTGATCGATGCGGCGGCGAATCCGAGTGTTCTCGCCGGCATCGACGGTCGCTCGAGCGCCCGGCAGGTGATCGAGCACAACCTGGGAGGGACGGTGAATCTCCTTGAGTACGCGCGGTTGCACAAGGCGGGGCTCATTCTGCTGAGCACGAGCCGGGTCTACAGCATCCCTCCCCTTGCAGCGCTGAATCTCGAGGTGAAATATGGGGCGTTTGTGCCGGACAAGGCGGCCCTTCCCGCCGGGATGGGGCCTTCCGGTCTCACCGAATCCTTTCCCACCACGAGCCCCATTTCGCTCTACGGGGCGACGAAGCTCGCCAGCGAGGCCCTCGCACTCGAGTACCACCACTCTTTCGGGGTTCCCGTTTTCGTGAACCGGTGCGGCGTCCTCGCGGGCGCCGGCCAGTTCGGCAGGGCCGACCAGGGTATCTTCTCGTTTTGGATCAACAGCCATCTTAGGCGGAGGCCCCTCACCTACCTGGGATTCGGCGGCAAGGGTTACCAGGTCAGGGACTGCCTGCATCCGAACGATCTCGTGCCACTCCTGATCGCCCAGATGGCCGCTCCCAAATTGGGAGCCGAGGAGAGGATCGTGAACCTGAGCGGTGGCCTGGCTTCGGCCATGTCACTTCTGAACCTCACGCAGTGGTGCGACGAACGCTTCGGCTCGCACCCGGTGGCCTCGGACCCGAAGGACCGCGCTCTCGACATCCCCTGGATCGTCCTCGACGCGGCGAAGGCCGAGCGTCTCTGGAAGTGGCGGCCGGCCACGAAGGTGCAGTCGATCCTTGAGGAAATCGCGGCGCATGCCGGGGACCACCCCGACTGGCTGGAGCTTTCGGCGCCGCTGTGATGAGCCTCAAGCTGCTCTCGGTCGTCATCCCCGCACGCGACGAGGAGGAGTCCCTTCCTTCAACGGTCCGCGCGATCCACGAGGAGTTCACCCGGGAGTCGGTGCCCCACGAGATCGTGGTGGTAGACGACGGCAGCAAGGATGGAACATGGAAAGTGCTGAAAGCCCTTCAAGCAGAGATTCCCTCGCTTTCTCCTGTGCAAAACCTAGGGCCTCACGGATTCGGTAGGGCAATCATTCACGGCCTCGGTCACATCAAGGGTGACGCCGTGGTCATCATGATGGCGGACGCCTCCGATCCTCCGTCCGACGCCGTGAAGTACTGGCGCCTGCTCTGCGAGGGTCACGAGTGCGTGTTCGGAAGCCGGTTCATCCGCGGGGGAAACGTCGTCGACTACCCCCGCCTTAAGCTTTTGGTAAACCGGCTCGCGAACCTGTTCATTAGGATGCTCTTCAACATCCGACTAAACGACACCACCAACGCCTTCAAGGCCTACCAGAGGCACGTGATCGAGGGCTGCAGGCCCTACCTGGCACCGCATTTCAACCTGACCGTGGAGCTGCCCCTAAAGGCCATTGTGCGGGGCTATACCTGGACCGTGATCCCGATCTCGTGGCACAACCGAAAGCACGGGGTGGCGAAGCTTAAGATCAAGGAGATGGGCAGCCGCTACTTCTTCATCTGCATGTACGTCTGGTTTGAGAAGTATTTCAGCCGGGGAGATTACAAGCGGCGTTAGGTTGGGGACACCCGGCCCTTGGATTGACCCGGTCGGGGCCTTGGTTACCTTGAGGGGGTACGCCGGTCAGAGGGTTATCCGGGATTAAAAACCCTTGTTTCCCTGGCAACCTTCGATTGGCTTAGTCCTTCTTAATTCGATGATTTATCTACTCGGAGGCTCGGGGTATGTCGGCCAAGCCTACCAGGCCCTGTTGAAGCGCAAAGGAATCGCCTATCGAAACCTGAAGCGGTCGGATGTCGATTACACGAATGCCTCGGTCCTCCGCTCGG
>CAISPT010000077.1 GCA_903887455.1 uncultured Opitutaceae bacterium | reverse complement strand
GAACCACATCCCAAGGAAATCGTCCCCATCCGTTAGCTACTCTACAATGCACACCATAGCCCCAAACCCAAATAGACGCGCGAGCCTGCTACGGCTCGTAGCCGCCGGCCTTGTTACCACGGCCGCCATAATGCCCGGATTCGCGCAAACCGCATCCACCGATGCGACCCCCACGGAAGCCAAGAAGCCCGAAGAGGTGGTCATGATGAGCGAATTTACGGTCGCCGGCTCTTTTGCAGGGAGCCTTGAGATGGCTGCCCAGGAAAAGCAGGCGTCACCCGCAATCGTCGAGGTCATCGCGCCGGAGGACATCGGCAAGCTGCCCGATATCAGCATCGCCGACGCACTCACCCGCCTGACGGGTATCACCAGCCAGCGCGTGAACGGCCGAAATCAGCAGATCACGATCCGCGGTTTCTCGCCCGACTTCAGCACCGGCACACTCGACGGCGTCGAGCAGGCGACCACGAACGATAACCGCGCGGTCGAGTACGACCAGTATCCCTCCGAGCTAATCGGCGGAGTCCAGGTCTTCAAGACGGGCCAGGCGGACCTGGTCGGCGGCCTCGCCGGCACGGTCGATCTCGAGACCACGTCCCCCCTTAGCGTCGACCACAGGGTCGTGGCCGTTAGCGCGTTCTACAACTGGACGCAGTTCAAGCAGCTTACCCCCGGCGTCAAGAAGGCCGGCGAGAGCTACACCGCCTCGTACATCGACCAGTTCGCGAACGGGACCGAGGGCGTCTACCTTGGCTTCGCCCACACGGAGAACCCTTACGCCGGTGAAAACTGGTCGTCATGGGGCTTTCCCTCCGGCGGCGACACGGGCGGCAACCTCGTCCTCGGCGGCATGAGGGTGTTCGACCAGGCCGAGCTCCTGAAGCGCGACTCGTTCATCGGGGTCCTCGAGAGCAAGCCGAACGACTCGATCCACAGCAAACTGGACATCTTCTACTCCAAGTTTGACGACAACCAGCACCTCGGCGGCATGCAGGTGCCGATGGCCGAGTGGAGCGGCGCCCACGTGTCACCTGGCTACACGGCCGTCAACGGCGCGCTCACCAACTACACGCTCACGAACGTCAACCCCGTGCTCGAGGAACTTGTCACCCGCTGGACCGACCACCTCGCCTCGGCCGTCTGGGACCTCAACCTCGGCCAGAAGTCGGAGTGGCCGGTTCACGTCCTCTCGGGCTACTCGCAGGCCAAGCGCAAGGAGGAGGTCCTCGAGACCTACGCAGGCCTCGGATTCAACAACCATGAGACGGACCCCGCCACGCTCACGGTCTCCGATCCGGCCGGACCCAATCCGCCGTCGATCACCTCGAACGTGAACTTCGCGGATGCCTCGCTCTTCACGATCACCGACCCGCAGGGTTGGGGCACAGGCACGCTGCCCGCCACCGGCCAGGAGGGTTACCTGAAGTACTTCAGCGAGGAGGACGTAGCAGACTCAGTTAAGGTCTCGACCACCCACGACCTGAACCTCCCGGCCCTGAAGGACGTCGAGATCGGCGTCAGCTACTCGGAGCGCTTCAAGTCCGCCGCCCAAAACCCGACGGGCTACCTGATCAACTCCGACGGCAAGCCGCAGGACCCGCTCCCGCAGCTCCTCGGCACGACCGACCTCGGCACGATGCTCGGAGGCGGCATCCACACGATTGCGTGGAACGCCGACGCTCTCCTGACCGGGCCCCTCACGCTCTTGCAGAACCCGAACCCGGGCACTTTTGTCGGCGACGACTACAAGGTCTGGGAGGACATCACTCGGCCGTTCGTGAAGTTCGACCTGAAGGGCAACCTCGGCGGGCTTCCCTACGAAGGCAACATCGGCGTGGTCGCCGACATGACCTCACAGAAGTCCGATGGCCAGTCGGCCGGCGGTTTCGGCAGTTTCGTGACGCCGGTCTCGGCCAAGTCGACCTATACGGACGCGCTTCCCTCCCTGAACCTGATCTTCAAGCCCACGAGCCAGGACGACATCCGCCTGTTCGTCGGCCGCCAGGAGCAGAGGCCGCGCATGTATGACATGAGGGCCTCCCGCGACTTCAGCTACAACGCGACCTACGCCAACTCGAGCACCATCAGCCCCTGGGGCGGCAGCAGCGGAAACCCGAACCTGAAGCCCTGGATCTCCAACTCCGTGGACCTAGACTACGAGCACTACTTCGCCCACGGCGGCGGATACGTCTCCGTCGCGGTCTTCGAGAAGAAGCTGCTCAGCTACATCTATCAACAGCAGACGCTCACGGACTTCACGGGGTACCCCTACACCTCCCCGAATCCCCCGGTTCTACGCCAAGGCTACACCTCACAGTACCGGAACGGCAACGGCGGCAACGTGAGCGGTGTTGAGGCGACGCTTCAGGTCACCAGCGATGTGATCACCGGCGGGGCCGTCCGCGGCTTTGGTGTGGTGATGAACGGACTGCTGGTTGACAGCAGCATCCAGCCTTGGGGACCGACCAACCCGAGCGCACCGCTGCCCGACCTCTCGAAGAAGTCGGCCAACGTGACGCTCTACTACGAGTCCCACGGCTTCGCGGCCCGCGTCACGGAGCACTACCAGTCCGAGACGAGGGAATACATCCAGAACCTCGGCGTTCCGAACCCCTCGTCCTTCGGAACCCCGGGTGACGGATTCTCCACGGAGATTCCCTTCCACACGATCGACGCCCAGGTGAGCTACGCCTTCAAGAGCGGCACGCTCAAGGGGCTCACGCTCTACCTGGAAGGCCGCAACCTCAACAACGCGCCCCTCATCCAGTACAACAACGGCGATCCGCGCCAGCTGGGCAACTGGCAGAAGTACGGCGCGGCCTACCGCTCGGGCGTAAGCTACAAGTTCTGATAGGGCCAGACCTCGAGTCTGGCTCGGAGAATCACTCGAACGGCCACCGGATTTTCTCTGGTGGCCGTTTTTTCCAAGCGATGCCGGCGATCTACGTCGGCCGGCGCGCTTGTCCCTCCGCTTAGCTGACTATCTAACCGATTCCGCATGCTTGGTCGCCGCTCCATGCGGCCGCTCGAAAGCACAACAATAACGAGATGGAAACAACGCCTTCCACATGGCTCACGTCCCGGTCCGCGGGCGTGCTGGCCCACATCTCATCCCTCCCGGGCCGTTACGGCATCGGAAACCTAGGCCCGGGCTCGAGGGCCCTCCTCGACATGCTGGGGAAGGCGGGCGTGAAGTACTGGCAGATATGCCCCGTGGGTCCGACCGGCTACGGCAACTCCCCCTACCAGACGTTTTCGGGGCGCGCGGGCAATCCCTACTTTATCGACCTTGGGGAGCTGGCCGCTGCGGGCCTTCTCGAGGCGGCTGACCTTGAACCGCTTCGCGCCCTGCCTGCGGACCACGTCGACTACGGTCGACTCTACGAGACGTTCTGGTCCGTGCTCGCCCGCGCGTTCGACAGGTTCCTCCTTTCAGGGAATGACGAGGTCGACGGATTGGGGTCCGTCTCCGCCTTCAGGAAGGAGCACGCCGGCTGGCTTGAGCCGTTCGCCGCGTTCATGGCCCTGAAGGCGCATTTCGGCGGGCGTCCCTGGACGACCTGGCCGCTGGAATTCAGGACCTGGACACCGCAGATCTTCGGGGGCCTCCCGGAGACGGTCCGGCTCGAGGCCTCCCGCCAGGTCTTCTACCAGTACCTGTTTTTCGGCCAGTGGCACCGCCTCAGGAAGTACGCCGCCGACCGGGGGGTCGGCATCATCGGGGACATTCCGATCTTTGTCGCGCTGGACAGCGCCGACACCTGGGAGAACCGGGCGGTGTTCCGGCTGGACAAGGATGGCAATCCCCTGGCGGTGGCCGGGGTGCCCCCCGATTACTTTTCCTCCAAGGGTCAGCTCTGGGGCAACCCGCTGTACGACTGGGACTACCTGGCCAAGACCGGCTACCGCTGGTGGATCGACAGGCTCCGGGCCGCCTTCGAACTCTACGATATCATCCGCCTCGATCATTTCCGGGGTTTCGACACCTACTGGGAGATTCCCGCGGGTGCGTCGGACGCGTGCAACGGCCGGTGGCTCGAGGGCCCGGGGCTCCACTTCTTCGAGGCCGCCCAAAAGGCGTTTCCCGAGGCTCGCATCATCGCGGAGGATCTGGGCTACATCGGCCCCAAGGTCGTCGCCCTGCGCAAGGCCGCGGGCCTGCCCGGGATGAAGATCCTGCAGTTTGCCTACGGGCACGACGCGACGAACGTCAACCTTCCCCATTTCTATGCCCCGGAGAGCGTGGTGTACACGGGCACCCACGACAACACGACGACCCGCGGGTGGCTGGAGCACCTTTCCGGGGAGACGGAGCGCAAGATCGAGGAGTACTTCCAGCTAGGCGGATCGCGCTCGTCTTGGCCCATGATACGGGCGGCGATGGCCACCGTCTCGCGCCTGGCCGTGGTGCCGATGCAGGACCTCATGGACCTGCCCGCAAGCTGCTCGCTCAACCAACCCGGGACTGCAGAGGGCAACTGGCAGTGGAGGTACACGGATGCACAGCTCGCGCAGCTAGACGGGGCAAAGGTCGATACGCTCAGGCGCTGGATCAAGCTTTACGATCGCACTGGGGACAGGATCCTGCGCGACTATAGCGAGGCTCAGGCGGAACCTCACGCCCACTAATGAATTCCCAGCGCATCCCCCTCACGCTTCCGGCGATCTGGAACATGAGCTTTGGCTTCTTCGGCATCCAGTTCGGCTGGGGGCTGCAGATGGCGAACATGAGCTCGATCTACCAGTACCTGGGCGCCAGTGAGAGCGACCTGGCGATCCTCTGGCTGGCGGCGCCGGTCACTGGCCTGATCGTGCAGCCGATCATCGGCCACTACAGCGACAGGACCTGGACGAGGCTCGGACGCCGCCGGCCCTACTTCCTCGCAGGGGCGCTCCTTGCAAGCTGCGCCCTGGTGGCGATGCCCAATTCGTCGTCGGTGTGGATGGCCGCCGGCCTCCTCTGGATGCTGGACGCCTCCGTCAACATCAGCATGGAGCCCTTTCGGGCGTTCGTAGGGGACCTGCTGCCCCCTTCCCAGCGCCAGCTCGGGTTCTCGATGCAGAGCCTCCTCATCGGCCTCGGTGCCGTGCTTTCCGGTTCGCTCCCCTGGATCATCACCCATCTCGGGTTCGGAGGGGGGCCCACGGCCCGCGGCTCGATTCCCCATTCGGTCCACCTCGCGTTCTACCTTGGAAGCGTCGTCTTCCTCGGGAGCGTCCTCTACACGATCGTAACGACCGCCGAGATCCCTCCCGACACCTCGGCGCCAAAGGCGCCGGATTCCGACCGGTCCGCGGCGTTCCAGATTTTCCACGGATTGCTGGAGATGCCCCACATGATGCGCCGTCTCGCCGTCGTGCAGTTCTTCACGTGGCTTGGCCTCTTCTGCATGTGGCTCTACTTCGGGCCCGCTGTTGGCACCGAGATCTTCCACGGGGCCCCCGGATCGGAGGCCTACCAGCGTGGCGTCGAGTGGAGCGGCGTCTGCGTTTCCGCCTACAGCTTCATCGCGTTTGTCGTTTCGTTCCTGCTCGTGGGACTTGCGCGAAAGGGGATTGGGACGCGTACCCTTTACCGGACCGGACTTATCTGCGCCGGCCTGGGCCTCATTTCCACGTGCCTTTGGACCAGGCAGGAATACCTTCTGATTTCGATGGCCGGAGTGGGAATCGGCTGGGCCACGATCCTTTCCATGCCCTACGCCATGCTGACGGACGCCATTCCCGCCGAGAAAATGGGTTTCTACATGGGCGTCTTCAACTTCTTCATCGTGCTCCCGCAGATCGTTGCGGCAGCGGTCCTGGGGCCAGTTGTGAAGCACCTCTACGGCGGGCACGCACTCCCCGCGGTGGTGACCGGAGGGGTCTCCCTCCTTGTCGCCGCCGGCGCGCTATCCTTTGTTCCCCGAGACCACTCCCGCCCGGCTTAGCGCCACGGCGTCGTGGGGAGCGCTCGCCGGCCTGTCCGGAACTAGCGCAACCTTCGGCTTGCCGTGGGTGAAATCGAGCCGGTCGTAGAACACGGTCTTTGGCTGCAGTTCGATCTGCTTGCGGTGGGCGTCGATCTGGGCGCGGTATTCCTGCGGTGGCATGCCCTTGTGCTGCTTGAAGATCCTGGCGAAGTAGGCCGGGTCAGCGAAGCCTGCGGCGTAGGCGATTTCCGACACGTTGAGCGAGGTGGTTTCGAGAGCCAGGATGGCCCCTTCGATCCTGATCCGCTGGATATAGTGGGTGAGCCGCTCCTTGGTCTCGGTGTGGAAGAGGTGGGAGAGGTAGTCCGCCGAGCACCCAAGGTGCTCCGCGATGTTCTGGACGCCGAGTTCGGGGTTCGCGAACTGCTCCCTCACGATGCATTTTGCGTGGAAGACCTTCCCTATGTCGCTGTTGAGCTGCCCCGTGCCGGTTTCGACGATGTTGCGGAAGAGGCCTATCAGCGCGATCAAAAGCCCCTTAATCACCGACTCCCTTGCCGGGCCCTGGCTCTGGAACGTATGTGCAAGGCTGTTGGCGAGGGTGAGGAAGACGTCGAGGTTCGGCGCATCGAAGAACTCGATCACCTCTATGTCGGGATGGTTGGGCCGCGCCTCATAGGCGAAGTGCAGGCTCAGCGTATTGTTGTAGAAACCCGCGACTAGGTTTCGGAAGGGCGTGCCGTTCTCCGGATAGACCACCTCGCCGTGCGGGACGCCGGCGGGTATCACGCAGAGTTCGTCGGGGTTTAGGCTGAAGGACTCCTTCGGGAACTGGAAATCCGTGCGGCCCTGCAGCTGGAGGAAAAGCTCGGGCCTGTAATGGTAATGCATGCCCCGGTACTTCTGCACGGGCTTTGCCTCGTGCGGAACCTTCAGGCGTAGCTTGTCCCTCTCGGCCAGCTTGATCGCTCGGTCGAAAATTTCTCGCATCTCCGCGCGGTTGTGCGCGCTCAGGCGCTTCGCGGCGAAAATGCCCTTGGGCTCTGCCTTCTCAGACATGCGGCTTGCTCAAAAACCGGGGGAGGATGCAACGGGGTGGGGTAAACAAGAACGGGCACAGCTTGCGGCGATCCGATCCAAACACAAATGAAAATCCCCGGAGGGGCTTCCGTACTCGTGCCCAATTTCCCGGATTCGATAGGCCTTTAAATAGCTAAATGACAGGTGATTGCGCCAATTCCCGCCTACCCGCAGGTATGGGCCAGGGCCCGAACCGCGTGCCGCACTTGAGGCCGATTGGGCCGGGTGTTGGTTCGACCTGGCGTGTTAGACCAGCAACCAAGGTGCCGCCCGTTTCTCGCCCCTATCCGTTGGGGGCATTGCGGCGCGATCGGTGGGACTCGCTCGTGGCCAAACTGCGCAATTAGGTTCGAACCTCCGGAATCGGTGTGCCTGTCACCTGACCTTGCCCGCCTCGGTCTCCAGGACGACCCGCGAGAGAATCGCCGTGTCCGATGTCGCGGGAAGATGGGAGCAGAAGCCGATTCCGACGTAGAACGCACCGTCTAGGTGCAGGGTCATGGCCGGACCGACCTGGTGCATCTGCTCTCCATTCATGCTCACGAACAGGGCGAATGCGTCGCCTCGCTTCTCTATCCCGATCCTTTGGGCGATATGCCCGGGCTGGGCCTCGATGCGATGGGCCTCCTTGATGTCTGCGCCTTTCACCGGGCGTTCAGCGAGGTGGATCAGGCCCGCGCCGTGAAGCGCGACCATCGCCTCGGTGGAGTCGTCATCCAGGTCCTGACGGATCACGAGCACGGCCTTTCTGTCGCCGTAGCCTTCCTTGTTCGGGAAGGAGACGTCGGCGGCGAGCGAGACGTCGCCGGTGGCCTTCTTCCAGAGGTAGCGGAACTCGTCGCGAAAGTACCAGATGTTGTAGCCCGCGGAGTTGATGGTGTAGGTGCCGGCCTCGGGGGAGTAGGTGGCGCTCCCGGGCACCACGGCCCCGCCGACGTCGGTCTGGCCCTCGAATACGCCCAAGGGGATTTCGATGGTCCGGCTGGCCCTCTTGAAGCCCGCTGGAGGCGGAACCTGGTGGTGGGTGGCAGATCCGGGCAGCGCCCAGTCGGGCACCTCCGGGGATTGCGCCGGGCTTCGGGATGCGAGGCAGGCGACTCCCATGACAAGGGCAAATGTGCGCGCGTGTATCTTCATATTGGGGCAGGGGTTCGCCCGGAAATCGACGGTTTCAAGGCGATAAGGGCAACACCATTCCTCCCTGCCTTTTGGATTCGGAATTTGCCGCAAACTTGATTCTATTCGGTCGTACCCCCCACCCGCAGGCTCCGTTCTTTCGCCTGAACCCCCCTAATTTACACCCCATGCACACCCCAAGAACCTCGTTTATCACCGCCACTTTCGTGGCCGCCGCGTTCCTCGCAAGTGTCCCGTGCCTGCGCGCAACTGACGGCTACTTCGTCCAGGGATTCGGCGCCGTCAACTCGGCGCTCGGTGGAGCCGCCACGGCCGGCAACACCGACGACCTTATCGGCAGCATCTACAAGAACCCGGCTACCGGCATCCTCTTCGCCGACAGGACCGGATCCATCATGTTTGGGGATATCATGCCGAGCGCAAGGATCGACAGCTCGGTCACAGCCCTCGGCCTTAAGGGAAGCTCGGATTCCACGGTCAACGGCGTCCCGTACCTCTCGCTCATGGCGTCATGGAAGGGTAGCGACCCCTCCCTCTCCTGGTTCGCCGGTGCGATCAGCGAGGCGGGCCTGAGTTTCCACGCGGCCGCCTCGGCCACGAACCCGATATTCTTCCCTCAGGCGGGCGCCAAGAACAACCCGTTCGGCGGGCTCTTTGGCGGATTTGGCGACGTGCGGTCGAGCCTTTATGTGATCAGGCTCCCTGTAGGGATGTCCGGCTCCTCCCCGGGCGGCTGGTCGTGGGGCCTGGCACTCGCCCCGTCCATCGGCCGCAACCTCTTCACGCCGGCAGCGTTCGCCCCGGTGAGCATTGGGGCTAACGGCCATCCGGTTTACGCCGCCGTGCAGAGCCAGGACATCGAACTCGGATTCGGCGCGCAGGCCGGCGTCCGCTGGCAGGCCGACAAGGACCTCTCCTTTGGGCTCTCTGTCTCCACACCCACCTGGTTCCACAGCTACTCGTGGAGCGCGAACGACGGATCGGGCAACCCTCGGACGGTCACGTTCGACATGAACCGCCCCCTGACCGCCCAGCTCGGATTCAACTATGCAGTGGCCGAGACGACCCACCTTCTAGCGGACGTGGGCTACATGGCCTACGGATCAACCAAGGGGTTCGAGAACAGCGGCTTTCGCCCGGACGGGTCAATTAAGGGCCTGGGATGGAAGGATGCGTGGACCTTTGAGGTGGGCATTCAGCACGCCTTGAACCAGACGGTGACTCTCAGGGCCGGCTATAACTACTGCACCGACCCGATCCCGTCCGAGATGACGTTCTACAACGTCGGTTCGCCGCTCCACGTTCTGCAGCACCTCTCCCTCGGTGCCTCGGTGGTCCTGGCACCCGCGGTCACCCTTGACCTCTCCTACACCCGGGGCACGTCCAATACCCAGTCGAGTTCCTGGTACAATCCCTACGGACCGGTGCCGGGCACGAACCTCACCTCGGTGACCTCTGGCAACGAGTTCGCCGTCGGCGTCACCTTCCGGTTCTGACCGGCAGCCTACGTCCCGCACGCCCGGCGGAAATTGAAACCCCTTGCGGGAAGGGGCCGCCAGTGGCATAAATCCGGGCTCGATTATGCAAACAGCCAGCTTCGGATCCTCGTTCACCTTCTTTGCTTATTCGCACGCGCTGGCCTCGGTGCCCGAGGGCGAGACGCTCCAGGTATTCGAGCTGCCCCACGGCTATGTTCTCAACGTCCCGATCACGTCGCTGGCGGTGACGATCCCTAAGAAGGACCTCAAGAACAACCTGGGGAGCGGCTCGAAGCTGAACCCGCGCTACTTCCTCTTCCAGAACGAGCGCCGGCCCGACATCTCGATCAGCGGGTGGATCGAGCCGGCAAAGAAGTTCACCTCCACCAAGAGGATCTTCGATGAGGACAAGATCCAGTGGGCGGCAAACGGCATACCCGCCCCCAAGGACGTCGAATTCAAGAAGATCGGGGGATGGGACGCGGTCCTCTACGATATGGTGATCCCTGGGAACACCCATTCGAACATCAGGGCGCACTGGATACAGGAGAGCACCTGGATCGACGTTCACATCTCCTCGCTCACCGACACAAAGACTCCGCGCCAGTGCCGGGCGACTCTGGTGCGGCTCCTGGAGAAAATCGGCGTCGAGAACACGAACACGATGCTCTGATAGGAGCCGGGCGGTTGACTCCGCGCGGCGAGAACCGGACCTTGGGGGCCATGCGCCCCAAGTCCTTTTTTTGCGTCCCCATTTCTGTGGCGCGTCTCCTCGCCGGGGCGGCGTTGTCCTTGCTCTGCCTCTCCCGCGTGGCGGTACCCGCGTTCGCCGGGGGTTTCGTTCACCCCGGGGCGCTCGACTCGAGGGAGGAGCTCGACTTCGTGAGAGCCAAGATCCGGGAGGGCCAGCAACCATGGAAGGGAGAGTTCGAGCGGCTCAGGTCCTCGCCGCTCGCCGTCAGGGCGCCGCACGGACTTGCAACGATCAACTCTGCCGGGCCCGACGCCGCGGTCTCGCGGGACGACGCGATCGCGGCCTACACCCAGGCGCTCCTGTGGACTTACTCGGGCGATGCCGCGTATGCCGAGCGCGCGACGGCGATCCTGGACGCATGGGCGCAGCTCGAGCGGTTCGTCGCCGGCACGGAGCAGGACAGGCTTCAGGCGGGTTGGATCGGGTCCGTCTTCGCTCCGGCGGCGGAGATCATGAGGGGATACCCGGGATGGCCCCCAGCGCGGGTTGGCGCATTCCAGTCCATGTTTCGGCGGGCGTTCTACCCCCAGCTGAATACGGCGAGCTTCTGGAACGGAAACGTGGACCTGACAGAGATTGACGCCATGATGTCGATCGCCGTCTTCAACGACGACCGGTCGGAGTTCCGGGAGGGCCTGCAGAGGCTCAGCGCTCGGCTTCCCGCCTACATCTACCTTTCCTCGGACGGGCCGAGGCCCCGGCCGATCCGGGGCGATTCCGGCGATTTCCGGAAGTTTTGGTACAATCCGGTCAAGTGGGTGGACGGCTTGACCCAGGAGACCTGTCGCGACAACGGCCACCACGCCCAGTACGGCCTGGGCTCGGCGCTCCACGCCGCCGAGGTGGCATGGCACCAGGGCATCGACGTCTACTCGGAGAATAGGGTGCGGCTGACCGCGGCGATGGAGCTCATGGCCCGGCAGTTCCTCACGGGCTCCATGCTGGGCGTCGCCCCCAACGATTCGCCGACGCCCGACCGCTACGATACCTGGGAGGTGGGCTACGCCCATTATCACGACAGGGTGGGGCTCGAGCTCCCTGAGACGCGGCGGCTGATCGTCGAGCAGATCCGACCTCGGTCCGAGCGGGCCACGTGGAACCTTGACTATGAGACGCTCACCCACGGCGACCTTTCCCGCGAAGCCCCTCCCTCCCCGGGCGGACCGGCGGGCGCTCCTTCCGCCGAGAAACACTAGAGGCCGCTCGCCAACTTGACGAACATCGGCTAGGCATATTCCTCTCCTGATCCGCGCGAGGGCGCCGGCGGATCCGGTTTCAAGCTCGTCCCCCGCGCCGCGCCCAACCCCATTAGGCTTTCCCATATGAACCCAACCACGACACCGATAGGATCCCAGGCAGGGGCGATCACCCGCCGCAAGGCCATCTCGACCGGCATAAAGGGCATCCTTGCCCTATCGGTCGCGCCCCAGTACCTCCGGGCGGCGCTTTCCGGTCCCGAGGCGCCGAGCAACCGGATCTCGCTCGGTCTGGTTGGCAACGGGCTGATCTGCACCAGCCACTACGGCGCCCTGATCGGCAGGGACGACTGCCGCATCGTCGCCGTCTGCGACGTCCGGCACAGCAAGGCCAAGGCCATGGCCTCCCACGCGGAGAAGGACTACGGAACCTCAGGCACCGTGGCGGCCTACCAGCACCACGAGGAGCTCCTTGCGCGCAAGGACATCGACGCCGTCTTCGTGTGCACCCCCGACCACTGGCACGTCGCCGTGGCAATGGCGGCGCTGAGGTCGGGCAAGGACGTCTACTGCGAGAAGCCGCTCACGCTCACGGTGCGCGAGGGCAGGCCGCTCGTGAACGCGGCTCGGCAATTCGGGAGGATCCTGCAGACCGGCACGCAGCAGCGTTCCAACGCCTCGTTCAGGAAGGCCGCGGAGATCGTCCGGAATGGGCTGATCGGCGACCTGAAGGTGATACGGACCTCCCTCGGCGAGTTCCCTGATGCGCCGAGCCTGCCCGCCGAGCCCGTGCCCGAAGACTTCGACTACGACCGCTGGCTCGGCCCGACACCGTGGCGTCCCTACAACGAGAGCCGGGTGCTCGGCGACTACGGCGGGGGTTGGCGGCGCTTCTTCGAGTACGGCGGGAGAAAGAACGGAGACTGGGGGGCGCACCACTTCGACATCATTCAATGGGCGCTCGGAATGGACGACTCGGGCCCGGTTCTCTTCATCCCGAAGGGATTCGAGGGCACCCCCTACCAGACCCATGTGTACGCGAACGGTGTCCGCGTGGAGCGGGTCGACAAGGGGCTTAAGTCGATGATCGAGTTTACCGGGACCAAGGGCACCGTTTGGGTATCGCGCGGGGACTATTTGATCACGGATCCCCCGTCGCTGGCGAAGCGCCCGCTCAGCCCCGGCGAGGTTCACCTCTACGCAAGCAACGACCACCACGACGATTTCCTTGGGGCGATCCGTTCCCGCCAGCGGACGATTTCCGACGTCGAGACGGGACACCGGAGCGCAACAGTCTGCCATCTCAACAATATCGCAGCACGGCTTAACCGGCCCGTGAGGTGGGACCCGGCTGCTGAGGAGGTGGTGGGAGACAGTGTCGCCTCCACCATGCTCGACCGCACTCGCCGCGCACCCTACGCAACCCTCTAGCCCCAGAACGCCATGACCCCCCGCATCTTTACAAACCTCAGGGTACGCCTCTCAGGCGCGGCGCTCGCGCTCGCTCTGGCCGGCTGCGCGACCCCTCCCACGCCCCAGACCTCCTCCTCGGAAGTCAAGCCGGCGGCCTTCGGGGGCCTCGCAAAGCTCGATTACTCGGGAAACCAGGGGCCTGTTGTTCTCCTGCAGGGCGCCGTGACCGAGGCGGGCCAGGACCCCGCCAAGCTTGCCGCACTCGAGGCGGCGCTCGAGTCGATTCTGGAACAGCCCGGTTGCACCTATGCCGGCCGACAGGCCGTCTGCGAGAACCTGGGCAGGCTCTACGCGATCAGCTTCGCGCGGGGAGCCCATCCGATCCCGCCAGTCTTGGTGACGATGCTTTCCGAAAGCACCGACGTCGACCTGGCGCGCTCCGCGCTCGAGCGGGCACCCGGGGCGTCGGTTGACGCCGTCTTTCTGGCCGGGCTTGCGCAGGCCGAAGGTCGGGTGAGGGTCTCGCTTGTGCAGTCGCTCGGCAACAGGCGCGCGGCCTCCGCTGTGCCGGCGCTTTCCGCGCTCCTGAACGACCCCGACACCGCCGCCTCGGCCGCCGCGGCCAAGGCCCTGGGCCAGATCGCCAGCCAGGAAGCGGCCGATGCGCTCGCCAAGGCCGCCGATCCTGCGGCGCCCGCTGTGGTGGAGGCGAGGATATGCTGTGCCGCAAGACTGGGGACGGCTGAGGCCCGCAGGTCCCTCGAGGACATCAGTGGGAACGCCTCGGTCGCGCGGCCCCTTCGCACAGAGGCCTTTGCCGTGCTCCTTCGCCTCGACCCGTCGGGAGCGCCCGACCGGATCGCCGCCGCCCTCGGGGGCGTCGATCCTTCCCTTCGGCAATCGGCCGGGACGTGGCTCGTCACCGTTGAGCCCGCCAAGCTGCTGCCCGTGGTCGAGGCCCAATTCAGGTCCTGGGACCCGTCGGTGCAGGAGGCCGTTGTCTCCGCCCTTGGTCGAATCGGTGACCCGGCGGCCGTGCCGCTCGTCCTAGAGTCGGCTCGCAGCGAACAGCCCGGACTGCGCACGGCGGCGCTCTCCAGCCTCGGCTCCCTCGAGGGCTCCCCGGAGGTGGTCCAGCTTCTCGCCGGAGCCGCGCGCGGTCGCGGCGAGGAGGCAGCCGCGGCCAGGTTGAGCCTGTCGCGGCTCAAGGGCCCCGGTGTTGATGAAGCCGTGCTGAAGGGTGCGCGTGATCCCGGCAATCCCCTGAGGACGGTTTTCCTCGAGGAGCTGGCGCTTCGGGACGCTCCGGGTGCCGCTGACCTTTTCATGTCGATGCGCGCCGAGACGGAGGTCGCCCTGCGCAATGCGGCGCTCGATGGCCTGATCCTGGTCTGCACGCCCGACCTCGAGGTGCCCCTTTTGGGCTGGATGGTGGCGGCCACGGACCGTTCGGAGCAAACCCACGCCCTCAGGGCCGCCGCTGCCGCCGCCTTCCGCAATCCCGACGAGAAGGCGCGGCTTAAGCCGATCGCCGACCTCATGGCGGGCGCGACCCCCGCCGTCACGAAGCATCTGCTGACCACGCTTTCCCACGTCGGCGGCAGCGAGGGCGCGCTTTTCGTGCAGTCCTACGTCCTGGACGGGCGCGGGTCCGAATCCGCCGCCGCGATCGATGCGCTTGGCCACTGGAACGACAAGACTGCCCTAGCTCCACTGGCTACAATCGCGGAGAAGGCGCAGGACCCGGCGCTCCGAACGGCGGCCGTAGAAAACGGGATCACGGCCCTCCCGCAGAACCCGTGGGAGCTCACCAAGGACGACAGGGCCGTCATTGCGCGCCTGCGCGCTGCGACTGCCGACGCCGGTCTCCGTGGCCGTCTCGATGCGCTCGAGAAACCGCCCAAGAAGTGAGGCGGTGTCCGAAAGCGCAATCCGCATGCGGCCTGGACAAGAGCGAGCAAAGACCGGCGGTCATGCGGGCTCCGGCCGCGGATAGACCATGGAGGAGCGGTCAGACGACAAGGGTTTCGAAGTCGGGCCTCCGGAGCCCGCCAGGAACACCTTCCGGGGCAGAGCGGTCACCCCAGGAGAGGGTGCCACACCTGGGCTGGCGAGCCCGCCGGCCGGCCTCTACTGCCCATCATCTTTTGACAGCCCGGTGGTGAAGGCACTGGCGCCTCCCCTGGTCATCGTCCTTGCCGTGGCCATCAAGGGCTCGGCGCTTGGATTCCTCCTCGAGGGCTTTCACGTGTGGATTCACGAGGTGGGCCATGCGAGTGTGGCCTGGCTATCTGCGCGGCCAGCCGTCCCGCTTCCCATAGGCTGGACCAACGTGGAGCCCCAGAAGTCCCTGGTCCTGTACCTTTCACTGGTTGCCGCTTCCATCGCCCTGGGCGTGGCCGGCTGGCGCGAAAGGAAGGCCTGGCCCATGTTCCTTGCGGCCGGGCTCCTCGGCGCCCAGTCCTACATGACGTGGGGGCTTTCCGAGGACCGGGCCCGCCAGTGGATGATTTTCGCCGGCGTCGGCGGGGAGTTCTACCTTTCGGCTGCGATGGTCTGCCTCTTCTTCTTCGAGTTTCCGCAAAGATTCAGATGGGGCGGATGCCGGTACGTGGTGCTCTTCATCGGGGCGGCCAGCTTCTTTGAGAGCTATTCGTTCTGGAAACAGGTCAAGCGGGGTGCCGAGGGCATTCCCTTCGGCTCGATGATCAACGGCGAGGATGACGGAGGGGGCGACATGAACATCCTGATGGACGATTACCGGTGGACGCAGCACCAGATTGTTTTCACCTACAATCACCTGGCCGATGCGTGCCTGCTGGCGGTCCTGTTGGTTTATCTGGTCTTCAATCTGCGCCTCAACGAGATCGTCAACCCCCTCCTTGCACGTTGGTTCTCGATCGGGCTCCAGACCTCCGACCGATAAGGCGGGAGCCGGCCCCGAGCGCCGCGGGATTCACTGATTCCCGGGAAGGCGCCAGAAGCAGAACCTGCTCCTAAACGAGCCCGAGGCCTCCCGAAACCCCGATTCGGCCGTTAGTTGTCCAGGAAGCCGAGAACAAGCGGGTTCGTCCACTCCGGATGCTCGAGGAAGGTCCCGTGCCCCGTGCCGGGAAGGACCCAGAGCTTCGCGCCGGGAATCGCCCGGTAGATCTGCAGGGTGTGCTCGAGGCGTATCATGTCGCGGTCACCGGACATGACCAGCACCGGCACCCTGATCTTATGGAGCATCTCGAAGGTGAGCTCGTCGGGTTTGGGACGCGTCAGCCATAGCTCGTTCAGCTTGGCCCCCATGACCTTCGCGTGCTCCGGCCCATCGGGCGAGTTCAGCGCGTAGTAGGAGCCAGGCTCTGCGGCTGTGAACGCCCCGGCCGGGGGATGGCGCATTGCTTCCAGGTCGCCTTCGCTTAAACCGCTCGGGTCGACGTTGGCACCCGTCGCGACGACCCGCCGCACGAGCTCGGGGTAGCGAACGGCGAGCATGAGAGCCTCAATCCCCCCGTCGCTCCAGCCGACGACGTCGACCTGGGGCACCTTGAGTTCCTTCAGCAGCGCGGCCGTGTCCTCCGTCATGCCGGAGTAGGTGAGCGGGCCGGCAACATCGGGCGAATGGCCCTGACCGACCTGCTCGACCGCAATCACGGTGTGCGATCTTGAGAAGTCGCCAATCTGCTTGGACCAGCTGTCGGCGATGTTGTTTCCCCCGCCATGCAGGAGCAGCACCGGCCGTCCAGAACCGTGGATCTCATAGTAGATCCGGTGGGTGTTTACCACGGCCCATCGGCCGTCCCCGGACCCCAACACGGGGTGTACGGCGAGGATGCTCGCGAGGCACGAGATGAGAAACGCCCTGTTTTGCACCAAGGAAGCTTCGCCCGAAGCGCGGCCGGGGCAATCTCCCATTTGCCGGCCGCCGGCGCCGAGTCCCACCCTTTGGGGGATTGAACAGGGCAGCTCGCCGGCCTTAGGATGCCGCTGGCGGTTACTCCCCCCTGAGTGAAGCGATTCCAGCCGCCTCCAGTAATTCCGCAAAACCACGATGAACCCCGACCCCAAGAAAGCGTCCCTGATCGCATCCGTTCCGGCTGTCGCACTAGGCTTGCTCCTCTGCCTGCAGGCAGCAAAAGCGGCTGACAGGGTCCCCCAACCGACGCCTTACCCGGGCGTCCCGTTCCACGATTCCGTCTACAGCGGCGGACCGCAGGTCATTCCTGGGAGGCTCCAGAACGAGTACTACGACATGTTGGACATCACGGACGCCGAGAAGGCGGCGGGCGCCGAGGAGGGGATCACCTACCACGACAGCGACAACCGCAACAGCGGGAGCGGCACATTCAACGGCACGGGCAGCTACGTGAAGGAGTTCCGCATGCATGAGAGCCCGGACATTTCGTACACCAAGTTCAACAACCCGGGGACGGCGGTCGACGACAGCCCGTTCAACCTCGTGAAGCCCGAGCCCAACTCGCTCTACCTTGGCTGGATCGCCCCCGGGGAATGGGTAAAGTACACCGTCGATGTTCGCACGGACGGCCTCTACACGCTCGACATCATGTATACGTCGAAGTTCGGGGGGCACATCTCCTTTGAGAGCGACGGCGTGGACGTCACGGGCCCCTTGGCGATCCCCTCAACCTACAACGCGGCCGATCCGGTCGAGTGGCGCCAGGCCCACCATTGGAACAAGGCGGTTCACCTCGGACGCTTTCACCTGAAAAAGGGCCGGCAGGTGCTCACGCTCCACTTCCTGGACCAGCCCGTCATGAACTTCGACTACATGGATTTCGTGGCGCTTGGCGAGGGTCACTGATCGACGGCGATCGAGACGGGGGCGAGGTTCCAGCCCTCGGCCGTGAGATGAACGGGCCCCGCGGGGAGCCGAGGCGCCTCTATCGTGAACCGGCGGGATTCACCCGGCATGAGGGAGAAACCGCCGTCGCTTGGGTAGGCGGGCAGAATCCTCGCCCCCTGGGCGTCCCTGAGGGTCGGCTTGATCAGGAGCGCCGGCGTCGGCGTGCGATTCTCAAGCTCCACCTCGATCACCCCCCCAGGCGCCAGGCGGGCGCGGCCCGTCAGGAGCGCCGCCGGAAGGCCGCCGAGCAGGCGGTTGTCCGCCTCGTGGCGCGCTATCCAGTAGAAGTTGTCCGAGACGAGGGTCCCGTCGGCGGAGGTGAGCGCCAGCTTAAGAAAATAGAGTGGCTTTCCCGCAGCGGGCCCCTCGTCGAGCAGGAATGCCGGGAAGGTGCTGTTTGCGGGAGCCCTGAGCAAGGCGCCCTGGGAGCCGAGCGTGTGGCCTTCCAGGTCGTAAAGCGTGGCCTTGACGGCCAGGCGTTCCGCATCCGCCCGGGTCGTGTTGGCCACAACGACATGGCGGTCGTCCAGGTTGAACTGAACGTGCACCGGTTCGCAGGCCTTCCGGGCGCCGAAGTAAGCGGCGTTGGTGTCGTAGTCGGAGGAGTAGAGCTGCCACTCGGTACTGGGCCATGCCGGGTGGCTCATCCACATGAGGCGGCCCGAGGCGGGTCGCCAGAGGCGCGCGTTGAATCCCTCGAACATCGCGCGGTGGCCGACGTAGTTGAGCATCTGCGCCTTCCTGCAGAAGTCGTCGAGGCTGGTGGCCGCGCCGAACTCGAGGGCAAGGGCGTCCATGAAGGCCTGGACCTCGCCGTGGTCCTTCTGGTGCCAGTCGTGGTAGGCCCAGGTGTCGCTGATGGGCCACTGGTCGGCCTGGGGCATCATCGCGCGGAAAGCGTCAGCGGTGGGCGGGTTCGGCAGCCCGAGCTCGGTTGAGAATCCAAGGCCGTAGCGGTTGAAGAAGTTGACCGGGTCGCCGTAGGTCCACGGGCCGCTCGTCAGCAGGTCGATGTCGCGGGAGGACGGTTGGTAGTAGCGGCTGCAGTCGTTCTGGCGCACCAGGGCGTCCAGGCCCTCGTTGAGCGCCGGAGGGGGCACGCCCTCGTTGCGCCCACACCATATGACGATCGAAGGATGGTTGCGGAAGCGCCGGATCACGTCCTCGGCGTTCGCAAGGAAGAGCGCCAGGTCACCCGGCTGCTCGTTCCAGTCCTGCGTCGAGAGCCAGAAGTCGCTCCAGACCATCAGGCCGTACTCGTCGGCGAGGTCGAAGAAGGCCTCCTCGGTGTT
>CAISPT010000076.1 GCA_903887455.1 uncultured Opitutaceae bacterium | reverse complement strand
CGGTGATCGTCGTGGCGGCGGTCCTTGCCCTCTGCTCCTACATGCGCTCGATCGAGCGCTTCGAGTCGCGCCACAGGTGGGCCTCGCTCGCGATCCTTGTCGCCCTGGCGGGCTTTGCGGTCGTCCTCTACACGGCCGGGCTCCGGCTGGGGGACGTGGTCGGCCCCAGGCTCCACGAGCTCGAGGCCTCGTCGTCGCCCTAGGCGGCCCGGATCTCGCGCAGGAGGCTTGTCAGGTACGGGATCAGCTGCTTCTTGCGGCTCACGATCCCGGGAAGGTCGAAAATCTCGTCCTTCTCGACGTGCGAGTAGGTGATCCGCTCGATAAGCTCGGGGTCGCCCTTCACGAGAAGGAGGGAGTTCTGGGTGTTCACGTCGGTCACCAGGAGCGCCGCGAACGAGAGACGCTCCCGCTTCCGCAGGTCCTCGAGCGCCGCGGCGATGGCCTTCGAGCGGCTCCAGAAGTTGCCGAAGCCGAGCTCCTCGACCTGCGAGACCGCGAAGCGCACGCCCTCCTCGTCGTAGACCTTGTGGTCGGCCTGGACGATCGCCTCGGGCGGGCTCGCCTGGATGACCGAGCCCGAGGAGAAGATGGCCTCCGCCAGGACTCTCGGTTCCTCGCCGGCGACCCCCGACAGCCAGGAGAGGATCTCCGCGTCCTTGGGAGTCGTGGTCGGGCTGTTTAAGAGGAGCGTGTCGGAGATGAGCCCCGACATCATGATCCCGGCAATCTCCGGGGTGGGGACCAGCCCCGCCCGCCTGAACATGTCGGCGATGATCGTGCAGGTGGAGCCCACGGGCTCGTTGATGAAAAGGATGGGGCTCTGGGTGTTCATCGAGCCCAGGCGGTGGTGGTCGATGATCTCGGCCACCTGAACCTCGTCGGCGCCGTTCACTGCCTGGGATATCTCGTTGTGGTCGACAAGGATGAGCTTCGTCTGGATGGGCTTCAGGATGTCGCTCTTCGACAGGATCCCGGCCAGGATGCCGTCGTCGTCGAGCACCATGAGGGAGGACGCCGCGAGCGTCGAGATCTTGCGCCTAATCTCGCTCAGACGCGCGTCGCGCCCAACCGAGCTGAAGTTCCGGTCGACGACCTTCTCAATGCTCGAGGCCGTGCGGACGACCCAGGCCGTGGTGGAGGAGTCGTAGGGGCTGCTGATGATGCTCACCCCCCGCTCCTTCGCGCGCTCGACCACGTCGGGTTCAACCTGGACGCTTCCGGAGACGATGATTCCCCGCAGGCCCAGCTCGATTGCCCGGAGCTGGATGTTCTTGCGGTCGCCGACGATGATCAGCGAGCTGGCGGCGGGGATCCCGTCGCGCTCGGAAACCTTCCAGAACGACTGGATGTCCATGGTCCCCAGGCGCACGTAGAGCTCCTCCTGCCTGGAGCCGTCGACCATGTGGACGACGGTCCCCTTGAGGGCGCGGACGATGTTGTCGAGCGTGCCCTGCACCTGGCGCATGAGCTTCGGTTGGCTCACCCTTGGGATGAAAATGCCTCCCAGGTGGGGAAGGGAGATCGTGCCGACCACCCGGTGGTTGCGGTCGACGACTGGCAGCAGCCCCACGTTGTGCCGGTCGATAAGCTCCAGGGCCTCCGCGCAGGTCGCGTTCTCGGGCACCGTGAAGACGTTCGCCGACATCAGATCCCTGACCCGGGGCCAGACGTCGCTCACGTAGAGGGGCAGGGGCTGCTTGAAGCGGCCGAGGATCGTGTCGATCCGTGCGTTAGAGTTTCCGCACCTGGCCGCGACGTGTCCCTTCTCGCCGCGAGCTTCCTTGAAGGCCGCGTAGGCGATCGCCGAGCAGATGGAATCGGCGTCGGGATTTCGGTGCCCGATGATGTAGGTGGTGTTGGCGGAGAGCGCGAAGGGCGCGGTCGACATGGGCGGCACTCTGGGGCAAAAAGCGCCGAATTCAAGGAACTCGACAAGACTTTGGCACGAATCGTAGCATCGCAGGATGAAGATCTATCTGGACGGCAAATTCGTGGACGAGGCTGACGCCAAGGTGTCGGTTTTCGACCATGGTTTGCTCTACGGTGACGGCGTCTTTGAGGGGATCCGCCTGTACGGCGGCAACGTGTTCCGGCTCGACGAGCACTTGGAGCGTTTCGAGTACTCGGCGAGGGCCGTCATGCTCGACCTTCCGCTCACGCGAGCGGAGTGGAGCCACGCCGTGTGTGAGACCTGCCGGGTGAACAAGCTGACCGACGGGTACATCCGACTGGTGGCGACCCGTGGGGTGGGGGACCTGGGCCTGGCGCCCTGGCTCTGCTCGAAGCCCAGCTATTTCGTGATCGCCAGCAAGATCTCGCTCTACCCGGCCGAGCACTACGAGAAGGGCCTGGCGATCGTCACGGTGCCGACCCGCCGCGTCGGCCCCGGGGCCTTCCCGTCGACCGTCAAGTCCCTCAACTACCTGAACAACATCCTCGCCAAGATCGAAGCAAGGCAGGCGGGGGCCCTGGAGGGCATCATGCTGAACGACCAGGGCTACGTCGCCGAGGCGACCGCCGACAACGTCTTCATCGTGCACAAGGGCGAGCTGCTGACCCCGGCGGCCAGCCAGGGGGCCCTGAAGGGCGTCACCCGCAGCACCATCATCGACGTTGCCAGGGACCTCGGGATCCCGATCCGCGAGGCCAACCTCACCCGCTACGACCTCTGGTGCGCCGACGAGTGCTTCCTCACGGGCTCGGGCGCCGAGGTCATCCCCGTCGTCAAGCTTGACGGGCGCTCGATCGGGACCGGCGCTCCCGGGCCGGTCACCCGCAAGGTGCTTGCAGAGTTCAAGAAGCGCGTCCTGGTCGAGGGGACGCGCATCTAGTTGGTGCGGCGCGGTGCGCCTCAATGGCGCTTGAGACGGCTCGAATTGCGCCGTAATGATACTTAGGCACAGGAATGCGCGACCGGCTTGCCCAATGGGGAGGGCCGTGGCACATTTGGTGCATAACGAAATCCCACAACTAACCATGGCCAATCCGCTAAAGTGCGATCTCTGCTCGAAGCCCGCCACGGTGCACCTTACCCAGATCCTGGACAACAAGGTACACAAGGTGGACCTGTGCGAGGATTGCGCCCAGGAGAAGGGGGTCACCGACCCGAGCGGCTTCTCGCTGGCTGACCTGCTGCTGAAGGCCTCCCTGAACCCTGAGGCCGCCTCAGGCGCCGGGGTCCGGTGCGAGCAGTGCGGGTTCACCCCGAACGACTTCAAGAAGCAGGGGCGCTTCGGCTGCCCGGCCTGCTACGCGGCCTTCAAGGGGATCCTAGACCCCATGCTCGAGGGTATGCACAAGGGAACCGTCCACGCGGGCAAGGTCCCGCAGAAGGCCCTGGAGCGCAAGTCACTCTACGACAAGTTAACCCAGCTCGAGACCGATCTCTCCGAGGCGATCAAGGCCGAGCGCTACGAGGATGCAGCCCGCTGCCGCGATGAAATCAACCAAGT
>CAISPT010000075.1 GCA_903887455.1 uncultured Opitutaceae bacterium | reverse complement strand
TGTAGTTTCGGGCTCATGTTTGTAGTATCGGCAATTTTCCGGGATGTGACTCCTCGGATTCTGTTCATTGCTGCGCAATTCCTGAGGTTTTAGGGTAGTGGCCGACCGTGACACTTCCGGATCGGAGACCAGCTGCAGTCGTCTCTAATAGATGCGTCATGGTTTGGGTGTCTCCATGCAGATTGGCAGAAAATAGAGACAAGCGCTGCTCACATCTTGCGGAACGCTGTGCGTGTCTTGGCAAAATACGTAAAATCCTCATACATGGGCTTCTAGGCCTTATTACCAACGCTAATCACGCACCCTTTGATGCGGGGCGTTGGCGACCCAAAGCGAGAAGTGGGGACTATCCATTTCTCGCTCCAAATATACAGGGGCAGCGTCACTCCGCTTACCGTGTTTAAGGTGTCGCGCCCACGTTCGGGAACCGGGTCCCAGGCAGGTCGACTCCGCATCCTCCACAGCAAGATTTGCGGAGCAGTGGACAACTAATGAAGCGACTCTAAAGCACGGTTGCGGTATTCTGCTCCCCACCAGACCATATTCCAGCAAAGGCGGAGCGTCCGGATCGGCTAAACGGCAGACCCAGGACGCTTCGCTCAAGTTAACCCTCGACCCTTATCCCAATGAAAATCAGCACAAAGCTCGCCGTCGCGTCCGCCGCGCTGGCCCTCATCGCCGGCAGCTCCTACGCCGCCTCCGCCTCCGACAACTGGGACAACAGCTGCGCCTCCTGCCATGGAGCCGACGGCAAGGCACAGACCAAGACCGGAAAGAAGCTGAAGATAAAGGATTACACCGACGCCACCGTGCAGGCGGGCCTAAAGGACGACGAGATGACCAAGGCCATCACCGAGGGCATCAAGGGCGACAACGGCAAGGAGAAGATGAAGTCGTTCAAGGACGAGCTCTCCGCCGACGAGATCAAGGACCTGATCGGATTCATTCGCAAGTTCAAGGCCTGATCCCGAGCCTACACCCAAGATTTGGCCGACGGGAGCACGCTTGTTCACGTCGGCCTTTTTAATTTCACAACCGCAGCAAGCCCGACAAAGCCATGTCTGACGAAGTACCCGCAAGCGAACCGAAGTCCCGTGCGCAGAGGTCGCATTTCAATAATTGGATCAGTGCGATCGGCGCCGTTATCGCCCTGGGGGCGCTGTTCTCGTTCGCCCTGCTCGTCTGGATGGACTTTACCCAGGGGGACAGGAACCCCTACCTCGGCATCTTCACCTACATCGTCGCCCCGGTTTTCCTGATCACAGGCATTGTCCTGACGTTCTTCGGCGCTTGGGCCCAGCGGCGCTGGGCGATCAAGCACGCCGCCACCGTTCCGGACAAGTGGCGGCTGGACTTCAGCAACCGCTCACAACGCCGGTACCTGGTTCTCTTCGGTATTGGCGGCCTTGGCTTCATCATGCTTTCCGCCTTCGGCAGCTACCAGACCTACCAGTATGCGGAATCGACGCAGTTCTGCGGCGCGGTGTGCCACAGCGCCATGAATCCCGAGTTCACGACCTACCAGCACGGCGCCCATGCGCGCGTGGCCTGTGTCGAATGTCACGTCGGAGCGGGAATTTCCGCAGCAGTGAAAGCGAAGCTCAATGGAACCCATCAGCTTATCGCTTTCACCCTCAATAACTACCACAAGCCCATCGACACGCCGGTCAAGAACCTCCGCCCTGCAAGGGACACCTGCGAGAAGTGCCACTGGCCGCAGAAGTTCCACGGCAACGTGGACATTTCGTTCGACCACTACCTGTCAGACAAGAAGAACACGCCCTACACGGTGCGCATGCTCCTGCACGTCAATTCCGGCCACGCCGGAAACCCCGAGGGCGGGATCCACTGGCATGTGAGCCCGGACAGCATGGTTGAGTACTACGCCGCCGACGAGAAGCGCCAGGACATCGTCTGGATGCGGGTCACCAACAAGAAGGACGGCACGACGCGCGTCTACCGCAACCAGGAGTTCAAGGGCGAGCCTCCGGCCGCCTCGATCCGCGAGATGGACTGCATCGATTGCCACAATCGGCCCGCGCATGTCTACCCGACTGCAAACGACGCCATCGAGCGCTCGATGGCGAGCGGGGCCCTGTCAACAAAGCTTCCCAACATCAAGCGGTCCGCCGTCCAAGCGATGGTACAGAAGGACATCACCGATTCGGCCTCGGCGCCCCAGAAGATCGCCGAGTTCCTGACGACGAAGTACAAGGACAGCCCTGAGCTTCCGGCGGCGATTGCCGAGGTCCAGCGCGTGTATTCCGAGAGCATCTTCAAGGAGCGCAAGGCCGACTGGCGGATCTACCCGACGAACATCGGGCACAAGGACTGGCCGGGCTGCTTCCGTTGCCATGACGACAAGCACAAGACAGACGCGGGAGAGACGATCCGCGCCAGCGACTGCACCTCGTGCCATTCGATCATCGCTCAGGGCAAGGGGGCCGACCTGGCTTCGATGAATCCGACCGGACTTGAGTTTAAGCACCCGGGCGGGGACTACGACAGTGACCTGACCTGTACGGACTGCCACAACGGCGGCATCCAGGGGAAGTAGTCATCTCTTGCACGGATCGGCCGCTGTGGGCGGCTGCTCAACTCGCGGGGGGACTGCACGTTCGCCACGATACGCACACTTTTGAGCAAAAGCTGCGCAGCGTTAGCGCAGCGAATGCCCATAATTAGGCTCACGGCACAATGAACACGGATGTACCCCCTCCGTCTCCGCCCGGCCGAGCCGATCCGTCGGGCGCTTATCCGGAAGCCTCTCGGATCGAGGGACTTCCTGTGCACGCTGACAGAGAGATTGAGCTTCGGATGGTGGAGGCACGGCTCGTCCGGATGGAGAATTATCTGGGATTTAGGCGACTCACCTTGACCGAGGCCGACGCCATCCTCGGCGGCAAGCCGCTCGTACCGACGGCGGCAATCGCGCCCTCGACAACCCCTGGGGACGGCGAGCTGGAGCTGCAGATTGGCGAGTATTGGCTGGCGCGCGTCGGCGTCCTCGCCCTGAGCCTCGGCACCGCTTTCCTCGTGGCATACCCGTTCGCGGGACTGCCCTCATTCGTTTCGAGCCTGATCGGCTACGCCGCCACCGCCGTCTTCTTCATCTCGTCGCAGCGCATGCGCCGGACTCGGCCCGACACTTCTGGCATCCTCTACGCGGGAGCCCTCTTCCTGCTATTCTTCGCCACGCTTCGGCTGCACTTCTTCTCGTCGCAGCCTGTCGTGGAAAGCTCCGGTGCGGGTCTCGCCTTCCTGGCGGTCTCGGTCGGCGTCGTGCTCTGGCTCGGCATGCGCTCGGGAAGCGAGCTGATGGCGGGCATCGGCTTTGCGATTGGCATGGCGGCCGTGGCCGTCGCTGACCTGGCATGGTTTCAGTTTGCGCTGCTGGTGGCGCTTGCCTGGACCGCCTTCGCCATCGTGAGGGCGCGGAACTGGCCCGGTCTCGGGCTCGCGGTCGCCGCGCTGACCTACCTCCTGCATATCGACTGGCTCCTTAACAACCCGCTCGTCGGGCACGCGCTCCAGGGCGTGTCCGCGCCTCAGGGCAACCTGCTCGCCCTGGCCGCATACTCGGTCCCCATTGTCGCGCCCGGTTTCCGGGAGGGGGCAAGCCGGGACCATCTCGCGGTCAGGATTGCACGCGCCCTGCTGACGAGCGGCGGAACGATGCTGATCGCCCTGCTGAACGCCCAGCTCTTCTACGGCGATAGCCTTCCCTGGGTCGAGGCGGGCGCCGCAGCGGCTCTCCTAGGGGCCGCCTACGCCTACTGGAAGCACCACCAGAGTGTGTATGCCACTTCGATCTATGCCTGCGCAGGCTACATGATGCTCAGCATCGCGATCGTCCGCCACCTGCCGGCGCCCGGGTTCTACGGGTGGCTTGCCTGGCAAAGTCTTCTGGTCGCGGTGACCGCGGTCGGATACCGGTCGAAGATCATCGTCGTTGCCAACCTGTTCATCTTCAGCGGCATCTACTTCACCTACCTTCTGCTTGGGGAGCCCACCGGGCCGGTGAACCTGAGCTTCGCAGCGGTGGCGCTCCTGACGGCCCGGGTCCTCAACTGGAAGAAAGCCAACCTGGACCTGCGCACCGAGCTCATGCGCAACCTCTACCTGGGGGCGGCGACCATCGTGATACCCTACGGCCTGTTCCACACGGTTCCGAAGGGATGGGTGAGCACGTCATGGTTAGCCGCGGCTGTTTGCTACCTCGTCGTGAGCGCTCTCCTGAAAAACCGAAAATACCGGGTGATGGGGATCGGCACCATACTCGCGACAGTCATCTACGTTTTCATCGTCGACCTGTCGCGCTTGGAGGCCGCCTACCGGATTATCTCGTTCCTGGTGCTCGGCGTCGTCCTGCTCGGGGTTTCGGTGGCCTACACGAAGCAGCGCCGAAGGGGGGGCGAGGCTAAGGGAGGCTGACGGGAGCCGAAAGCCTTAGCCGCCGCAGGAGCAACCCGGGGGGTGCCCCAGCGGGTCTGCAGCAGCCTCGGGCAGCTCGTCAGCCAGCTGGCAGAGCGACTCGTAGTAGGCCTCCCTGTCAATCCCAAGGGCCGCGGAGGCGAAGGTCTCCGCATCATCGGGCGACGCGAACTGCCCATAATTGACCGCCACCAGGTGGTAGAGGGCCAGTTGCGGAACCACGCCCGGTCGCGAGCAGTAGAGAGGATGGACGTGCAGCGTGAACCCGTTCTCCGGGAGCTCGCCGTTGGGTTCGGCGAAGGCAAACTCGCCCGGCTGGAGCCGCGAATCGTCGAAGTCGATGACGCAGGGGTAGCGCACACAGGAACGGTCCAGCAGGAGCGCCTCAAGCTCGGTCATCCCTATCCTCGGGCCGTACTTTGCGTTGATCTCCTCGCCCTTCGAGCGGACGTGGGCCGCGAGCGACTGCTTGGCACTTTCGGCGGTGAGCTGGGTGGCCATGGGCTAAAGGTTCAATGGGGCACGGGAGCGGTCGCCGGGTCTGCGGCCGCGTCGGGCTCGGGCAGGTGCTCGTTCGCCTTGCTGAGTCGTCCCTGGAGTATGGGGACCGACATGCGCAGGAAGATCGTGTAGCAGAGCAGACCGAAAGCCCAGATCCCCAGGCACACCAAGGTCTCGTTCAGGCTGGGCGTGTACTCGATCAGGGCACCGAGGGGGGTGGGGATGAACCCAGGGATCACAAGCCCCATGCCCTTTTCTATCCAAATGCCGACGATGCAAAGGACGCAGGCCAGATCGAGCCACTTCAAGCTCCGGGTGAGGGGAAGGATCAGCAGGAACATGCTCACCAGGTTGAAGACGACAGCTGTCCAGATCCAGGGCACGAGGGCGTGATGTCCGTCGAGGCCCAGGAAAAGATAGGTGGACGAGGCGACATGGAGGCCGCTGTAGAACTCCTTGAAAACCTCGTTGAAGAGCAGGAAGACGTTGATGATCATGGACACCTGAACGATGCTTCTCAGGGTCAGTAGCGCTTTGTCCGTGATGTGGTAATGGGTCACGCGCCGGATGATCTGGAGCGCCAGGATAATGATCGAGGGACCGGCCGAAAAGGCGGAGGCGAGGAACCTCGGGCCGACGATTGACGAGTTCCAGAAGGGTCGGCCGCCGAGGCCGACATAGAGGAAGGCGGTGACGGTGTGGATCGAGACGGCCCAGACGATGGCCACGAAAACGAAGGGGATGTAGAACCACTTCGACGGCTTTCGGTTCTGGTACCTCGAGTAGAGGAGGTAGCCGCAGATGTGCACGTTCAGGAGCAGGTACCCGTTAAGAACGATCACATCCCAGCTGAGCATCGATCGCGGGAAATTCAGCTGTCCAATGCCGGGAATCAGGTGCCAGAATCTGTCCGGCCGTCCGAGGTCCACCGTGACGAAGGCAAGGCACATGATGATCGCAGCGACCGCCAAAAGCTCGCCGAAGATCACCAGGTCATGCAGTTCCTCGTTGTCGTAGATATAGACGGGGATGACCATCATCACGGCCGCTGCGGCGACCCCCACCAGGAAGGTGAAATTGGCGATGTAGACGCCCCAGGACACCTCGTCGCTCATCCCCGTGACGATCAGCCCGTGCACGAACTGGATGCAGTAGGCGTGCAGGCCAAGGAGGCAGAAGACCGTAAGGCCCCCCATCCACGCGTAGTAGCGCCAGTCGCCGACAAAGGCGATGCGGCCGCAGCGCCAGAGGAAGGTCAGGTAGTCTCGTGTGGCGCGCATCATTTCTCGAAGTAGTAGAAGAACCTTGGATTAGTGCCCATCTCCTCCTTCAGCTGGATGAAGATCCGCTTCTCCCTGAGGATGTAGGAGACCTCGCTGTCCGGATCGAGGATGTTGCCGAACTTGCGGGCGCCCACCGGGCACACCTCAAGGCAAGCGGGGTAGCGGCCGACGCGCGTGCGCTGGATACAAAAGTGGCACTTCTCCATCACGCCCTGCTTTCGCGGCCGGTTGCCGAGATAGGACATGTTGGGGTTGAGCCTCTCTTTCGGGATCTCTGGCTTGGTGAAATTGAACCGGCGCGCCCAGTACGGGCACGCGGCCTCGCAGTAGCGGCAGCCGATGCACCAGTCGTAGTCGATGACGGTTATCCCGTCCTTCTCCTGCCAGGTGGCATGGACGGGGCAGACCTTCACGCAGGGGGGATTGTGGCACTGCTGGCACTGCACCGGCATGTAGAAAAACCCCTTCTCCGGCACGGACTCGGGATTGTACTCGTGGTCGGCCTTGTCGATGTCCATCGACCCGTGGGGGAGCTTGAGCACCCTGATGTACTGGATCTCGGGATTGCGCGACTGGTTGTTCTCGTTGACGCAGGCGTGGACGCACTTCCTGCAGCCGATGCAGCGCGTCAGGTTCAGGCAGTAGACGAACTCCGCGCCGTCCATGGGCTTTAAGTCGCGGACGTGCGGGCGGATCCCGTACTGGCGCTGGACGTCGTTCTCGATCCGCGTGATGACCTTCGCCATGTCGTCTGGGGTCATCTCCTTGTAATACTTCTGCATGAACTCGTCGACCGACGAGTAGTCGCCGAGCTCCCTGAGCGGGGAGAGGCTCGCTGCCAGGGCGCCAAGTCCCGCGAAGGCCGCCGAGGAGCGCAGGAAGTTGCGCCGCCCCATCAGGCGATCGGTCTCATCGGGGCCTGCCGCGGAGGGCTGATCTTGGGAAGGCATATTCAGGATGTGGTTGCCGCTTTGGGCTGGGGCTCGGGCAGTAACGGCAGGCGCAGGGGGTGGGGAGGCGGTGCCGGCTTGCGCGTGGGGATCTTGGGCGCGTGCGGATTGTGGCAGTTCACGCAGTCAAGCCTCTTGAAGTCGCCGAGCTGGTGGTTCCAGTATCCATTCATGCGGCCATGGACCCCGGCCTCCCAGTCCCTGTAGTTGGGACCATGGCAGCTGCCGCACAGCCGCGAGCTTTCCTCAAATTTGAGCTCGTTGCCGTCACGAATCGAGAATGTCAGCAGGTCGTTCTCGTTGTGGCAGTTGTAGCAGAGGTTGTTCCGGTTGTGGGTGCCGTGCCCCATCTTGATGTCCGAATGCTCATCCGGGACGATCAGCACGTGCTGCTCGTCGTAGCGTAGCGGCGGCGGATTCTTCTTCTCGTGGCAGACGTAGCATTGGAAATCGGAGAGATCCGCCTTCTCTCGGACGAGATCGGAATAGGACTTCCGCCACGCCGTCTGCTCGAGGAACGAGGGGTCGACGAGCGGTATCTTCGGCTGGGTTGATGCCTTCCATGGAGACGCGAGCAGCGCGGCGGCGAGCGCCAAGAAGCCGACCGTGATCACGCCCAGCACCCAATTGGTCCGACGCAGCGACTGGGCGCTCGGCCTTTTTTGGGTGGAGCTCATCGAATGGGAGCCGACCTTGCTACTTCTTAAGCGCGCGAACGTGCTGGACCAGCGCGGTGACCTCGTCGTCGGCCAGCCCCTCTATGGGCTTCATCTTCACCTTGCCCGAGGTCGGGTCCTTGATCCCCTCCTTGATCGCCTTCACCGCCTGCTCGTCCGTGAAGGACGCCTGGAAGTCCGCGTCCGTCATACTCCGGATTTTGAGCTTTTTGCCCATCTTCGTCTCGGCCTGTCCGTCGGCACCGTGGCAGCTGGCACACTTGTCGGTCCAGTTGCTGCCGGCGTCAGCTGCAAGGGCGAGTGAGGAGACCGTCAGGGCGGAGACGATGATCGAGATTCGTAGGGGATTCATTGGAGTTGGGGTGGATTACGCCCTGAATATCGGTTTTTCCGTGCTTCCGGACTACCGAGCATTTGTTCAACACTGTGCATTTCTTGCGCAGCTAATCCTATTTGAAGGCACGCTAATCGTTTCCCCAGCCGCAAGAGATGAGGACCACTGCGCAAGAGCTGCGTAGTGGCCCGGGTGAGGGGCGCGCATACTGCGCCGACACAGATGAGGGCAATCCCCAGGCACTTCACGGTAGCGGCGGCCTTGTTCCTGACTATGGTTGGGCCGGGGCGCGCCAACGAGAAACCTGCGGCACAAGCCAAGGCCGAGCAGGCAGCGACGCCCGCCGCAGCGACTTCGCCAGCGGTTGCCAACAGCGAGTGCATGGACTGCCACGAGGCGGAGTTTAAGCCGCGCAAGAAGGGGCTGGCCCCGGAATGGATCGGCGTGAAGCCTGAAGTCTTCGCGCATTCCGCCCACGGGAAGCTCAACTGCGTAGACTGCCACAGCTCGATCACCGAGACGCCGCACCCAAGCAAGCTCCCGGCTGTGGACTGTGCGAGCTGCCACACCAAGGCGCTCTCGAAGCATGCGTTCCACGCGAGGCTCCTTCAGACACCGATCCCGAAGGGAAAAGATACGTCGTGCGCCGAGTGCCACGGCAACCATGACACCATCGCCCGGAAATCAAAGGAGTTCGCATTCACCGACGGGCGCCAGACCGAGGCCTGCGGACGCTGCCACGAGCCTGAGAGGGCGGATTATTTTGCCTCGGCTCATGGCGCACATCCCACCGAGGGCAAGCGGATAGCGCCCGACTGCCTCACCTGCCACGAGAAGCCCATCACGGCCGTTGGCAATCAGGCAAGGACGGTGGAACTCAAGTTGGCCCAGGCGAGCCTCTGCGAGTCATGCCACGTCGATAAGGCCGAGGTGGCCGACAAGTCCATCCGCGGCGCCAAGTTCGTTTCATCGTTCAACCAGTCCGTGCACGGTGCCGCTCTAGCCGAGGGCCATGTTAAGTCCGCGACCTGCGTCGACTGCCACGGGGCCCACGCCATGAACAAGGCGGCCGTCGCTGGAGCGCGTATCAACCGCCTCCAAATCCCTGGCACTTGTGCAACCTGCCACGCGAAGCAGGCCAAGGAATTTGCGACAAGCGTGCACGCGGCCGCACTTTCCAACGGAAACCTCGACGCTCCCGTCTGCACGGACTGCCACGGGGAGCACGACATAAAGAAGCACACGGACCCGTCCTCACCCGTCCACAACACCAACTTGGCCCAGCAGGTCTGCGCCGAGTGCCACGCCTCTGTCCGGCTGACGAGCAAGTACGGGCTACGAAGCGACTCGTTCAAGACCTTCACCGACAGCTACCACGGGCTTGCGGTGCGGGGGGGCGCGGTGGAGGTGGTCAACTGTGCGAGCTGCCACGGCGTGCATTCCATCAAGTCCCAGAACGACCCGACCTCCAGCGTCTATAAGGGCAACCTAGTTAAGACCTGCGGCGAATGTCACCGCGGCGCGAACGACCGCTTTACGATAGGGGCGGTTCACGCGAGCTCCTCCCGGCGCGACACATCCTCCCTCCTTTACTGGATTTCGACGATCTACGTCGGGCTGATCATTGTCGTGGTCGGGGGCATGGCGCTGCACAACCTCCTCGACTTCCTGAAGAAGACCCGGCGAAAGCTCGCCATCCAGAAGGGCGAGGTGCAGGAACACCCCGTCGCGCACCGTCTCTATGTCAGGATGACCCTCCACGAGCGCCTGCAGCACAGCGTTCTCGTCATTAGTTTCGTGCTCCTGGTCCTCACGGGCTTCATGCTCCGCTATCCCGAGGCCTGGTGGGTGGTGGGGATTCGCCAGTTCAGCATCCGCGCCTTCGAACTCAGGAGCCTGATCCACCGCGTCGCCGGTGTCGTCATGCTGGTGGGCGGCGTCTGGCACGTCGGCTACCTGGCGCTCACAAAGCCCGGCCGGAGGCTGTTCATGGACCTGCTCCCGAGGTGGCGCGACCTCACGGACCCCTGGGGTGTCCTCAAGTACAACCTCGGCATCTCCCCGGAGAAACCCGCATTTGGAAGGTTCTGCTATATCGAGAAGGCGGAGTATTGGGCGCTGGTCTGGGGCACCCTCTTGATGGGGGTAACCGGCGCGGTCCTGTGGTTCGAGAACACGTCCATGGGGTGGTTCACGAAGCTCGGGTTCGACGCGGCGCGCACCGTCCACTTCTACGAAGCCGTGCTCGCCACCTTGGCGATCATCGTCTGGCACCTCTACTTTGTGATCTTCAACCCGGATGTTTACCCCATGAACCTCGCCTGGCTGACGGGCCGCATGTCGGAGCGGGAGATGATCGAGGAGCACCCCCTGCAGCTGGAGGAGATGAAGGCGAAGGACAGGGCGAATTCTGACACTCCCGAGGCCGATGACCCGGGTATCCCACCCAGGGCTCCGGACAGCGAGGCGGGGGAGCCGGAGAATACCGATCAGGGTGGCCCCTGACCGCCCAGCAGCCGCGCAGGGCTCTTCGGCCCAAGACTCAGCCCCTCGGGCGCCTGGCGAGAGCCACGCCCGCCACCGCAAGCTGGCTCACCGCAAAGGCGACCAGCCAGACGAACGCCGACTCGGTGAACCCGTAGCTGTGCAGACCGATGCCTAGCATGTTCACCCCGAACCAACTCCACCCCGTGACAACGTTTCCCAGGATGGCCATCACCATCAGGCCTCTTGTTCCCAACAGATTATCCGACCTGGCATGCAGGATGACGGCATTCCAAAGGACGATCAGGAGGGCTCCGTTCTCCTTTGGGTCCCAGCCCCAGAAACGCCCCCATGACTGGTCGGCCCAGATGCCTCCCAGCACCGTGCCGACCAGACTAAAGAGCGTGGCGAAGCAGACCACGCCGTAGACCATCCCCCCAAGTGAAAGCTCGGTTTCTTTGTCCAGACCCCCCGGCAGCATCCCGCGCGCCACATAAACGAGGGCAAGGAACCCGGCGAGGAAGGTGGAAGCGTAGCCCAGCGTCACGGCCACGACATGCGTCGCGAGCCAGAAATTGGAATCCAGGACTGCCCTCATCATCTCCATCGTGTCGCCGGCAAGCGCGAGGTGGTGGGCCACCAGGAGCGTCGAGAAGCCGATCATAGCGGCGGCCACGGTGACGACCGCGTTCCGTCGGGCCCGCTCTAGGGCGATGCAAAGCCCCACCGATGCCCAACCGACGAACAGCGCCGACGAGTACAGGTTTGTGACGGGCGGACGACCCTCTATCCACATCCGCGAAACAATGCCCGCTGTCGCCACGACCCAAGCAAGCGCGATGAGCCAGAACGACGTCCGCCCCAGGATCCGCGGCGCACAGAGCCAGGAAAGCACGCCAAGGATGAGCGCGGCGCAGTAGAGAAGCATGCTCTTATAGAACGGCTCGGAGCGGTTGAAAAGGCATTCGAAGCGGATCCTTGCGCTTTGCCCCGGGGCGCCGGCCCGAAACGCCCGCAGGTAAGACGCGACCGACGCGGTGAAGTCGGGCTGGTCACCTGTACGCCAGGCGTGCCCAATCCTAGCAAGCGCGAGCGCCCCTGGGTGGACCGCCCCGGCCGCCAGCGAGTCCCCAAGCGCCGCGCCCATCGATCGCCAACCGCCAGCGCCCCAGTCGTCCGGGGGAATCGAACGCAGATAGCCCATCTTCTCCATGAAATCGAAGCGGGCCGCCATTGCACCCCGCGCGTCGGAAGATTTCGCCCCACGCCCGAGCGCGAGGAGATCACCGTAGAGGTCGTCCCGGTCGGGTGGCTGTAGGCTGCTTTTCAAGCGCTGGTAGAGCTCCACCTTATCTCTCATCTCAAGAACGGCACCCTGGAACCGCGTCCGCCGCCCAGGATCCAGCGCGTCAGCGAGGCGCGCCTGGCGCCCGAGTTCGCCCAGCCCCGATCGGATCTGATCGAACGAGAACCGGCTCCGGCGGGACGGCAGAAGGCCCAGGAGTGCCAGGGTCCGCCTGGCGGGATCGGGATAGGAAATCCGGCTCGCAGTCTCCCCGAGCCCCAGGGTGTCGAGGACCTCCGGCGATTCCACCCTGAACGTGGGGTACGTGTCCGCCCTGGACGGCACGAAGAGCACGTCGGCAAGCCACGCATCAGGTCCCGGCGCCGGGGCGCCGTCTCCTCCTGGCGCGTCCACCCTCTGGCGGCCCTGGAGCTCGAGCAGGGCCGAGCGTGCCACGGAGTCGAGGGGCTTCACGCGGCCGCCAACGAGCACGGGGATGCTCCCGAATCCGCCAAGGTCCGGCGCATCCCCACGCCAAACGGGCCACGGAATCACGACCATGGCCGCCGCGGCCGAGAGGAGAAGCAGGGCAGGGGCCCGCGCCGCCGCTCCCCCGGGGGCCCATTCGGCGCTTCGGCCCCGACCAAGGAAAGAAACGAGGCTGCAGAGGAAATGGATGATCAGCCCGGCACCCATCATTGCGCAGGCGACATAGGGGACGACCCACGAGGGGTCGCGGACCACCTCGAGCACCGACTCCCCGCCAGCGGCGTTCATCTGGTATTGGTAGAAGGTGAAACCGCCGGTCCGAAACGGCACGTTCATTGAGATCGTGACCTCGCGGTCCTCGCCGGACGGGCCACCGCTCACGCGGAGCCGGCTCACGAAGTTCTTTGGAATAGCGGTCCCTGGATAGGTCTCGTTGGTGACGCCGAGGAGAGTGAGCGACACGGGAAGCACGAGCCTCTCCGGCCTCAGCGCTATCTCCCACTCGCGGCCTCCCAGGGAGATGAACTGGCGCTCCGCGAGCAGAGGGGAGACGAGCCACGTCCCGACGACCCCCGCAGGCGACGAAACACGAATATAGGCCCCGGGGACGCCAGTGGCCTGCCCTCCCGGCGACTGTCCGGCCGAGACAAGCGATAGGCCCACCCCTGCGCCGTGGTCCGCCCCGATCCCGTCTTGAGGCCCGGCTCGCTCCTGGAGCAGGCACTCAGGGAAGTAGCCCACCACGGCGACCTCAAACGGGAGGCGTCCGGTCTCCAATATGGAGCGCCGCGCCAGATCCGCCGCAGGGACCACCTCGGCGGGCTGCCCGGCGGGCTCACCCCGTTCAACGATGGCGAGTTCATACGAGCGGAGGCCCTCGGAATAGCCCTTGGTCTGGCCCACGAGCAGGCGCAGGGTCCCGTCCCGCCGCGTGAGCCCGGTGACAAGCTCCCCCAGGAGAAGCACCACGATGCCGGCATGAGCGAGATGCAGGCCGGCACTCCGCCATGTCGCCCTGAACCGCACTGCCTGCGCGCAGACGAGATTGGCAAGAAGAAGGGCGCCGACCGTGTAGCCGCCGGGAAAAACCGGCACGGAAACCCCGGTCCCTGGCACCGCCCACGTGACGATCACACTCCGGAAGAAGTCTTCCTGGACCCGCCAGATCCCGGAGTGGACCTGCTCCAGGGTCGCGGCAAACACGAGCACCATCGACATGAGCAGCAGCCCCACGGTGACCCGCAGGGAGGCAAGAACGTCCACGAGGTCCCGCAAAAGCCGCTTCATCAGCAAAATCGTCGGAATTCCGAATTCAGGGGGCGAAGGTAAATGGAGCTGAACACCCTAGTCGAGAGACCACTTTGGATGCCGCCCGCGTTGAGCGACCCTGAAAAAGGCGCCGATGAGGTGACTTCCCCGCAGAGCCAGACGATTAAACCCGATCTTAAGGGCCGAAGAAGCCCCGCAAATGGCGGCGCCGCCCCGCTCTGACGTCGGTCTGAAAAGCGGCCATTCTGGACCGCAAAGCCCACCCATTTTGAGGCCCGTTAATCTGCGCATCTAAAATAGCAAGATCTGCGCAGCACGGGCGATACACACATGGCACAATGGCGGCGAATCACCCGTTTCCCTCCCATATTTCCATGTCCAACAGCGGCCTCACAAAGAAACCGAGCTACGTAACTTACGATGCAAACGAGGCCGTGTCCTCAGTTGCCTACCGTCTCAACGAGCTGATCGCGATCTACCCGATCACGCCTTCGTCGACCATGGCGGAGACCTGCGACGAGTGGGCCGCGGTCGGAAAGCTCAATCTATGGGGACAGGTCCCCAGGATCGTGGAGATGCAGTCCGAGGGCGGCGTCGCCGGCGCCGTGCACGGCGGCCTCCTCGGGGGTGCCCTCACGACCACCTTCACGGCGTCTCAGGGGCTCCTGCTGATGATCCCGAACCTCTACAAGATCGCAGGGGAGCTGCTTCCCTTCACGATGCACGTGAGCGCGAGGGCCCTTGCGGCGCAGGGACTCTCGATCTTCGGCGACCACCAGGACGTTATGGCGTGCCGAGCCACCGGCTGCGCGCTCCTCTGCAGCAACTCGGGCCAGGAGGCGCATGATTTCGCGCTCATCTCGCACGCCGCCAGCTACCGCTCCCGCATCCCCTTCATCCATTTCTTCGACGGTTTCCGCACCTCCCACGAGGTCTCGAAGCTCTCGGTCCTCTCCGATGACGACCTGAAGGCCGTGATCGACGAGGCCGACATCGCGGCTTTCCGCTCCCGGGCGATGACCCCCGACAAGCCAACCCTCCGCGGAACGGCCCAGAATCCCGACGTGTACTTCCAGGGCAGGGAGGCGGTGAACGGCTTCTACACGGCCCTGCCGAAGATCGTCCAGCAGACCATGGACAAATTGGCCGCGGTCACCGGGAGAAGCTACCACCTCTTCGACTACCACGGGCACCCCCAGGCCGAGCGGGTGGTGGTCGCCATGGGCTCAAGCGTCGAGACGATCGTCCAGACGGTCGACGGGCTTGTCGCCAAGGGCGAGAAGGTGGGTGTCCTCGCGGTCAGGTTGTTCCTGCCGTTCGACGTCGAGGCCTTCCTCGCGGCGCTGCCGAAGACGGTCAAGTCGATTGCTGTCCTCGATCGTACCAAGGAGCCAGGATCCATTGGCGAGCCACTGTACCTGAGCACCGTGGCCGCGCTGGCAAAGGGCCGCCTCGCGCTCGCAAGCTCGTCCTCCGTGGTCGGAGGGCGCTACGGGCTCGGCTCTAAGGAGTTCACGCCCGGGATGGTGAAGGCCGTCTTCGAGCACATCGCGAAGAAGGACCCCGCCAACCACTTCACCGTCGGCATCACCGACGACGTGACCGGGACCTCCCTTCCGTTCGACGCGGACTACGACGTCGACACCACCGGCGTACGCCAGTGCGTGTTCGTTGGCCTCGGTGCCGACGGCACGGTCGGGGCCAACAAAAACTCGATCAAGATCATCGGCGAGCAGACCTCGAACTTTGCACAGGGCTACTTCGTCTACGACTCGAAGAAGTCGGGCTCCATGACGACCTCCCACCTGCGCTTCGGCCCGAAGCCCATCCGCGCGCCTTATCTGATCCGCAAGGCCGACTTCGTGGCTTGCAGCCAATTCAGCTTCGTGGGCCGCACCGATGTGCTCCACTTCGCCGCTCCGGGGGCCACGGTGCTCCTCAACTCGCCGTATAGCCCCGAGGAGACGTGGGCAAAGCTCCCAAGGGAATGGCAGACGGCGCTAATCGACAAGAAGCTCCGCCTATTCGTCATCGACGCCACCCAGGTGGCCCAGGCGAGCGGAATGGGCCGGCGCACCAACACGGTTCTCCAGACCTGCTTCTTTGCCCTGTCGGGGGTCCTCTCACAGGAGGAGGCCATCAAGCACATCAAGAAGTCGATCGACAAGACCTACGGCAAGAAGGGCGAGCAGATCGTGAAGATGAACTACGCGGCCGTGGACGCGGCCCTCGCCGGCATGCATGAGGTCAAGATCCCCTCCGCCCCCGACTCGGGGTCCACGGCGACCGTGCCCCCGGCCTACACGGATGCACCCACCTTCGTCCGGGAGGTGACAGCGCGCCTCCTTGCCGAGCAGGGCGACCTCATGCCCGTGAGCGCCATCCCGCTGGACGGCTGCTGGCCCACGGGCACCGCCCGGTTCGAGAAGCGCAACATCGCCCTCGAGATCCCGAGCTGGGACGCCTCCATCTGCATCCAGTGCAACAAGTGCGTGATGGTCTGCCCCCACGCCGCCATCCGCGCAAAGTTCTACGGACCCGACGAGCTCAACGGAGCCCCAGAGCAGTTCAAGTCGACGCCCTTCCGCTCAACCGAGTTCCAGGGCCAGCGCTACACCCTCCAGGTGGCCCCGGAGGACTGCACCGGCTGCTCGATCTGCGTCCAGGTCTGCCCCGCCAAGGACAAGACGAACCCCCGCCACAAGGCGATCGACATGGTGGCGCAGCCGCCGCTCCTCGCAGCCGAGCGCAGCAACTGGGACTTCTTCCTGAATCTGCCGGATCCCGACCGCGCGAAGCTCGATCTCTCCACGGTCAAGGGCACGCAGTTCGCCGTCCCGCTCTTCGAGTTCTCCGGCGCCTGCGCCGGCTGCGGCGAGACGCCGTACGTGAAGCTTCTCAGCCAGATGGTGGGCGACCGCCTTCTGATCGCCAACGCGACGGGGTGCTCGTCCATCTACGGCGGCAATCTCCCGACGACTCCCTACTGCACGGACAAGCAGGGCAGGGGGCCCACCTGGGCCAACTCCCTCTTCGAGGACAACGCTGAGTTCGGCATGGGTCTCCACCTTGCGGTCGAGCAGCGCTCCCGCAGCGCCAAGGAGATGCTTTCTCGCCTCGCCGAGAGGGTTGGTCCCGAGCTCGCCGGTGCACTCGCCAAGGCCGACCAGAGCACGGAGGCCGGTATCGCAGCCCAGCGGGAGCGCGTGGTGGCCCTTAAGCGGGCGCTTAGCCTGTTCAAGGACCCGGACGCACTCCGGCTCGCTGCGCTGGCCGACGACCTGGTCAAGAAGTCGGTCTGGATCCTCGGCGGCGACGGCTGGGCCTACGACATTGGCTACGGCGGCCTGGACCACGTCCTGGCTTCCGGCGCCAACGTCAAGGTGCTCGTCATGGACACCGAGGTCTATTCCAACACGGGAGGACAGGCCTCCAAATCGACCCCGATGGGGGCGGTCGCCAAGTTCGCCGCCGGAGGAAAGGCCGTCGCTAAGAAAGACCTCGCGCTCATCGCGATGCAGTACGGCCACGTTTACGTGGCCCGCGTCGCCTTCGGCGCCAAGGACAGCCAGACCATATCGGCCTTCCGCGAGGCCGAGAGCTACGACGGCCCCTCGCTGATCATCGCGTACTCGCACTGCATCGCGCACGGGTTCCCGCTTCACCTGGGCCTCGAGCAGCAGAAGCTCGCGGTGGACACCGGCTATTGGCCACTCTTCCGCTACGACCCGCGCCTGGCCGCAAAGGGCGACGTCGCCCTTCGCTTGGATTCGGGTCCGCCGAAGTCGGAGCTCTCCAAGTTCATGGCGAACGAGACCCGCTTCGGGATCCTAAAGAACATAGCCCCGGCCCGCGCGGCCGAGCTGGGCGCCCTCGCCCAGACCCAAGTCCGACAGCATTACGCCCTCTACCAGCAGCTCGCCGCGCCTGCAGCGCCCGGAGGAGGTGGACACACCCCTCCAAGCCCGGCAGCCCCCTCAACCTCCACTCCCGCTAACACCGCCGCACGGACATGAACCTCGAAACCACCTATCTGGGGCTGAAACTCAGCAACCCGCTCATCGTCGGCGCCTCCCCGTTTTCCGAGGAGGTCCACGTCGCCTGCCAGCTCCAGGATGCCGGCGCATCGGCCTTTGTGATGCGCTCGCTCTTCGAGGAGCAGATCGATGCGGAGCAGCGCGCCCTGATCCACCTGATCGAGACACCCGCGGAGAGCAACGCCGAGGCCACATCGTATTTCCCGGCGTTCTCGGAGTACCAGCTCACCCCGGACCGCTACCTCAAGCAGATCGAGAGCCTGCGCGCGGCGCTCAGCATCCCCGTGATCGCCTCCCTCAACGGTTGCCGGCCCGGCGGCTGGACCGACTACGCCGCCAAAATGGAGGCGGCCGGCGCCAGCGCGATCGAGCTAAACCTCTACCAGCTGGCGACCGACCCGAGGCTCGATGCCGAGCAGGTTGAAACCGACATGCTCGAGACCGTGAGCCTGGTGACGGCGGCCGTTAACATACCTGTTTCGGTGAAGCTCTCGCCCTTCCACACCTCGCCTGCCAACTTCTGCATGGCGCTTGAGCGCGTAGGGGCGGCGGGGGTTGTGCTCTTTAACCGCTTCTACCAGCCCGACTTCGACATCGAGAACCTCGAGGCCAAGTCCCAGCTGAAACTCTCCGACCCGAACGAGCTGCTCCTGCGGCTCCGCTGGCTCTCAATTATCTCCCCTCACATCAAGGGCTCCCTCGCCGCCACGGGCGGGATCCACAGTTCGGACGATATCATCAAGTCTGTCCTGGCGGGGGCCAATTCGGTGCAGCTGGTGTCGGTGCTCCTCAAGCACGGCCCCAGGGTCCTCTTTAGCCTCCTGGACGGCCTCGAGACCTGGATGAAGGAGCACGAGTACCAGACAATCGAGGAGTTCCGCGGCGCGATGAACCTGAAGCGCTGTGCCGACCCGGCGGCCTTCGAGCGCGCCAACTACATGCGGATCCTTCAGAGCTGGAGGGTCTAGGTCACTGCTTCCCCTTTGAGGGAAGCCGGGAATCGACGCGCGCCCGCAGCAATGCAGGCGCGCTTCCTTTTGGCGGCCGCTTAAGGCTCGCTTCCCAACCCTGTGCTTAGAAGCGGCCGAGGATCAGGGTTGGGCGGATGCCTAGGAGGATGATCAGCACTGCAGCGGCAGCCAAGGTCGTTGCGGCGACCGGCGACACTGTGATCGGACCTGCCTGCGGCCCCGGCGGGGAGACGAGCGCGTTCTTTAGCACTGTCAGGTAATAGTAGAGAGCCAGGGCACTGAGCGCGATTGCCAGCACCACGAGCCAGCCCACCGGGCCGGACAGGCCGCCCAGGCGAAGCGC
>CAISPT010000074.1 GCA_903887455.1 uncultured Opitutaceae bacterium | reverse complement strand
CGATGCTTTTGCCTGCGTCCGCTTCCCTCAGGATGCGCACTTTCTCCTCTGTGCTGTAGCGTTTTCCTTTCATTGGTCTGGTTCCTTTCTATTGGACCAGACCGACTCATCAAGCGGTTCGAATTAGCGGAGGCACGTCAGGGCTGCTAGTGCCGTGTCCGGCGCCATGCTCAGCACATAAGACGCCCCCTCTATCTCCTTGTAGACATCAGTGTCATCGAAAGGGAACTCCGTCACTGGCCTATTCTGGAAGGACCGTTCGCCCGCCGCTCGCCTGCGCAGGGTTTCTGCGGCGAGGTCGAAATTACGAAGGCGCCCCGAATCCTCGCACTGCTTGAGGGCGAACGGCAGCGTCACGGTGCGGTTGACCTCCTGCTTCTGCTGCCAGAACCCACCCGTCAGGCGGACGGCGGTGAACGGAACCGGCTGCACCGGGTAGTCATTCGCCCCGAGGCGGAACGAGGTCAGGAGGAGTGCGAGGCAGGCGAGGCGGAAGGGCTGCATAAGAAATTTGGGCCCGGGGTTGGTTTGGGGCGGCGGGTCCCGACGCCACACGATCCCCCCGGATTCCTCCGCGGCGCAACGTGCGCCACGCTTGACCGTAACGTGGCGGCCCCCCAGTCCCCGCCCCACCCCGCCCACGATCATCCGTGGGCGTAGAGACGCCTGGCGAACTCCAGGTAAACGGGTATCCCGACCACCACGTTGAACGGGAAGGTGACCGAAAGCGACGAGGTGAGGTACAAGGCGGGGTTGGCCTCGGGCAGTGCCAGTCTCACCGCGGCCGGGGCCGCGATATAGGATGCGCTGGCGGCGAGGGTGCCGAGCACGGTGGCCCCGCCGAGGCTCAGGCCCACCTGGCGACCGAGCCACACGCCCAGGATCCCGTGCAGGAGGGGCATCACCACGGCGAAGGCCGCCATGAACAGCCCGCTCCTCCTGAGGTCTGACAGCCGCTCTCCGGTCACAAGCCCCATCTCGAGCAGGAAGAGCGTGAGGACGCCCTTGAATGGGGCGTCGAAGAGCGGGGCGACCTGCTCGAATCCCGCCTTCCCGCCAACTAGGCCGATGCCGAGTCCGCCGAAGAGGAGGACAATCCCCTTGCCCGTCAGCAGCTCGGAAATCACCCGCCCGAATCCCGCGGAGCCCGGGGTCGCGACGATGCCAACCGCTGAAACAGCAACCTCGGGCTGAGCCGCGCGGGAACGGGCAAGCTGCACGATCGCGAGCGCCACGAGTATCCCGGGGCCCTCCATAAAGGCCAGCAGCGCCGGCAGGTACGCCTCGTGCGCCACGTTCAACGAGTCGAGGTAGGCGAGCACGGTCGCGAACGTGACCGCGGAGACCGAGCCGTAGTGCGCCGCGATGGCGCCGGCGTCGGCAACCGAGAATCCGCCCAAGCGGCTCAGAATCGCGAAACTCCACACCGGGATGAGCGCGCACAGCAGCAGGGCGCACCCGGCCACCGGAAGGAACTGCGCGAAGGCGACCCCGTCGAGTTTCGCGCCCCCCTTCAGACCAATCGCGAAGAGAAGATATATCATCATCCCGGAGTAGACGGCCGGCGGGATCCGGAGGTCGCTTTTGACCAGGCAGGCCGCGATGCCGAGGAAGAAGGCGAGAACCATGGGAGAGCCAAGGCTCATTGAGAGAGTGTGTGTCAGGTCCATACCCCCTTTGTATGCTGTTTAATTCATGAAGTCTAGTTCATTATTTAGCCTTCTTGATTTTCCCGCTGCCGCCGGTAGGCTCGCGGGATGGCCAAGAACCCCGGATGGACCTTCCTCACCAACCATACCCACGTGCTCGTGTGCCTGGCCAGGAACAGCAACCTGACCCTGCGTGAGGTAGCCGCCGAGGTGGGCATCACCGAGCGGGCGGTACATGCCATCGTTAAGGCGCTGGAGACGGACGGGGTGCTCGGCCGCAAGCGCGAGGGCCAGCGAAACCGCTACCACCTAAACCGGCAGTACCGGCTCAGGCACCCCCTGGAGGCGCACCGCCGCCTGGGCGACCTTCTAGACCTGGTGGCGCAATAGCGGTCGGGCGCTCCCGCCTGCCGCTCACGCTCCGCTGTTTCGCGCGTAGTAGGGCCTTTCGGCCCCACGGGGCCCTGTTGGGAACGGGACCTGCTTCGCCCGCGCGGATCCCACACCGCTGACGGAAATTCGGCAGGATCCGAAATTATGAAGAATACCATCCATCCCCTGGAACCGCTGAGTCGGGAAGAGGTCGGCCTTGCCGTCAAGATCCTCCGGGACTCCGGGAAGATCGCGGCGTCCACGCGCTTTGTGTCGGTGAGTCTCAAGGAACCACCGAAGGCCTTCGTCCACGACTTCACGGGCGTCGAGACCCTCCCCAGGGAGGCGGCAGCAGTGCTCTTCGACAACGCCACCAACGCATGTTTCGAGGCCGAGGTGTCGCTTTCGGACCTGGCGGTGACGTCCTGGCGGCACGTCCCGGGCGTGCAGCCCACCATGACCTCGGACGAGCAGATTGAGTGCGAGAGGGCGGTGCTCTCGAGTCCGGAGTTCAAGGCGGCGCTCAAGCGCCAATACGGGGTCGAGGACACGAGTCTGGTGATGGTGGACATCTGGAGCGCGGGAAACTACGGCTCCGAGGAGGACAGGACGATGAGGCTCGCCAGGCCCCTGTGCTTCCTGCGCTCCGACCCCACGGACAACGGCTACGCCAGGCCGATCGAGGGGCTAAGGCCCGTCGTGGACCTGAACACCATGACCGTCATTCGCGTGGAGGAGTTCGGCCGCTGGCCGCTCCCGCCCCAGGCGGGCAACTACGCCGCCGACAGAAGGACCGGCTTCCGCAGCGGCATCAAGCCGCTTGAGATCATCCAGCCTGAGGGCCCGAGCTTCGAGGTCGAGGGCTATCAGGTCCGCTGGCAGAAGTGGAGCTTCGTGATCGGCTTCAATGGCCGGGAGGGGTTGACCCTCAACCACCTGTGCTACGAGGACCAGGGACGCAAGCGCTCCGTTCTCTACCGGGGATCACTCTCGGAGATGGTCGTCCCCTACGGGGACCCCGCGCCGCAGCAGGCGCGCAAGAACGCCTTCGACGCCGGGGAGTACGGCCTTGGCTACTGCGCCAACAGCCTTGAGCTCGGCTGCGACTGCCTGGGGTTCATCCGGTACTTCGACGGGCAGCTCTGCACCAGCAGGGGCGAGCCCCTGACCGTCAAGAACGCCGTCTGCATGCACGAGGAGGACTTCGGGATCCTTTGGAAGCACACGGACCGGCGCCTGAACGCTCCCGAGGTGCGCCGGTCCAGGCGCCTCGTCGTGTCGTCGATCGCCACGGTGGAGAACTACGAGTACGGATTCTTCTGGTACCTCTATCAGGACGGGAACATCCAGTTTGAGATCAAGCTGACGGGAATCCTGTCCCTCGGGGCCCTCAATCCCGGGGAGAAGTCCCCCTACGGTGTCCTCATCGCCCCGCAGCTCTACGCGCCCAACCACCAGCACTTCTTCAACATGAGGCTTGATCTGGACATCGACGGCACTGCCAATTCCGCCCTTCAGGTCGACGTCGAGGCAGACCCGTCCGGCCCGGACAACCCGTTCGAGAACGCCTTCCGCGCGAAGGCCAAGGTCCTCGTGACCGAAAAGGCGGCCAAGGCCAACCTTTGCCTCGAGACGGCGCGGACCTGGAGGTTCGTGAACCCCTCCGTGCTGAACGCCGTGGGCGAGCCCGTCGGTTACAAGTTCATGGCAGGCGACAACTGCCTGCCTTTCGCGTCAAAGAACGCTTGGTGGCGCAAGCGGGCAGGATTCGTCGACCATCACGTGTGGGTCACCCCGTACCGTGAGGAGGAGCGCCACGCGGCGGGAAACTACCCAAACCAGAGTTCGGGCGGCGACGGTCTGCCCCGGTGGACGGACGCCGACCGTGCGATCGAGAACACCGACCTCGTCCTATGGTACACCTTTGGCCACACCCACCTCGCTCGCCCTGAGGACTACCCGGTGATGCCCGCCGCCTACATTGGCTTCCTGCTGAAGCCCAATGGCTTTTTCACGGAGAATCCAGGCAACGACGTGCCCCCCTCGATGATGCACGGGGCATAGGCGGGGTATCGCGCTAGCCGCGGCGCCCTCAGGGGGGCGTCGAGGGAACGGCCGGGAATTTGGCTTGGTCTGGAGGACAGGGCCACGTGATAATCCGGGACCCAAATGCTCCTGCCCGCGCGCCCACGGACCGGGCGTCCTTAACGCAGAGCCCCTATCATGAGAGCCAACTCCGTCCACGCCTCCCTTGCAGCAGCGCTCCTACTTGCTGCGCACCCCCAGACCGCCGCAGGCGGAACCTTCGCGGACGACACCGCGTTCCTGAAGGCGCACCAGGAGACGATCATCCTCTCCGACGCGACGGGGTCCGCGCGCCTCGCCGTGGTGCCCGCCCTGCAGGGACGCGTGATGACCAGCAGCAGCGGGGGCGACGCCGGGCAGAGCTACGGCTGGATCAACAGGGAGCTCATCGCCTCCGGCAGGGTCCTTCCCCACATGAACGCCATTGGGGGCGAGGACAGGTTCTGGATGGGCCCCGAGGGCGGACAGTTCTCCGTGTTCTTCGAGAAGGGGAAGGCCTTCGAGTTCTCGAACTGGTTCACCCCGGCGATATTCGACACCCTTCCCTTTGAGCTCGTAAGCAATTCCCGCGGGAGCGCCGTCTTTGGCGCCCGATTCGCGCTGACCAACTACTCGGGCACGACCTTCGAGGTCAGCGTGAAACGAACCGTCCGGGTGCTTGAGTCTGAAGCCTCCTGGAGCGAGCTCGGCGTGGCGCCGATCCCGGGCGTGGGCCTTGTCGCCTACGAGACCGACAACCAGATAACGAATGCAGGAGGCAGGGCCTGGACCCGGGACACCGGACTCCTCTCCGTCTGGATCCTCGGCCAGTACAACCCGTCCCCGTCGACCACGATCGTCGTGCCGATCAGGGCGGGGCCGGACACCGCCCTCGGCGCGAGGGTCACCGCGGACTACTTTGGCGCGATCCCGGCGGACCGGATCGCCGTCACCGAGAACACGGTGTTCCTCTCTGCGGACGGCAGGCTTCGGAGCAAGATCGGGATCAGCCCCAGGCGGAGCAGGGCCGTCCTCGGCAGCTACGACGCCGTCGGCCGCGTGCTCACGATCGTCCGTTTCAACCAACCCGCGGATGCCTCGGACTACGTGAACAGCCTTTGGAAACTCCAGGACAACCCCTTTGGGGGCGACGTCGAAAACGCATACAACGACGGCCCGGCCGCGCCCGGGGCGAAACCGATGGGACCGTTCTACGAGCTTGAATCGTCATCTCCAGCGGCGGCCCTCGCGCCCGGCGGCAGCCTTACCCACATCAGGCGCACCTTCCACCTTAGCGGACCGAGGCAGGCCCTTGACGTGGTCGCCCGGCAGGTGCTCAGCGTCTCTATAGACGAGATCGAGGGTGCGCTGGTACGCCGCTAACGCCACCCACCTCCCCCGCGCGCCGGGAAGATCTCCACCCCGCCTACCCGTGAACCTCCATCCTCCGAAAACCGGACGGCTTTCAGCATGGAAGCGTCAGCTCGGACTCGCCGCCGTGTCGCTGGCCCTTCTTCCAGGGTTCGGGTGCGCAACGCCGACCCGGTGGGTCGGCGTGTGGTCGACGGCGCCCATCGAGGAAGCAACGCCCGCCGAACTGCAGGCAGGGGGCGGCCTCGTGCTTCGACAGGTCGTGCGGATCTCAAATGGCGCGGAGACCGTGCGCCTTCGCCTCTCCAACGAGTACGGGAGCGAGGCGCTGGTGCTCGAGGACGTGACAGTCGCCGAAGCTCAGGCCGGCGGCTCGATCGTTTCCCGCACGTTGCAGCCCGTACGGTTCTCGGGGCGGCCGCTAGCGGCCGTCCCCCCTCATTCGGTGCTCTACTCCGATCCGCTGCCCTTCCGCGTGGCCGCCCATGCGGACCTTGCGGTCACCGCCCGCCTCGTCAGCCTGCCGGGGAAGGTGGCTGGGCATCCCGGATCGCGCACGACCTCCTACCTTAAGCAGGGTGCGTCGACGGCCGACGGCGTTCTGAATGGGGCCACGCGGATTGTGCACTGGTACTTCGTCAGCGGTATCGAGTCCCTGACCGGAGGCACTGGAGGCGCCGCGGTCGCCTGCCTCGGCGATTCCATCACCGACGGCTACGGGTGCCTGCCCGACCAGAACCTTCGCTGGACGGACGCCTATTCGAGGCGCCTGCGGACGGATCCCGCGACAGCCGATGTCTCGGTCCTCAATCTAGGAATCGGCGGAGGCCGCCTGCTGCGGCAGGGTAACGGGCCCTCAGGCCTTTCCCGTCTGGACCGGGACGTCTTCAGCCAAGCCGGCGTCAAGTGGGTCATCGTGCAGCTCGGGGTGAACGACCTCGGCACACGGATAAATGCCAGGGCTGCCGGGCAGGCCTTCGCGAGCGCAGGCGACCTGATCGAAGGCTACCAGAGGGTGCTTGAAGCGTGCCGCGCGCATGGGGTCCGCGTGGCGCTCGCCACCATCACCCCGTTTGCGGCCGCGGAATGGTATTCCACCCCGGACATCGAGGCCGACCGCGAGGCCGTGAACCAGTGGATACGGGAAAGGGCGCCGTGCGACGCGGTGGCCGATTTTGACGCCGCGTTGCGGGATCCCGACCACCCGACCGTGCTCCTACCCACTTTCGATTCCGGGGACCACCTGCATCCTTCAATGGCCGGCTACAGGCGCATGGCCGAATCGGTCCCGGAGGGGTTTCTGCTCAATACTCGGGGCCTGGCCCGCCCGCCCGGGCGTGACTAGGCGCCCTTCAGGGAGGGAATGCGCTAAAACAAGACCAGAATCCCGCTTCTTACTTCCGGCCCAAAGGGTCACGCTCCCCGACAACCCCCTGCCGACCTCCATGAATCTCACACTACGCCGTCGCCTCAGCCTGCTCCTATGCGTCTGCGCCGCCGCGGCGGCCCGGGCCGCCGCGCCCACGCCGCTTCCTCCAGCCCCCTCACTTGTGGCTGGGACGGACCCCCTCGCCGCGTTTACCCTGAAGGCCGCGCAGGAGGCGGCCAGCTTTGAGACCATTGGCTCCGAAGAACCGGGCCTCACGCGGGCATGGAGAATCGCGACCCTCCGGGACACGAGCCCCATGGAAGCGATCGAACTGCGGGCGCCCACAGCACGGCCCGTGAGAAAGGGCGGCGTCGGCATGCTCAGGTTCTTCGGGCGCGCGACAGCTGCGGCCGACGAGACGGGTGCTGGCCGGGTCTACGTCGTCGTGCGCGGCAACGGGAGCCAAACCGCGAGCAGCTTCGAAGGGGACTATACGTTCGGCCGCGAGTGGCAGGAGGTGCTCATCCCCTTCGTCTTTGCGGCCGACTACGAGGCGGGGAACGCCTCTGTAATTCTCCGCTTCGGCTTCAAGCGGCAGACCCTGGAGATCGGCGGCCTCGAGGTCCTCGACTACTCAACGACGCAGGCCTACGCCCAGCTGCCCCGAACCCGGTTCGACTACGCCGGCAGGGAGCCCGGCGCCGAGTGGCGCAGGAAGGCGCTCGATCGGATCGCTCGGATCCGCCAGGGCGACATCGCCGTGGTCGTCAGGGACAAGGATGGAAGGCCCGTCGGGGGCGCCGAGGTCCTGATTGAGCAGCAGTGCTCGGCCTTCCAGTGGGGCACCGCCCTCGAGATGGCCCTGCTGGCGCAGGACACCCCGGACAGCCGGCGCTACAAGGAGAAGGCGCTCGAGCTCTTCAACGCAGCGAGCACGGAGAACGACCTCAAATGGCCCGTGTGGCTCGGCGAGTGGGACGGGGCGTTCAGCCACGCGCAGACGCTCGCCGGACTCCAGTGGCTCAAGGACCACGGTTTCGCCGCCCGCGGCCACGTGCTGGTCTGGCCAGGCCGAAGCAATCTGCCGAAGCCCATCACCGAGCGCCTCGGGACTCCCAGGCAGGGGGAGATCCCCGCGATCGTCGAGGCGCACATCCGCGAGATGACGCGCGCAACACGGGGGCTCGTCTCCGAGTGGGACGTGCTGAACGAGCCCTTTGCAAACCACGACCTGATGGACGCCTTCGGCCCGGAGATCATGGTCTCGTGGTTCAAGACGGCGCACGAGGAGCTCCCGAACGCCCGCCTCTTCCTGAACGACTACAGCAATCATGACGCGACGACCGACGGGGACCATGTCGCGCACTTTGAGAAGACAGCGCGCTTTCTGATCGACCATGGGGCCCCCCTTTCGGGACTCGGGCTGCAAGCGCACTTCGGCGGAAAGCCGAGCGCCCCGGAGCACGTGCTGGACGTCCTTGACCGCTACCAGGCTGAGTTCCACCTGCCGGTCCGGATCACCGAGTTCGACGTCTGGACCTACGACGAGGACCTGCAGGCCGACTACACGCGAGACTTCCTGATCCTCTGCTACAGCCACCCCTCGGTCGTCGGCGTCCAGTTTTGGGGCTTCTGGTCTGGCGCCCACTGGCGGCCGCCTGCCGGGATGTTCCGCGAGGACTGGTCGGAGCGTCCTGCAGCGGGTGTCTACCGGGACCTTGTCCTTAACCAGTGGAGGACGCGCGCCTCGGGGAAGACGGACGACAGGGGCGGCCTTTCGCTCAGGGGGTTTCAGGGTGACTATCGGGTGACCGTCACGTTTCAGGGACGACGGTCGGAGCAGGAGTTCACCCTGCCCGACAAGGCCGTATCCGGCCAAGTCAACGTGACCCTGCCATGAATCAATTCCGGTATGGCCTCCTCCTGGTGCTCGCCGTGGCGGTCGCCCATGCCGCGTCCCCGCCTCCCAGCCTGGAAAGGAAGGGCGGGGTGACCCGCCTCCTGGTTGACGGCCAGCCCTTCTTGATACGGGGCGGCGAACTGAGCAATTCGAACGGGGAACCGGACTACCTGCGCCCCTCCTGGCCGAAGTTGAAATTGCTTAATCTGAACACGGTGGTGGCCCCCGTGTACTGGGACCTCGTCGAGCCCAGGGAGGGAGCGTTCGACTTTGCGACCGTGGACAGCCTTCTGGCCGATGCCCGGGCTAACGGCATGCGGCTCGTCCTGCTCTGGTTCGGATCGTGGAAGAACAGCATGTCCTGCTACGTCCCCGGCTGGGTGAAGACCGACTTAGCCCGCTTCCCCCGCGCCAGGGACTCGATCGGCCAGGCTCTCGAGATCCTCACCCCGTTCGCCGACGCGAACCGGGACGCCGACGCCAGGGCCTTCTCACGCCTGATGCACCACCTGCGCGAGGCCGACGGAGACCTTCACACTGTGGTCCTTGTCCAGGTGGAGAATGAGATCGGGATGATCCCCGAGGCGCGTGATCGCTGCCCCGCCGCGGACGCCGCCTTTTCGGGAAAGGTTCCCGCCGGGCTCATGGACTACCTCGCGGGACACCGCGAGACCCTCTCGCCCGAGATCAGAGAGCGCTGGGAGTCGAGCGGCGGACGGCCATCGGGAACGTGGACGGAGGTCTTTGGCGAGGGGCCGGCCACCTCCGAGATTTTCATGGCATGGTCGTTCGGCACCTACGTCGAGGCGGTCGCCGCCGCCGGTGCCCGGGAGTACCCCCTCCCGCTCTATGCGAATGCCGCCCTGATCCGCCCTGGATTCCAGCCGGGGCAGTACCCGAGCGCGGGCCCGCTCCCTCACCTGATCGACGTATGGCGCGCCGCCGCACCCTCCCTCGGCTTCATAAGTCCCGACATCTATTTCCCGAACTTCACGGAATGGGCGGACCGCTACGCCCGCGGAGGGAATCCCCTTTTCATCCCGGAGGCGCTCCGGAGCACGGACGCCTCTGTCGACAGCCTGTACGCCTTCGGGGCCTGCTCGGGCATCGGGTTCTCGCCCTTCGGTATCGAGTCGATCCAGGAGCCCGCCGCGGGCTTGCTCCGGGCGAGCAACGACCTCGTGCGCCAGCTTACCCCGCTCATCGTCGCCAGACAGGGCACCGCGCGGATGACGGCACTCCTGCCTCCAAGCACCGACTCGCACAGGCCCCAGGAGATCGCCTTCGGCGGCCTTGTGCTCGGCGTCTCCTACGAACGCCTGGAATCGCCCGCCCTGGCGGACGGTGTGATCAACGAGGCCGGAGACCGGTCGGCGACGCGTGTCCCGCTGCCGGCTGGCGCAATCGTGATCCAGATCGGGGCCGACGAGCTGCTGATCGGGGGTATCGGGGTGACTCTCACCTTCACGGCGCCCACGCCCGGCGATCCCCACATCGGAATCCTCGACTGCGAGGAGGGTGTTTTCGAGGACGGTCAGTGGCGCCACGTGCGCTGGCTGAACGGCGACCAGACCCACCAAGGGCGCCACGTGCGCCTCGAGCCCGGGCGCTTCGCGCTGCAGCGCGTGCGCCTCTACCGTTACCATTGAGGCCCCCCATATGAAGCTCGGACTCGGACTCTACCGGCACATGCTCACGCCTGAGAACTTCGCATTCGCAAAGCAGGCGGGAGCCACCCACATCGTCGCTCATTTGGTCGACTACTTCCGTGGGGGAAGCCACGTGGGCCCGGACGACCAGCCCACGGGGACCGACTGGGGCTGGGGCCTGGCGGGCGACCCGGGGAGCCTCTGGACAGCGGACGAACTCAAGGGGGTGAGGCGCTCCGTCGAGGACGCCGGCCTCAAGCTCGAGGCGATCGAGAACTTTGACCCGGCGCACTGGCACGACGTGCTGCTCGACGGGCCCATGCGTACGCTCCACATCGAGAACGTGAAGACCATCATCCGGCGGGTCGGCGAGGCCGGCATCCCGATTATGGGCTACAACTTCTCGATCGCGGGCGTGGCCGGCCGCACCAAGGGGCCCTACGCCAGGGGAGGCGCCCCGGCCGTCGGCATGGAGGGCCCTTACGACCTCCCAATGCCCCAGGGCATGGCCTGGAACATGGTTGTCGACCCGTCCGCACTCCGACGGCCCGCGACGCCCGTGCCCTCCGCCACCCACGAGGAGCTCTGGTCGCGCTTCCGGCGCTTCCTGGACGAGGTGCTTCCGGTCGCCGAGAAGGCGGGGGTGCGCATGGCCTTGCATCCCGACGACCCCCCCGCGCCCACGATCCGCGGCCAGCCGCGGCTCGTCTACCAGCCGCGGATGTACCAACAGGCGATCGACCTGAACCCGAGCCCGGCGAACGCGCTCGAGTTCTGCGTGGGCTCGCTGGCGGAGATGACGGAGGGCGACATCTATGAGGTCGTCGACACGTACAGCCGCCAGAACCGGATTGGCTACGTCCACCTGCGCAACATCCGCGACAAGGCGCCCCACTACAAGGAGACCTTCATCGACGACGGCGACGTCGATGTCCTGCGCGTACTCTCCATCCTGCGGCGCAACGGCTTCGACGGTGTGGTTATCCCCGACCACGCGCCGCAGATGAGCTGCGCGGCCCCCTGGCACGCCGGCATGGCCTTTGCGCTTGGCTACTTGAAGGCCGGCATCCAGTCCCTTTGAAACCCATGAATCCCACAGAGGCCTTTTCCCTGAGCGGCGAAACCGCGCTCATCACCGGCGGCGGAACCGGAATCGGGCTCGCGATCGCGCGGGCCATGCACGCGGCAGGAGCCCGCGTCGTCCTCGTCGGACGGCGCCAGGCCGAGCTCGCCGCGGCCGTGGAGGCGCTCGGACCTGGGGCGAGCTTCATCGTGCACGACATCACCCAATTCGAGGCGGCGCCGGACCTGGCGGCCCGGGTGGCCGCCGGGGGCGGCCCCGTCACCTGCCTCGTCAACAACGCCGGAATCCACCTGAAGAAGCCGGCCGTCGACACGACCCCGGAGGAGTTCCAGAGGGTGCTCAACACCCATGTCGTGGGCGCGCATGCGCTCACCCGGGCCGTCGTCCCGGGCATGATCGGGCGCAGGCACGGCTCGGTCCTTTTCACTGGATCGATGGCCTCCCTCTTCGGCATCCCGCTGGTGATCGCCTACACGGCGGCTAAGAGCGCGATGGTCGGGATGGTCAAGGGGTACGCGACCGAGTTCTCCGCGCACGGCGTCCGCGTCAATTGCATTGCCCCGGGATGGATTGAGACCGAGATGTCGCGCAAGGCCCTCGAAGGGGACCCCGCCCGGAAGGCCAAGGTCATCGGCCGAACCCCAGCCGCAGCCCTCGGCAGCCCAGAGGACATTGGATGGGCGGCGGTCTACCTGGCCTCGCCGGCTGCGAAGTTCGTCACCGGAGTCACCCTTGCGGTCGACGGCGGCGCGAGCATTGGCTTCTGAGGCCGGCCCCTATTTTCCCGAGGGGTTGCCGGGCATCCACCGTAGCCGGATGGAACGGTAATAGGCCAAGTCGTGCGCGGGTGCCTCGACCCCGGGCGGTAGCGGCCTCCGGGAGAAGGTCTGGAAATAGAGGAGGGAGGCGTCGCGCCACCAGCAGGCGTCCCGCTCCTGGATCGCGAGAAGCGCCCCGACATGGTCGTGGGTCTCGGGATCGATAAGAGGCTTAAGCGAATCCCACGTCCGCCTCCAGTCCCTGACGGCGTCGACCCCGCTCTGGTAGCGCAGGCAGAACTCGTCCCAGAGTGTCCGACCCGAGGCCATGGTCCGACCCCAATCGGCATGGTGGAACCAAAGCAGAAGGTCCTCGGGGCAGGTTGCGGGGTCCCCCCAGAGTCGGGAGATCTCGGGCGAATACTGGGCGAGCGCGCCCGAGCCCGAAGTGGTCCGGTCAAAGCCGATCCCTCTTTGGTCGGCGCGGTGGTAATAGACGGAAGTCCAGTCCGGCCTCCCCTGATCGAGCCAGGGCTCGGGCCCGTAGTGGTGTCCCTCAGCAAACACGCCGGCGAGCCCCAGGGGGCCGGTGTAGTCGACGACCGCCTCGCGTGACCCGAGGAGCATGCGCTCGACAGGCTCCGTTACGCGGGGGTCGGAGCCAAGGGTGAGCCTTACCCATTCGTCGGCGATCCGCGCGCTCGAAACCGAGGGGTCCCAGGCGAGGCGGCCGAAGGCGTACCAGTTGGCCTGAGCCAAGGGGTGCCCCGTCCAGTCACGATCCGTTCCCGTGTTGGCCACGCCGGCGATGCAGCTGAGCTCGTTGCCCCCGGGCGATCCTTCGACCACGCGCGCCACGGTCGAGCCCGGCCCAGGTCGGTAGGTGTCCGAGTCTAGGGTCTCCTTCCATAGGGGGGCGAGGAAGGCGAGGTGGGTTCCCTGACCCAGGTATTCCTGAGTGATCTGGAGCTCCAGGCCGAGCGAGGTGCGGGGCATCGCTCCGAAAAGCGGGTGGAAGGGCTCTCGGGGCTGAAAGTCCAGCGGACCGTTCTTGATCTGCAGCACCACGTTTGGACGGAACTTCCCGTCGAGCGGCATGAATTCGTCATAGGCCTGCATGCAGCGGTCCCGCTTCGCGTCGGCCTCGTAGACGAAGGCCCGCCACATGACGATTCCCCCGAAGGGCGCCAGCGCGTCGGCGAGCATGTTCGCCCCGTCCGCATGTGAGCGGCCGTAGGACTGCGGTCCTGGCTGGCCCTCGGAGTTGGCCTTCACGAGAAACCCCCCGAAGTCAGGGATCAGCGCATGGATCTCCGAAACCTTGTCACGCCACCACGATGCAACCGCGGGATCGAGGGGATCGGCTGTCTTCAGGCCCCCGATCTCCAGCGGCGACGAGAAGCGGGCGCTCAGGTAGACCCGGACGCCGTAGGGACGGAGCGCGCCCGCGATGGCGGCGACCTTCCGGAGCCATTCCGGGGTGAGCACAAGGGAGTCGGCGTTCACGTTGGTGAGCACCGACCCATTGATACCCAGGGAGGCGCAGGCGCGCGCATAGTCCCTGTAGCGGGGCGAGATGTAGTCGGGCAGGACGAACCACTCCCAGAGCGAGGCGCCAGCGTATCCGCGCTCCACGGTGCGGTTGAGGTTGTCCCAGTGGTCGAGGATCCGGCGGCGGATCCCGGGCGCGCTGCGCAGAGGGAAGCCCGACTCCGGACGGTCCAGCCGGATCTCTCTGAGGAGCGCGAAGGCCCCGTAGAGAAGGCCCTGGTCGCGGTTCGCGGTGACGACGAATGCGGGGCTCCCGCCCCGGGTGCTAAGGCTGACCGTATAGCCCTCATCCCCGAGGTCGGGCTGGGCCGCCCCGCTTTCCCGGGTTACGCGCGTCTCGACGCCGAGGAGGCCCTTCATCCCAGCGCAGAGCTCGTCGGTCGCGGCCCCGTCCACCGCGGTGTCGGCCCCGGACGCGGAGACCAGGATCACCTGCCTTGCAGCCGCCGCGTAGGCCGCGTGAAGAGTCGTCGCCGGGAGACGATCGTAGCGGAGCCAGAGCCGGTAACCGTCGTCTGCGCGGGCAAGCGCCTGGGCGCCGAGCGCCGAGAGGAGCACCAGGGCCAGCTTTAGTCGGGACATGGCAGAAGGGGCTGAGGCTTCCCCGTGGCCGATCAGGTCGCCGCAGCGGCCAGTCGCCTGGCCTCGAGCTCGCCCGCCATCTTGAGCGTCCGATCGCGGCCGAGCTGGTAGACCGCCAGGAGCACCGTGCACACGGCGAAGAGCAGGCCGACCACCAGCCCGCTGCAGGAGCGGTAGCCGGCGACGGCCGCGGAGGCCGTCGGGGCGTTGGTCTCGTAGCCGTAGAGTCCCGCCATGATCCACAGGAACGAGGCCGAGCCCACGGCAAGGCCCGCTTTCAGCGCGAACCCGATGGTCGCAAATACCATACCCGTGAAGCGGCGCCCCGTCTGCCACTCCGAGTAGTCCGCGACGTCTGCAAAGATCGCCCAGATCAGGGGGATGGTGGGAGCGTAAACGACCGAGCCGACGACCGTCATCGCAATCATGCCGCCGACGTTGGAGGGAGAGAGAGCGTAGAAGGCGACGGCGTTTGCGGCCGAGAGCCCGAACCCGACGATTGCGACCGCCTTCTTGCCGAAGCGGCGGCCCAGGGAGGGGGAGAGCAGGAGGACGACGATCGTCGTGGCGGTGCCCAGCATGTTGACGATGCTGTTGAAGACGTCGGCCACGTTGGACGAGGCCAGGTCCGTGCGCACCCCGTGCACGATATAGCCGAGCATCTCGAGCAGTCCGCCGGGGGCGGGGGCGCCGGGCGCGAGCGGCGCGGCCGTGAGGCCGAGGCGGTCGAGCACATCGAACATGGCGGCCTTGTCGGCGTAGTGGTGGTAGTAGTTGAAGAGAGCGCCCCCCCTGAAGGAGAGGATCCCGAAGTGCACGAAGGTCATGGCGACCATGACCATCCACGGGCGGTTGCGAAGGAGGTTGGTGAAGTCCTGCCTCGGCGAACACTTGGTCTGGGCGACCGGCTTGATACGCTCTCGGGTGGTAAGAAAGGTGATGAGAAAGAGCACGAGGCTCAGGGCCGCCCAAACGGCCATCGTCATCTGCCAGCCGTGCTGGCGGTCGTGCCCCACGGCGAACTTGGCGACGAGGGGGAGCGTGAATCCGCCGACCACGAACTGCGCCAGGTTCGCCGCGATGAAGCGGAACGAGTTGAGTTTGGCCCTCTCGGTGAGGTCGGCCGTCATGACGCCGCCCAAGGCGGAATACGGCATGTTGTTCATCGAGTAGAGCGTCATCAGCAGCGTGTTCGTGATGAAGGCGTAGGCGACAAGAGGGGCCGCGTTCCAGCCGCGGGGGGTCGTATACGCGAGGACCATCACCACGCACCAGGGGATCGCCGTCCAGAGGACCCAGGGGCGGAACTTGCCCCACCTGGTCTCGGTCCGGTCCGCGAGGACGCCCATGATCGGGTCGAAGATGGCGTCCCAGAGCCTTGGCCAGAGCAGGATCGCCGCCGCCGCGCTCGCGGTGAGGCCGAACACGTCCGTGTAGAAGTTCAGCTGGAACAGGATCATCGTCATAAAGACGAAGTTCGCTGCGGCATCGGTGGCGCTGTAACCGGCCTTCTCTACGAAGGTCAGCTTCTCGGCGGGGCTCTTCATGGGGTGTTCCTGTTGTGGGGGGCTACTCTAGGTCGATCTGCACCTTGACGGTCGCGGGTCTCGGGTTCGAGGCGTAATCGAAGGCGGCAATCAAATCGTTGAACCCGTTTCAGGGTATGTTTGGCGGCCGGGCACGGGGCCTCAAGCGAGGACGACCGTTCCCGCGGCGGGCGACGGTGCGCCAAGCTGTTGCGCCCGCGCTCCGGGCGAGGCCGCCCCGATCACGACCCCAAAGCAGCCGGGGTGATGGACCTTCGTTCCGGCCGCGTCGGTCTGGGCGAAGGCCGAAGCTGGAAGCGTGAACTCGACGACCCTGGACTCGCCTGCAGCAAGCGCCACCTTACGGAAGTCGACAAGCGTCGCCCTCGGGGCGGAGGGCCAATCCCTCGGCGGGACCACGTAGCACTGGACGGTCTCCAAAACCGGGCGAGAGCCGGTGTTGCTCACCGTCGAACCCACTGTAACGCTTCCTCCCTTGGAGACCGGCTGAGCGCCGGAGGAGAGGGATCCGTAGGCGACCCGGCCGTAGGAGAGCCCGAATCCAAAGGGATAGAGAGGCTCCACCTCGGCGAAGCGGTAGGTCCGGCCGCTCATCCCGTAGTCGGAGAACGCCGGCAGGTCGGCGGTTCGCCCGGGCACCGTCACCGGAAGCCGCCCCGAGGGAGACGTGCGCCCGAAAAGGACATCGGCCACCGCGGCGCCGCCCTCGCATCCGGGATACCAGACCTGGAGCACGGCGTCGGCCATCTCGTGGACCTCGGGGATCGCGATGGCCGATCCGCCCGTCACCACGACCACTAATTTCCTCGCGTGCTTGCGAAGCTCGGTCAGGAACTCGAGCTGGACGGCTGGCAGCTCGATGCTGTCGCGGTCGCCGCCCGTGGGCGAGGCGACGGTGTCGCCCTCCTCTCCCTCGAGCGATGGGTCGAGACCCACGACGGCGATCGTGAGCTCCGACTCGGCGGCCGTTGGGTAGGTGTAGTTGACGCCGGGCGCCAGGGGGCTCAGGAGCGGGCAGCCGGTACGGTAGACCGTGCGGCAGCCCTCCGCCGAGTTGGCCATGATGCCTTCTGCGATCGTGACAAGCCTCGGGGAAAGGCCGTAGTAGTTGCCGAGGAGCGCCGTGGTGTTCGCGGCGGTCGGGCCCGTGACGAGGATACTCTCATGGTCGGGCCTCAAGGGGAGAATCCCGTTGTTCTTCAGGAGCACGACCGACTCGGCCGCCGCACGGCGCGCGAGCTCGCGGTGGGCCGGGCTGTCGAGAATCTCGGTCGAGAGGCCCGACCACGGCAGTTTCTCCTGAGGGTCTAGGAGGCCGAGCTTGAACTTTGTCGCGAGGACGCGGCGCAGGGAGACGTCGATCTCGGCCTCGGTGATCAGCCCCGTCTCGAGCGCCTCGATCAAATCTTTGTAGGTGCAGCCGCAGTTCAGGTCGCAGCCATTCTTTACGGCGAGCGCCGCGGAGGCCGCCGCGCTGGGGGTCACCCCGTGGTGCTGGTGGAAGTCGTCAATGGCCCCGCAGTCGCTCACCACGTGCCCGCCGAAGCCCCAGCGGCTCCGCAGGATCTCCACGAGAAGCAGGCGGCTTGCGCAGCAGGGCTCCCCTAGCGTCCGGTTGTACGCGCCCATCACGGCCTCCACCCCGCCGCGGACCAGCGTCTCGAAAGCGGGCAGGTAGGTCTCATGCAGGTCCTTCTGGGACGGCCTGGCGTCAAAGACGTGGCGTTCCTGCTCGGGGCCGCTGTGCACGGCAAAGTGCTTGGCGCAGGCCGCCGTCTTCAGGTAGGTCGGGTCGGCCCCCTGGAGCCCGCGCACCATCGCCAGGCCGAGGATGCCCGTGAGACAGGGGTCCTCGCCGAAGGTCTCCTGCCCCCTTCCCCACCGCGGGTCGCGGAAGATGTTGATGTTGGGAGTCCAGAAGGTGAGTCCCTGGTACTGCCCTCGGCGGCCCGCCGCTGCCGCGGCGTGGTGCTTGGCCCGGGCCTCGTCGGAGACGACCGTGGCTACCTGCTCAACGAGCTCGCGATTCCATGTCGCCCCGAGGCCGATCACCTGAGGGAAGACGGTGGCGCGGCCGTTGCGGCCTACACCGTGGCAGCCCTCGTTCCACCAGTTATAGCCAGGAACCCCGAGTCGGTCGACGGGGAGGTTCTCGTGAAGCAGCTGGTTGACCTTTTCTGGGAGCGTCAGGCGCGAGACAAGATCTGCCACCCGCAGGGCAAGGGGCTGGCTGCTGTCGAGATAGGGGGCGGTCTTGGGTGCGGGGGGTACCGCGGCGGACTTGTCCATGGGGGTTTCGTTTGGACGGGCCTTCGACGACCGCGGGTCCTGGGCAGGAAGTGCTGCCAGGGATCCGAGCAGCGAACGCTGAGGAAGGGATGGCCCGCAAGGAGCATGCTCCCCCCTCCCCCGGGCCGCCACAAGCGGCGCCCCACGCTAACTTTAGACCGGCACAGGAAGGAACGGTCTGGCGCGGATCAGGGCCAGCCAACCCTAAGCTCCCGCAGCCCGTGGAAATGGTAGTTGTCCCGGTACTGCGGCGGCTCCGAGAGGAAGAGGCCCGGGAGGCGCTGGAACAGGGCCGGAAGGGCGACCTGGAGCTCAAGCCGCGCCAGCGGGGCGCCCAGGCAGAAGTGGATCCCGCCCCCGAAGCTCATGTGGCCGGCCGCCGCTCCCGCCGCCGGGCGGGCCGGGTCGAACAGGTGGGCGTCGGCGAACCTCTGCGGGTCGCGGTTGGCCGCGCCGTAGAGGAGCGCGACGGCGTCGCCCCTCTTGAGCGCCACGCCCGCCACCTCTAGGTCCTCCTGCACGTAGCGGTCAAAAAGGTGGAGCGGCGGGTCGAACCGGAGGCATTCCTCGATTGTCGCCTCCGTTGCCGCCTCGCCGGCGAAGGCCGCCTTCAGGTCCGTCCCCTGTTCAAGAAGCGTCTTCACGGAGTTCCCGATCGCGCTGACCGTGGCCTCGTGGCCCGCGTTGAGGAGAAGGATGCAGGTCCCGATCAGCTCGTCCTCCGAGAGCCGTTCGCCCGTGGCCTCGATGGCCAGCAGGTGGCTGATCAAGTCGTCGGCCGGCCGCCGCCGGCGGTCCGCGACGTACGACCTGAGGAAATCAGAGAACGCTACCGTGGCCGACTCGGCAGAGATCTCGATCTCGCGAGTCCTGCCCAGCTGGTACATCGCCACCATCCGGTGCGACCAGTCCAGGAGCTGCGGGCACATGTCGGTTGGGACCCCAAGCAACTCCGCGATCACCACCACGGGGATCGGGGTTGCGTACGACTCGAGGAGTTCGGTCCGTTTCAGGGGCTCCATCCCGTCGATAAGGCTGTGGGCCATCGCCTCGATCCTGGGCTTTAGCCTCTCGATGTTGCGGGAGACGAAGGCGCGGTTCACGAGCGTCCGCAGCCGCGTGTGGACAGGCGGCTCCCTTTCAAGCATCGAGTTGCGGTTGAGCTCGTGGAAGGCCGGCGTCGGGTCGCCGGCGGCCGGAACCGCCGGGCCGGGCTCCCCCTGCAGCGGCAGCAGCTCGCGGCCGAACCGGCGGTCGCGCAGGACGGCGGCCACATCGGATGCGTTGAGTAGGCACCAGCGCTTTTGCTCCTTCCAGAAGAAGACGGGGGCCTCTGCCCGAATCCTCTCGTAGGTCGTGTAGGGGTCACCGAAGAACCCCGGATGCGAGGCGTCAATGGACACCGTGCGCGTCGCCCGGTCGATGCTAAGCCATGGGAACGAGGCGGTCATGCGCCGCCGAGTCGATCACCGCCCGGCGGGGATTCAACCCCCAATCGACGGGACATTCCGGATGTCCGAAGATCCGGGCTGGCGGAAGCGGGCGCTACCGGTAGCGTCCCCTGAATCGATGGCTCCAAAGGCGAAACGGCGGTGCACCTGGGCGGAGGGCGACCCCCTAATGGGAGCCTACCACGACCTGGAGTGGGGAGTGCCCGAGCGCGACTCCCGGGCGCTGTGGGAAACCCTGATGCTGGAGGGCTTCCAGGCGGGGCTAGCCTGGATCATCGTGCTAAGAAAGCGGGAGGCGTTCCGAGAGGCGTTTGCCGGTTTCGACCCGGAGAAGGTGGCGCGCTTAACCGAAAGGGACATTCGACGCCTGCTCGGCAACCCGGGCATCATCCGCTCCCGGGCGAAGATAGAGGCCACGATAAAGGGTGCCCGGATCTATCTGGAGATGGCGGGTCGCGGCGAGAATTTCAGCGCGTTCTGCTGGTCCTTCACCGGCGGCAAGGTCCTCGTGCAAGACGGGGGCGTGCGACTGACGAGCAGCCCGCTCTCGGAGCGCATCTCGCTCGAGCTAAAACGCCGGGGCTTCAAGTTCGTGGGGCCTACGATCGTCTATGCCTGGATGCAGGCCGTGGGGATCGTGAGCGACCATGACGCCCACTGCTTCCGCGCCGCCAAGGCCAGGGGGACGAGGCGTCCTAGGGCCTGAAAGCCGAAAGGTGGTCCCGGACGAACTCCGCGAAAGGGGTCGGCTTCCTGCCGAGGAGGGCCTCGGCATCGGGCTTCACCGCAGCCAAGTGCCCGGATTTCCCGATGATGTTGAGTTCCCCCAGCATCTCCACCATCCACGGGGGCAACCCGGCTTCCCTCATCGCTTGGATGGCCTTCGACTCGGGGATCGTGACGTGGGTGATGGG
>CAISPT010000073.1 GCA_903887455.1 uncultured Opitutaceae bacterium | reverse complement strand
GCGATGCCGCCGGCCAGGGTCCCCAGCGTGTCCATTTTCTGAGCCTGGAAAAGCTGGCCCTCGAGATGGCGGCGCATCTCCTCGGCGTCCCGCCGGCCGGAGATGTCCTGGAAGGCGCCGTAGACCCGGGACGGCTTTCCGTCCTTCACCTCCGCACGCCCGAGCATCCTCACCCAGAGCTTGTGCCCCCTTGCGGTGACCATCGGGAGCTCGAGATCGAACCCGACTCCCTCCTCGGAGGCGTTCCTGAGGGCCTCGCTCAGGGTCTCCCGGGCCTGGTCGGGATGGAAATCGATCGATTTCTCCATGGTCGGTTCGTAGCCCAGGTCCACCTCGTGGATCCTGAACATCTCAGGCGACCACGTGACCTTCTTGGTGGCCAGGTCCCACTCCCAGGCGCCAATCTGGGCGAGTCGGCTGAGCTGAAGCGACATCTCCTCGCCGTGGCGTAGGCGCTCCTCGAGCTGCTTGCGCGGCGTGATGTCGGTTTGGGTTCCCACTATCCGCATGGGCGCGCCCTGCGCGTCCCAGGCGACGACTTTTCCTCGGTCCAGCACCCAAACCCAGTGGCCCGCCTTGTGCTTGAGCCGGTATTCGCTCTGGTACACGGGTCTGCGGCCCTCGATGTGGTCCGTGATGGCCTCCTCGGTGGCGGCAAGGTCCTCGGGATGCCCCATGGCCCGCCAGATGTGGGTGTCGCTGTTGAGCTCGTCTGCGGTATAGCCGAGGATCTCCGCGAAGCGCGCGTTCCGATAGGCCTTTCCCGTCTTCAGGTTCCAGTCCCAGACGCCGTCATTGTTGCCTGCAATGGCGAGCTGCCAGCGCTCCTCGGTGATGCGCAGCTCCTCGCGCAGGTCGTGCTCGTCTGTGATGTCGCTGTCGAAGCCAACCATGCTCTCCGGCTTCCCGTCGGAGCCGCGCAGCAGGTAGCCATGGGAGGCGATGTAGCGGATGTTCCCGTCTGGCCTGATGATCCGGAAGGTCTGGTCCAGGTGGATGGCGCGCGTGCTGAGCGCCTTGTCGATGTCCGACCTCGCCGCGTGCAGGTCCTCCGGGTGCACGCGCTTCTCCCAGTCCGTGATGTTGCCTGCGAGGCCCGAGCGCTCGGCACCGTAGATGGCGACGAGCCGGTCGTCCCATTCCATGGAATCCGTGGCGAAGTCGTACTTCCAGACGCCGTAGCCCGTGGCGTTCAGCACGAAGAGGAGCCGCTGGTTAAGGGCCTTGACGGCCTGCTCGCGTTCGCGCTCCGCGGTCACGTCCTTGTTGAGCCCGACCATCCGGATCACCTTCCCTTCGGTGTTTCGGTAGAGCGTTGTGCGGGAGGCGATATGGCGGAGCTGTCCGTCAGGCCTGATGATGCGGAACTCGGTGTCGCGTGGACCGCCGGCGGCCCTAGTCACAGGCTCGTCGGGGCTGGTTGTATGGACCTTCGTCCGGTCGTCGGGATGAACGAAGCCGAGCCATGTCTCCAAACGTCCGTCGAACTGATCGGGCTGCAAGCCGTAGATGGAGCACTGGCGCTCGTCCCATACTTGGGCGTTCGTCGCCAAGTCCCAGTCGAACACCCCGTACCCGCCCGATTGCAGGGCCAGCTGGAGGCGCGAGGTCGATTCGTGAAGGCGGCGGGTGCGCTCGGCCACCTGGATCTCAAGGTTTGCAGCCTGGTGCTGCATGCGGGCCAGCAGCGCATCGCGGGATCCCTCGGCGTCGCGCCGCTGGCGGTCCATGGATTCCATCTCCTGAAGGAGCTTGGCGATGGTGCCGAAGAGAAACACCGAGGACACCAGGATGGCCAGGAATGCGACGTCATTCTGCGCGGGTATCAGGGGAAGAAGCCACCAGGCTGCGAGCGCGTAGATCACCAGGGGAACGCTGATCCCGTAGATCACGAGCCGGAACGCAATGAAGCCGAGCGGGTGGGCCCTTGAGAAAATGCCGAGAAGCTGGGTGTTGAAGCGGGTCAGCAGGAGGCTGGTCCCCGTGAACAGGAAGCCGAACACGCTGGCGACCGACATCCCGATCGCACTCGACTCCGAATTGAAGGCGTACCCGGTGAGGGTGATGAGCGCAAAGTTCACGACCAGAAGCGCGAGCCAGTTGGAAAGGGACAGCCATGAGCGCCGCTTCAGGTTCAAGCTCAGGATTCCCAGCCCGAGGATGATGAAGGGAAGCGTGGTGTTCAGGGGAATGCGCATTGCGCCGATGTCCCTGGGGTTCTCGTCGCGGAATAGCAGGTTGGAGAACGGCGGCGGAAGGCCGGCCACGAAGGAAAGAAGCGAGACTGCGGCCAGTAGGGTGACGGCTACGGCAAGCGCCTGAGCCACCAAGACGCGCAACCGCGCCGGACTGCCCTGAAGCAGAATCAAGGAGCTGCCCGCGAGGACAAAGCAGAGGGCCGAGTTTGGCCCCATCGGCTTCCATCCAGCGTGCAGCGTGCGGAGGATGTCCACATGGAGCCAGAGGCCGACCAAGGCCAATGCTCCTAGGGCGACTGCAAGGCACGCTGAGAATGCGGCCGTGCGCCGCAGTTTAATCTCTGCAGTCATGAGGGAACAAAACGTTAAAAAGCCCGCGCCGCTGATGGAAGGGCAATCTTTGTGGAGGTGCACAGTCCCCGGTCAGGCGCCGGCAAACGGCCGTCCTTGAGCATTTGGCGGATCGGGTTCAGCGAAAAATTTCCTGTTGGGGGATTGCCCGGAACAGGGTGCTGCACCGGGGCTTTACGTGACAATTCGACGCGGTCTGGAGCGAACGTCCGGGGTCAGTATGAGCAATTGTACTTAATGTCGGTCAATTGGAGTCGATTTCTGTGTCACGCATATGAAATACCCGGCTCTAGCGGTGTTTGTTTCAGTACTGTCTCTCTCGGCCCTGCCCGCACGGGCAGAGGAAGGTACCGAACCCCCGGTCCCTGTAAGAACGGTGCGCCCCGAATACCCGGATGAGCTCCGGCGCGCGGGCATCGCCGGCGTCGTCACGGTTTCCTGCACGATCGACGAGAAGGGTAACGTCGTAGACCCGAAGGTCGTCAAGACGAGCAACACTGCCTTTTCGAACCCCGCACTTGAGGCGCTCGCCCACTGGAAGTTCAAGCCCGCGAAAAAGGGCGGCAACGCGGTTCCGATCAAGGTGTCTTTCCCGATCCAGTTCAAGATGGACCAGGACTAGTTTTGCGAAAGTTACCCCCAATAATAGGCCCCCAAAATGACCCCAGGTACCCTGACCATCGGCCGTAGAATCGCGCTCGGCTTCACGCTTGTCTTTGTGCTCTTGGGAATCGTGTCGGCCGTGGCGTGGCTCACGCTCGGCGCCTCGGGACGAAAGCTCGCGCTCTATGCCGGCAGCACGAAGGAAACCAACACAGCGGCGACGCTCGAGGCCTCGATGCTCGAGCTGAAGCTCCACGTGAACGAGTTCCTCGCGGCCCCGACCACTGAGCACGCGAAGGCCTACCAGGAGTCCAAGCAGAAGCTCGACCAGGACCTCTCAAAGGCGGGGCAGCTCATCGAGGATCCCGATCGCAGGCAGCAGCTGGCCGAGGCCGGAAAGCTGTTTGCGCAGTACGACGGGGCCTTCCAGAGGGTCGTGGAAAATTCGGGCAAGCTCGATGCCGTCGTCACCGGAAGGCTCACGCCGACCGGGGAATCCATCGCCAAGGGCCTCCAGAAGGTCCTGACCGACGCGAAGAACAACGGCGACATGAACGGCGCTTTCAAAGTCTCAAACGCCCTGAAGGCCTATTTTGAGTGCAGCAGCTTGGTGAATTCCTTCCTCCTGACCTCGCGCGAGGACTTCGCCGAGGCGGCGCGCACGGGCATCAAGTCCGTCGGCGCGTCGATCGACAAGCTCGAGAAGGACCAGGAGGAACTGGTGAAGATGGACGCCTCCCTCAAGGACGAGGAAAAGGATAAACTCCTGCGGTCCTTGCGGGCGGCTGCCGACGACTATTCCGCCTCGCTGCAGACGATCATCGACCTCAAGCACGAGCGGAACAGCCTCGTCGACAGCCAGCTCGACAGGATCGCCCCTCTCTTCACGGCCGCGCTCGGCCGGGTGAGGCAGTCGGTCATCGGCTTCCAGAGCGAGCTTGAGCAGCGGGCCAGGGACGACCAGAAGCGAAACGAGCTCCTGGTGATCATCTCCACGGCCGCGGGCGCCCTGCTCGCCATCGTCGCCGCGTGGTTCGTCATCCGCTCTATCACCCGCCCGATCTCTGCGATCGCCGACCTCCTATCCGCGGAATCGAGCCAGACCTACGCTGCCGCGCTGACGGTGGCCGAGGTCAGCAGCTCGATGGCGGACGGCGCGAGCCGACAGGCGGCCTCGCTCGAGGAGAGCAGCGCCTCGCTTCACGAGATGGCGAGCATGACCCAGCGCAACTCCGAGAGCGCGCAGTCGGCCAAGGACCTCGCAGCCGAGGCCCGCTCGACCGCAGACGCCGGGTCGAAGGACATGGCGGCCATGAACGGGGCCATGGCTGCGATCCACTCCTCGAGCGCCGAGATCTCCAAGATCATCAAGACGATCGACGAGATTGCTTTCCAGACCAACATCCTGGCCCTCAACGCGGCAGTCGAGGCCGCCAGGGCGGGCGAGGCCGGCGCCGGCTTTGCCGTGGTGGCCGAGGAGGTCCGCAACCTTGCCCAGCGTTCGGCGCAGGCCGCCAAGGAGACCGCGGCGAAGATCGCCGACGCTTCCACCAAGAGTGAGCAGGGCGTGAGCATCAGCGGACAGGTGGCGTCGAGTCTGACCGCCATCGTTGAGCGCATCCGACAGCTTGACGAGATGGTGGGCGGCATAGCCCAGGCCTCCCACGAGCAGAGCGAGGGCATCACACAGCTCAACCAGGCGGTGGCCGGGATGGACCAGATCACCCAGACCAACGCCGGCCTGGCCGAGCAGGCCTCGACCTCGGCCCAGAAGCTCCAGACCCAATCCGCGGAGGTGAAGGCCGCCGTTGGGGACCTGATGAAAATGGTCCACGGCGTCAGCGCCGAGGGCCGGCAAACGGCGCCCCAGGTCGAACGCGAGGCGCCAGCGCCCCGCCCAATCCCTATCATTCAGAAGCGCAACGGGATGGGCAAGGTCACGGGCCCCCAGCGCAACGGGTCGAACGGGCACAAGCCCGAGATGCATTTCGTCGACCAATAGTCGGGGGCCTTGGGGCCTCCTAACGAATTCCCTGAAGGGAACGCCCGGGCGACCGATGGATAGGATAATCGTACCATGCGTCCAGTTCCCGACAACCTCCGCTGGCCGCTACGAGCCGCCGCGGCTTTCGGGCTGGCAGCGGCCGTCGCGGCATTAGGGTTAGGCGTGGGCCTAGCGCCCGCCCGGGTCTACTACGGGCTGGACCTGTCGATCTACAGCCTTCTCGCGCTTGTCGGGGTAGGATCCGCCCTGGTGATCGCCTCGGTCTACGCCTGGGCCAGGTCGACTGGAAGCAAGCCGCTGGAGCTCCTCTACATCGACTCCCCCGCCGGCCGCTTCACCCGTGGCCTGCTCGTCGCAGCGGTCGTGCTCCCGGTTGCCGGGGGTATCTCCGAGCGCTTCGCCCTAAGCCACGGCCTGCCCGCGGCCTTCCACGTCACCGTCTTCGTGGCGCTCAGGATCATCTTTCTCTCGGGGCTCGCCGCGGTCGTCGGCCGCCTTAGCCACCGCAGCGAGGGCCGCCGCCAGGCGGCCGAGGAGGAGCTCGCCTCGGCGTTCCGCCAGCTCGAGCGCCAGACGGCCATGCTCCAGCACGAGGTGGCGCGCCGAACGACCGAACTCTCCCAGGCCCTGGCCTACAACGCACGCCTGGCGCTCGTGGCCGCCCATACCAACGACGCGGTCGTGATCACCGACCCGGCGGGTCGCATCGAGTGGGTGAACGAGGGCTTCACGCGCCTGAACGGCTACACGCTCGACGAGGCCCGGGGCAAGAGCACCAACAAGCTGCTGGTCGGGCCGCTGACCGACCCCGCCACAGTCCGCCTGGTCTCCGACCGGATGTCCGAGGGGCTCCCCTCCGACGCCGAGGTGATCCATTACACGAAGGCGGGGCGGGCCTACTGGAGCGACTTCGAGGTTCATCCCTTCCGGGACTCGATGGGGCGTGTCGCGGGCTTCACGGGCTCGGCCACGGACATCAGCGAGCGGAAGGCGGCCGAGGAACGCCTCGTGGCGGCCAAGGATGCGGCGGAGCAGCTCAACTCCCAGCTGGAGGAGGCAATCGCCCACGCCCAGCGCTCAGCCATCGAGGCCAATCTCGCCAGCCAGGCCAAGAGCTCCTTCCTGGCCACGATGAGCCACGAGATCCGTACGCCGCTGAACGGCATCCTTGGAATGGCGGGGCTGCTGAGGGACACCGGGATCAACGAGCGGCAGGCCGACTTCGTGCGGACGATCGAGACGAGCGGCGACGCGCTCCTGGGGATCATCAACGACGTACTCGACTACTCGAAGATTGAGGCCGGCAGGATCGAACTCGAAAGCGAGCCCTTCGACCTTAGGCGGTGCGTCGAGGACGTCCTGGACATGTTCGCCACGAAGGCGACCCAGAAGAATCTGGAGCTTCTCGCCCGGATCGACCCGGTGGTGCCCCTCGTCCTGGTGGGGGATGTGACGCGCCTCAGGCAGGTGGTGGTCAACCTGGTCGGCAACGCGCTCAAGTTCACGGCGAAAGGTGAGGTCGTGCTCTCCATCGGTGCCTCGGCCCCGAGCGAGGGCGGCGACTTCGAGATCGGGTTCAGCGTGAGGGACACCGGCATCGGCATTCCGGTGGACCGGCGGGACCGGCTGTTCCAGCCTTTCTCCCAGGTGGACTCGTCGACGACGCGCAAGTACGGGGGCTCGGGCCTCGGGCTCGCCATCAGCCGGCGCCTTGCCGAGGCAATGGGCGGGCGGATGTGGGTGGAAAGCGAGGACGGCAAGGGCTCGGCGTTCAATTTCAGCATCGTCGTGAAGGCTCAGGCTGCGGTCGCCAAGCCGCTTTGGCTGGACGCGCCGACGGCGTTTGCGGGGCGAAAGCTCCTGGTGGTCGACGACAATGCCGCCGCCAGGGATTGGCTTGCGTCGCACTTGAGGGCCTGGGGTGCCTTGGTTACGGCCGTCTCTTCGGGGGCGGAGGCGCTCGAACTGCTCAAGTCGGATGGCCCCTGCGACTTGGCGCTCATCGACCGCCAGATGGGGGCGATGGACGGCCTCGTGCTGGCCTCCGAGATCCGCAAGCTCGGATCCCGATCCGCGCTTCCCTTGGTCCTCCTCAACTCCATGGCCGACGGCACGGCACGGCCCGAATTCACGGCACAGGTCAACAAGCCCCTCAAGCCCGACAGGATATACTCTGCAATCGACCGGATCCTCGGAGAGGCCTCGCGATTTGCCCCCGTGGGGGAGGCGCAGCCGGTCCACGAGACGGCGGTGTCGCTTTCGAGCCTGAGGGTGCTCCTGGTCGAGGACAACGTGGTCAACCAGCGTGTCGCCACGATGCTTCTCGCCAAGATCGGGGTGCATCCGCGACTGGTAAACAACGGCGAGGAGGCCCTGGCGGCCGCCAGCGAGCAACCCTACGACATCATTTTGATGGACATGGAAATGCCCGTGATGGACGGATGCGAGTCCACGCGGCGCATTCGCGCCCGGGCGGACGGCAGGCGGACCTGGATCGTCGCGCTCACCGCCAATGCGATGAACAGCGACAGGCGCCGGGCGTTCGACGCGGGCATGAACGATTTTGTCTCGAAGCCCATCAAGCTGGCCGACCTAGAGGCTGCCTTTGAGCGCGCGACTAGCGGCATCGAGGCGGAGACGGCGGCGGCGAGCGCGGCATAGGCATCCCGCTCCGCAGGGGAGCAAGGGGTTGCTTCGGCGGGGCTGCGGCCCAAGGATGGGGAAGATCCCCAGCCCCCAAAACACCATGAGAAGCCTATTCGCAGGTACCCTGCTATCCCTTCTGGCTGCCGCAACCCTCGCGGCCGCCGACCAACCCGCCCAGCCGGCCCGAAAATCGGTGTGGGGCGGAGGGGAGCCCGCACAGCGGGGTCCGAACCCCCTCGCGACGCTTCTTCCCCGGATATCGGTCAAGGGCAACCGCTTCGTCGACCCGTCAGGGCAGCCCGTGCTCTTCAGGGGCCTGTCGATCGCCGACCCGGATAAGATCGACGAGGAGGGGCGCTGGAACCCCGGCCTGTTCGCCGCGATCAAGGACTTCGGGGCCAACCTGGTGAGGATCCCCGTCCATCCCGCCGCCTGGAGGGCGCGGGGCAAGGAGGGCTACCTGAAGCTCCTGGACCAGGCGGTGGACTGGAGCGCGGAAAAGGGCATGCACGTCATCATCGAT
>CAISPT010000072.1 GCA_903887455.1 uncultured Opitutaceae bacterium | reverse complement strand
GGTCGGGTTGTAGTAGAGGCGGTAGTCGGGATCGAATTTGAGGTAGTTGCCCACATACAGGTCCAGCCGGCCGCTGTGGCTGACGTCGAGCCATGTGGCGCCGATACCCGTCCCGCCCACGTTTCCGACGCCCGCGGTGTCGGTCACGTCCTTGAAGGTGCCGTCTCCGTTGTTGTGGAAAAGGTAGCTCTTGCCCACGCAGATCACATACAAGTCCGTGAATCCGTCGCCGTCGTAGTCTGCTGCCGCGGCGGCCACGGCGTAGCCCGGTACGTCGATCCCTGCCTTCCCCGTCACGTCGGTGAACGTGCCGTCGCGGTTGTTGTGGTAGAGGCGGCAGGGCTCCCGCTTGGTTCCGGGCCTCTCGTGCGTCACTCCGGCCAGTGGACCTGGATTGGCGATGAAAATGTCCATGTAGCCGTCGTTGTCGTAGTCAAAGACCGCGATTCCCGAGCCGTTTGACTCGATGATATTGGCGATCCGCTCGTCGCAGAACTGCTGCACGAAATCGAGCCGCGCCTTGGCAGTCACATCCTCGAAGAGGTCATTGGGTCCCGGGGGGATGGGCAGGGTGACGGAGAACGATGGCGGGCGTGAAGCTTCGGCCGCCGGCTCGTACGACTTCGGCGTGCATCCAGCCCATGTGAGGGTGAGCAGGACCAGCACTGGAGCTGCGCAGGCCAAAGATCCGGTATTCCGTGTGTTGTATTTCATGCGTGCAGTAAGCGTTGTGGCGTCAGGGGGCGGCAAAGCGGTGCCTGCTCGCCTGAAGATCTGATCGCCCTCATTAGCGGGGCTGATGCATCGTCCCCGGAGGGCTCTGTCGCTGCGTATTCCGCCCTTTTTAACACCGACACAAGGTCAGCCGTGCAGGACATCTGGGGAGTGTCTGCCTAAGGCCTAGGGGGCGCCATTGACAGTTAACTGTGGCGGATTGACCCAACTCAGGGGTCGATCGCGGGGCCGCGGTGGCCGGAGGCACCCGGCTAGATCCCGGTCAATTGCGAGGCGCGATGAGCTTTAGCGTCCCTGGAACTCTGACGCCGAAATCCGGGCTCGTCGTTGTGACTCCGGATGGCCACCGAACTCGAATGTGCAGAAGCGGGTTGCGGTCGGTGAAACCGAAAAATTGCGCGGCCGTCGACTGGCTGTAGTAGCCGGAACCTGCGGAGAGTTCCACGGTCTGGGTCGATCCGTTGGAATATTCAGCCGTCACTCGCGCTCCCACGGCCTGCCGGTTTCCCTCCGGCCCCTCCAGAACCACGCGCAGGGAATGGTGTCCCTCTCTGCCTCGGTTGCGAAAGGCCAGGGTCGCCTCCGCGTTTCGGGAGACGATGAAGCCGGGCCATCCCCCGTCGCCGAGGTCTAGGACAGCCAACGCCTTCGCGTCGCCGGGCACAACCAGACCGCTTTCGAGGGGCTCCACCGGGCTGAAATGCCCCAGTCCGTCCCCGCGGAGCAGCTGGCTAAGGCCCCCGTCAAACCGGCCGATCGCGGGCGCGGGCGAATAGGAGTTCTGCACTGCGTAGATTCCGGCATGGCCGTCGCCTAGGAAGTCGCCAGCGACGATGCCGTCGGCCGGAGCGACCTGGGCGATGAGCGGCCACGGCTCGAACCGGTATCCGCCGTCGGGCTGGCTCAGGAACACGCCGCTGCGGAGTTCCGTGGCTGCGAGCCGGGTCGCGGAGGCGAGTCGTTCGTCGCTCAGGATCTCGTTCAAGGTGGCCTTGGCATAATCGTTGTTCCAGCGGTAGCGGCGGAAAACGGATGGGATTGCAGCCCCTAGGTCAGCCCTACTGCGCCTCGGGTACAGGTGCCCGTCCTTCGTGAACGCCTCGACGATCTCGCTTGAGCCCCGGCCCGAGAAATCGCCGGAAAACAGGAGCACGGGATGCTCGGGATCAGCATGGTAGGGAGTGTTCAAGCCGACGTTACCCACGGCAAAATCGGGACGGCCGTCGCCGTTGAAGTCGGCCGCTGCGATCGAGCGCCACCAGCCGGTTCCCGCTGAGGCGAAGCCGGCCTTCTCAGTCCAATCCTCGAACCTCTTTCCCCCTGCATTATGGAAATACTTCACCTGCCCCCACTCGAGCGTGAGCATCAGGTCCGGCCAGCCGTCGCCGTCGACGTCGCACCAGAGGGCGGAGGTGACCAAGCCGACTTTGCGGAGCATGGGCGCCACCGACTCGGTCACGTCTACTAATCTGCCGCCGCGGTTTGCAAGGAGAGCACTCTGTGGGGCCGCCGGATAGAGGCCGGGCAGGACCCGTCCGCCGATGAAGACGCCCAGGAGCCCCGAGTGCTCGAAGTCGGCGGCGGCGGCCGCGCCCGCGCTTATGGAAAGGGCGGGCAGCGTCCCTTCCGCGGCTGCTCGGAAGTGGCCGAGTCCGTCGTTAAGGTAAAGGCGTGGCTGATAGTCGGCCGACCCGGCCGGCTGGCTTGTTCCTCCCGCCGTCACGAGGAGGTCCAGGTGCCCGCCGCCTGTTGAGTCGAAGAGGAGGATCGGGCCGTCGTCGACTCCGGGTGGCTCCGCAAGGGCAGGCGAGAGCTCGGGCGCCCAGCCGCGGTCCCCGTGGGGTAAGAGCACGCGCAGGGGTTCCCGTGTCGTTCCGCCAATGCAAACGCCGTCCCGGCCGCTGCCATCGATATTGCCCACGGCCAACGATGGTCCCCGGCGGTTTAGCCGCGCGGGGAGCAGGCGTTGGTCAAGGAACTCGTCATAGGCGTCCTCCGCCGCCATCCACGAAAGGTTTAGGTCGCGGCTCGCCTCGGCGAACTGGGCCCTCGACGGGTTGGAAGCAGCTGGGGGTGGCGACGACGATGCGGGCTCCGTGATCGTGAACCGGCGGTCCGTGGAGAGGTTCTCGAATGTTTGAACGGCGCCGCTCGGCCACGACACTGTCAGGCGGTGGACCGCCGTATCACTGCCGAGGCCGAAATGCGCGATCGGCTCGCTGCTGGACATGAATCCCCGGCCCAAGGACACCACCCGAGCCTGGACCCCCGACTCGCTCTCCAGCGTCACCTTCGATCCGATCCCGAAGCGGTTCGAGCGGGTCCCTCGAAGGGCCACCACGATGCGGTGGCCGGTGTCACCGTTGTTGCGCAGGAGGGTGACGCCGCCCTGGTAGTTGGTGTAGACCAGGTCGATGTTGCCGTCCCCGAAGAGGTCCCCGGAGGCAGCACCGAAGCTCACCCCTTTCTGATCGATTCCCCATGAGGACGAGACGTTCTCGAACCGCAGGCCGCCCAGGTTTCGGAAGGCGTGGTGGATCTCCGCGAACACGGGGCTGTTTCGCACCAGCTGACGCCCGGCGGCCTCGCTGCCGGACTTCATTCTCCTCTCGATGAGGTCCTGGTTGTGGATTTCACGGAACATCCCGTTCGTCACAAAGAGGTCGAGGTGTCCGTCGTTGTCGAAGTCCTCCCAGAGGGGCGACCAGGTCCAGTCGGTCGCGTCGAGGCCGGCGAGGCGAGCGGCCTCAAGGCAGTGTCCGGTCCCCGTGTTGAGGTAAAGGGCATTGGCGGGAAACTGGCGCACCTGCCCGGAACCCTCCTCGGGTTCGCGCATCTGGCTGCGTGTCCCGGCCATGGCCCGCTGGTCCTCGACGGGGTCGGATTCCGCCATATCGGCTGCAAGGAGGTCGATACGGCCGGAGTTCATGATGTCGCCGGAGTCCGATCCCATAGAGGAATACGGGGCGTGGGGAATGACGCGTGAGGCGACGTCCGTGAAGGTGCCGTCCCGGTTGTTGTGGAAGAGCGCGTCGGGAACATCGAAATCGTTGGCGACATAGAGATCCGGCCAGCCGTCGCCGTCGTAATCCCACCACACGGCCGAGTTCCCGTGGGCGGGCCCGGGCGCTATCCCGGAGCGCTCGGTAACGTCGGTAAATGTCCCGTTGCCGTTGTTGTGGAAGAGGTAGTTGCGCTGGCCCTCGGGGTGTCCGGCCTCGTCGAGCACGTTGGTTTGAAGGAACAGGTCGAGCCAGCCGTCCCTGTCGTAGTCGTAGAAATAGGCCATGACGCTCGCGTCCTTCACGTCCAGCCCGTACGCGTGCGCCTCCTCCTTGAACGTTCCGTCGCCCTGGTTGATGTAGAGGAGGTTCGGCGCTCCAAAGCGACAGACGTAGATGTCGAGAAGGCCATCGTTGTTTACGTCGACGAAGGTGGCCCCCTGCTTCCAGATCCTGGCGTCGGCGCCGTGGTCGGCGACCCCGGCCTTTTCCGTCACGTCCTCGAACTTCCCGTTGCCCAGGTTACGGAAAAGCCGGCACGTCTCCGTTTTGCTGACGACGAAGATGTCAGGCAGCCCGTCGCCGTCGAAGTCGCCGATCGCGACACCGGTGCCGATAGCGCCGATCTCGAGCTCACGCGCGCGTTTGCCCCACATTTCCGGGTCGTCGTAATTGTTCTCGCTCGTAAGCCCGCTTTCCTCGGGCCTCACGACCGTGAAAAGGGGGCCGCCCTTGGTTCCGGGCCTGGTTGCGAGTGACCTCTCCTCAATCCCTCCTCCGGGGGCCGAGGCGGTGGCACCCATTGTGCCGGTTGAAATCCCCAGTGCGGCGAGCCCAGCCAAGCCCTGAAGCACGCTCGCCCGGGTTGCAGACCGCAGGCGATCGAAGAAGGAGGGGTCGCGCCTCATGTCGCCTTCAGGGAACCTGGCGCTCGATGCCGCCCGGGTGCACCACGACCGGATCCACCCAGCGGGTATTGTAGGCCTTGATCCAGGAATCATCGATGCGGTCGGGCCGCTTCTCCCGCCCGTAGGCCTGGTCGTCCATTCCCTCGAACGGCAGGGGTTCGACCTGCCAGCCCGTTCCGACGTGAAAGTCGGCGTCCTTGTCCCAGCCGACGACGTGCAGGAAGAAATCGCGCGCCATGCCAGGGGCCGGCGGCGGCAGGGCGCCGGCATCAAACGAGAGCGCCAGCTCGTCGCCCCCGGCAAGGAGCACCAGGCGGTCGTCCCGCTGAGAGACCAAGCTGTCGACGGTTCCATATCGGGTGAACCAGCCGGCCGGAGTCCGGTCCCAGGGAGGGACGGGGGAAACCTCCGTGTAGACCGGGGTGAGCGGGAGCGAGGAGGGGAGGTCGGCGTAGCGGCTGAAACCCCGGCCGTGCAGGTCGGCATGGGAGGGGAGCAGATCCGTTCCCCGCGCGACAGGCCCAGCGGCCCTTTCGCACAGAAGCGCGCAATCCCAGTAGATCTCAAAGGCACTGGAAAGCCGGAGGCGCCTAGCGCCCTCGGGAAGCTTTCCGTCGAGGTCGACGAGGATGGTCTTCGTCTTGCCGGCTGGAGTTCCCACCTCGGCATCGACCCTGTGCCAGGTGCCATCGGCGAGCTCCGCCTCCAGCACAGGGAAGGGAAAGGGCAGGGTCCGATCGATGGCGCCCCCGATGTTGGCCATGCCGCCCCCGAAGTGCAGCCAGCCCGTCAGCGCAAGCACCAGCGGCCGATGCTGCGGCAGGAGGCCGAAATCGAGCGTGACCGAGAAGGGCTCGGCCAGGCCGCGAAGCTGCGGCCGGCGAAGCTTCACCGGGGACACCATGACGTTGTCGGCGCGCGCCAGAGCTTCGGTGACGTCGAGACCGTCGCTTCTGAATGCCGCCTTCGGGGTGCACAAGGGCCGCAGAGTCCAGATTTCGTGGGCCGGAAATGGACCCGAGGCGTGCATCTTGCTGGTCGGAACGGCGATCGTCCCTTCAGGGTGGTCCAGCGCGACGAGATGGACCTCGTCGAGGTACAGCACCTCTCGCAGTTCGTCGGTGATGCGGATCTCGTAGGCCCCGTTGTGCCGTGGAAACCGCGCTTCCGTCCCGAGTGACAGGAACTCTTCGGGGTCCGCGGGAACGTATCTCTTTTCGTCCAGGGGCAATCCGAGGGGAGCCGCACCCAGAATGTCCGTCACGAAACGGAAACCCCCGCCGTCCCATGCGTACAGGTAGGGGCACGAGCCGCTTGGCAGCTTCGGCTCGACGACAGTCAGCATAGTCCGCTCGACGGGAACGTCCACCTGGGCGGTGGAAAGGTCGAACCAGTGCACTTTGAGCGCGTCGAGCTGCCGGTGCTGACCGACGCCTATCTCCAACGGCATCCGGTTGACGGTACGGCTGGTGCGCCAGTCGCCGGCCAGCGCCTCTACTCGAACCCCTAGCGAGCTCGTGTTGGACCTGTTGCCCACGAGGCGGAGCTTCAGCCGCAGGTTCATGTCTGCTCCTTGGTTGCGCCAGAAATGGAGTCCGGATTCCGAACTCGTAACCAGGTCAAGGCAGCCTTCGCCCCTGAAATCCGCGGCAACCACGCCGTCCACCGCTCCAGTGGCGTTGAGTCCGAGCTCTCCTGTCACGTCCTCGAATCCCTCGCGGCCCCGATTTCGCCAGATCCTAATGCCCGAAGGACCGTAGGCCAGGATGTCGAGCCAGCCGTCATTGTCGAAATCCTCCAGCAGAAGCCCTGAAACCTTGAATCCTCCGAGCGGAAGGCTGGAGATCCGGCCGCGGCTGGGGCTTACGACCTCGATCGATTCGCTTGTCGCGACCACGGCCTCGGGGCGAAGGTCATTGTCGACGTCGCCGGTGGCCATCACTGTCCCCTTGGGCCAATCCCATCCGAGGCTGCTGGGCTCGAAGGCACCGGCTCTTTTCCTCGAGAAGGACACCGGCGCCTCTCCTGAACGAGCGACGATCACCGCCGGCAGGCCCTCATTGCCCCAATCTTCGACCGCCACCTGGACCGCATGCGGAAGAGCCTCTGGCAGGCCGGAATCGGACCAGGCTCCGTCAAAAAAAAGATTCCCGACATTGCGATAGACGGCGAGTCCGGCCCCTTCTGTCCGAACGGCAACCAAGTCGAGATTTCCGGTGAAATCCAGGTCGGCCAAGATGCCGGATGTGCCCCTTAGGCCGTCGAGGCCCGCAGCGTGCGTCGCGTCGCGGACATGCCCGTGCGCGTAAAATTTGAACACACGTGAATCCAATTCGCCGAGCACGATGACGTCGTCGAAGCCGTCGTTATCCAGGTCGCCGACCAGGCTCATGCGGTAGCCTGCGTCCTTGGGGGCAGAGAGCGTGCGGCCAAGAGGCAAAAAGTGGCCTCCGCGGTTGTCGAGGAGCACGAATCCACCGATCGCCTGCCGGACAAAAAGGCTGGTCCTCCCGTCGTGGTCGTAGTCGATGGCCGCAAGTGGGCCGCGCAGGCCTGAAGCGTTAGCCCCGAGGGCCGCGGTCGTATCCTCGACAAAACGGACGGGTATCCCGTGGCGAGAGGGCTGTGCAAGAATGAAGGGTGCCAGCGGCCGCGTGTAGAGGCAGCGCTCTAGCTCGTCAAGCGTGACCGGGTTGCCGTTCCGGCTCGCCAAGATGCGTTGGTGAAGCTCGAGCTCACGGTCAGCTTCGGCGTCGCGGGATGATCGCCGATAGAGCTGGCTAAGCTGGAAATGGGCGGAGGGATGGCTGGGGGCGGCGCGCAGAACTCCCTCGAAGTCCCTGATCGCTTCAGGAAGCTGGCCCAGCGCCTCCTGTGCCATGCCCATCTGGAAGTCGAGTGCGGGTATCGAAGGCTCGATCTTCCACGACTGCTGGAATGACTCTGAGGCCTCAAGGGGACGGTTCGCACGGAGGAGGGCGCAACCCCTCAGGTAGAGCGCGGCCGCGCTGCCCGGATTCAGCTCGAGCACCTCCTGGCAGATCCTCTCCGCGTCGTTCGGCCTGGTGGCCCGGAGGTAGGCGTTGGCAAGGTTGAGCCTCACGTCGGTACTTGCCGACGAAAGCCGTAATGCCTCCGTGTAGGCAGTGATGGCTCCCGTCGCGTCCCCCTGTTCGAGGAGCCCATTTCCGCGGGTCATAAGCTGCGTGAATTGAAGGGAAGCGTCTCTCGAATAAACGAGCCACCGGGCGCCGAATGCGAGGGCAAGGGCGAGCAAGGCGCCGATGATCCATTTTAGCAGCTTCGACATGATTGTAGCCCTAGTGACCGGCTTCCCGCGGGAACAAGGCGCCTTCGGTCGGGACGGAATCCGCTCTAAGGCCGGCGTGTGGGCCGACTTGGAAAACGCCATGGGTTGCGGTGTAGGGTTCCATCGTCTCGCCGCGTGGGACGTCTGTCGGGCGCACAGCGCGGGGTGGGATCTAGTACAGCCGTTGCGACGGCGTGTAAACGAAAAGGGGCTTCGAAAGGGAGAGTCGAGCCGCAGTCTCTAGGCTCCGGCCGAATACCGCCGACTGTTTTGCGTTGATACGGACGAACCGCGGAAGCATGAGTTGGATTTTCGCTGGGTCTGATTCTTTCGCTCCGCGATGAACCGCCCGCGTCCCACATCAACGAACCCCAACCCAGCCATGGACGACTATATCGAAAGACTCGTGGACCTCATTGACCCGTCCACTGTGCGACTGAGAAACGTCTCCCTCGAGGAGGCGCGCGAGAGGGTTCTCCGGGGCTCTGCCGAATCCGTTCGCGAAATCGACGGGTCCTTTGCGATCGTCGCTCGCGAGGGAAAGCGCGTGCGCATGGCTCGCTCGCTTGATCGGCCGATGCGCTACTTTCTTGCAAAGCGCCGCGAGGGTCCCGCGCTATTTGTCGCTGATCGCATTGACGCGATCCACCGCCAGCTGAAGATCGAGGGACTCGACGCGCAGTTCCACCCCAGCTACACGCGGATGGTGCCCGCGCACTACGTTGTGGAGATCCAGCTGATCGGCTGCCCGGATCCGGACCCCACCTACACGCGATTTTTCATGCCTGAGCGGAACTCGCTGCCGGGCGACCTCGACGTCATTGGCGAGGCCTATGTCGGGGCCCTTGCGAGCGAGGTCGACAAGTGGCTTGGCGACATACCCGCAACAGAGCC
>CAISPT010000071.1 GCA_903887455.1 uncultured Opitutaceae bacterium | reverse complement strand
GCCCTTGCGGATCCAGACCTCCTCCTGGGCGAGCTTCTTGTCGAAGGCCGCCTGCTGCTTCTCCTCGGCCGCGACCACCTCCTCCTTGCGTATCAGGTAGGTGTCGTAGTCGCAGGCCCAGCCGGCGAGCCTTCCCCTGTCGAGCTCCACGATCCGGGTGGCGAGGCGGCGGAGGAAGGCGCGGTCGTGGGTGACGAAAAAGAGCGTGATCTTCTCGTTGAGGAGGAATTCCTCGAGCCAGAGAATCGAGTCCAGGTCGAGGTGGTTCGTGGGCTCGTCGAGGAGCAGGAGGTCCGGCTTTGCGGCCAGCGCCCTTCCCAGTAGCGCGCGGCGCTTGAGGCCGCCGGAAAGGGTGGAGAACTCGGCCTCCGCCGAAAGCTGCAGGTGGTCGATCAGGTCGTGAACAAGGACGTCGCGTTCCCAGTCCTCCTCGTGCTCGCCCTGCGGCCTGAGTCCCGAGGTCACGATGTCCAGAACGGACCCGGTGAGGCTCGTGGGAACCTCCTGGGCAAGGCGGGTGAACAGCGAGCCGGGCTGGCGGAACACGTCGCCGGTGTCGGGCTTCATCTCGCCGGCGATCACGCTCATGAGGGTGGATTTTCCGGCGCCGTTCCTGCCCAGCAGGCACACCCTCTCGCCCGGATCGACCTGGAAATTGACCTTGTCGAGGACCGCGGGTCCACCAAAGGAAAGGTTTACGTCGAGGAGGCTGAAAAGCGACATGAGCGGTCCACCGTGTTGGACCACGAAGCCGCCTGCAACCCTTCAGAACGCCTGATTTGGCCGGAAAGGCGTCGGGGGGCGTGTGGCGGGCCGGCGCCAGGGCCCTTGGAGCCTAAAGACATGTGGGACTACGTAGTTCCCCCAGGGTGCAACCCAAGCTTGGACGGCTCTTTGCATTAATAAATACCGAAAAAGTGACGTATAGTGTGCATGGTTCAATTCAAAGAGGCGGATACCCATGTCCCACTACCGGTGTCCAAGGGGACGCCGAAACACTCGCGTATCATACGTATGTTGATGGGGATGCGAATCAGCAAGAGGCTAACGCTGATCGTGCTGATCTTCTCGATTCCGTTCACCGCTCTGACCGTCTGGCTGATCACGAAGAGCTTCAATTCGAACATCACTTTTGCCACACAGGAGCTGAAGGGGACGCAGTTTGCCGACAGGATCCTCAAGATACAGGGGCAGCTCGGTGGGGTTTGCCTGGAGACCTCGGGCGCCCTCCGCGGTGCGGCCACAGCCGCGGCGGTGGACGCGTCGTTCGACGAGCTTGTGAAGGAGCAGGGCGTGGACGGCGGTAGCCTCGGCGTGAGCCCGGAGGCCCTCAAGGCGCAGAATCAGGACCGCCTTTCCGCCGAGAACCTTCGCCAGCGCTGGAAGGCGATCGGGCAAGCGCCAAAGATCGCGGACGTGCAGCAGCTGATGAGTGACTTGAACGACCTCCTTGGCATGGTCTCCACCAATTCGAACCTCATCCTGGACCCGGAGCTGCCGAGTTATTCGCTGGTCGACGCGACTACCATCTCAATCCCCAAGTGGTTCCTCCGCTTTTACGGGGTGCTCGGGACTAACATTACCCACCTAAAGGGCGGAAAGCTGGCACTGGACGAGGCCCAGAACGTTGCCACCGCCTCGGCGTTCATGGCTGACAGCCTTCAGACGGTTTCAAGCGACGTGGACAGCGCCTTCGACGAGACGCGCGACAACCATCTCGGAAGCGGTGCCGTCAAGGACCGGATAAGCAACGACCGCGCCGCATTCCAGAAGTCGGCGACGGCCCTCCAGGATCTCCTCGGGAAAGCCGCCCTCGGGCAGCCCGTCGCCGCCACGGACCTGGACGCCGCGATTGCGTCCGCGAGCGCCTCGAGCCTCACGGTGGCCGATTCGACCATGACGGGGCTCAAGGAGCTTCTGCAGCACCGGATCGATATGAACGTCGCCGACCGGCTTCGCGGGCTGCTCTCCCTCTTCGGCCTTCTGGTGGTCGCGATCGGCGCTACCTACGTCGTGCTCTGGAGCCTGAACCACCAGCTCGGAGAGCTCGTGGGCAACCTAACGGTCGAGTCCGTCGAGATGGAGGTCTCATCCAAGGAGGTCTCAAGCTCGAGCCTTGTCTTCGCCGAGGGTGCCAGCGAGCAGGCGGCCTCCCTCGAGGAGGTTAGCGCGACGATCGAGGAGATATCCTCGATGTCCAAGACGAACGCCGACAGCGCGGGCAAGGCAGAGACCCTGGCCACCGAGATGCACAGCGTTGCCGAGCAGGGTGGACGCGACATCGAGAGGATGTCCGCGGCGATGGACGCGATCAAGGTCTCCTCTGAGAGCATCGCCAAGATCATCAAGGCTATCGACGAGATCGCCTTCCAGACGAACATCCTCGCGCTGAACGCGGCAGTCGAGGCCGCCCGCGCGGGCGAGTCCGGGGCCGGATTCGCGGTCGTCGCCGAGGAGGTACGAAACCTCGCCCAGCGCTCGACGCAGGCGGCGAAGGAGACCGAGGCGAGCATCAGCGATGCGATCACCAAGACGAAGGACGGGGTGGAGATCTCCCATCTCGTGACGGGCAGCTTCACGAAGCTCACGGCACGCGCCGGAGAGGTGAATGAGCTGGTCGCTGGAATCTCCTCTGCCTCAAGGGAGCAGCGCCAGGCGCTTGTCCAGCTGACCGAGGCCGTGACGCAGATGGACAAGGTCACGCAGACGAATGCGGCCGGCGCTGAGGAGACTGCCGCGGTCGCCGAACAGATGAAGGGGCACGCGGTTCAGGTGGAGCGCAGCGTCGCTTACCTTCGCGAGATCGCCAGCAGCACGTTCGAGTACACCCACAAGGATTCGGTCAAGGTTCCCGTGCTCCCGACCCTGAAGGCTCCTGCGTCCAAGGCCGTACTTAAAGCGCCGAGGAGGCAGGCCGTCTCGACGGTCGCGTCCCGCTTCAAGGCGACCGAGGACGACAGCTTCACCGGGTAGGGGTGCCGGCGGAGCGGCCCCCGCTAGAGCTAGAGCTCGATCTCGATTAGGTTCGCGTCAGGGCGGAGGCGCGAAAGCACCTCCTGTCGAGAGAAGCAGAGCCCTCCCGTGCGGTAGGGGTTCGTCTCGGGCCGGCCACCGCCGAGCGCTTCGCCGTTTACGCGAAGCGACTTCGGCGTGTGCATGCCGCTCCTCACCGCGTAGCGAACCTCCGCTGGCCTGCCGCAGAGCGCGATTGATGCCCGGAGTCCGTCCAGCCCCCGAGGCAGGACGGGGTCGAAAATGATATCGTCGAAGTACTCCCGGATGCCGAGCAGCGACGCTCTGACCGCGTGCAGGAATAGGCCCGGCCCGCTCGAGTAGAGCCTCCAGCCCCCCTTGACCGTGACCTTGCCGGAATGGAGCTCCTTCCATCTCCGTGAGGCCTCCAGGCGGTCGCCAAAGTCGGCGTCGGAGCTTGAGAAGTAGACGTTGCTCTGGCGGGGGGCTGCGTTGGGGAGAACTTCCTGAATCCCCACGGGGTTCACCACCTGAAGGGCGAGCCACAGGCCCTCGGCGTCGCCGAGCTTCGCCATCGCTTCGGCATACCGCAGATGGGCGTGGACGTACTGCAGGCCCACCTCCCTGCCGACGTTGGCTGCCGTGTCCGCGCGCTTAAAGAGGGACTCGAGGCCGCCCTGATACGTCGCCGGCTCGCTCATGAGCCTCGCCCCGTCTGGGTAGAGAAGCTCCTTCCGGATGAGCTCGGCATGCCTGGTCGCCTCTTCGGGCGTGAAAAGCTCGGCCAGTATGGAGCGGGTCATCGGCAGAAGCCGGTAGCGGATTCCCGTGACTCGGTCGGTGGGGTGGAGCAGGGGGCGAAACGACCCCTGGGCCTCCCTGATCACAAAGCCTGCGACGGTGGCCTCCGGCATCAGGTGCCTTGCGAAGTCGGCCCGCATCCGCTCAAGCAGCGAATCGAGGCGGCCCTTACGAACGGTCTGGCCGGCCCTGCCGTAGACGGCCGAGAGCTGGCGGAAAGCATGAAAAACCAAGGCCACGGTCCAACTGCTCACCATCTTGGTCCGGATCTCGGGCTTGGCAGGTTGGAGTGTGTCGTCCCAGTCGCCGTCCCCGAAGTTCACGAGCGCTGTTCCCTGGATGAAGCGGGACTCACATTGGTCGACCACGCGGTCACAGTGATCGAGCAGGGGTTCCTCGGGTCCGCCGGCGGCGAATGTGAGGGGGTCGGTGTAGCCGATGGGCTCCTTGAGGAAGTCCACGTCGTTGCTCGCCTCAATGTAGTCGCAGAGGGCCTTCACCGGCCAGAAGCAGACGTCTCCGTGGCTGTGGGCCTGCTGGATCCGATTGTAGGGCGGATGCATGAACCACTGGGGCCACGAACCGTCCCTGGCGTACTGCTGAGAGAAGACCTTGCTGAGTATCTGGCGCACCAGGGGGAAGTCCGTCGCGGCGAGCAGCCATTCCACGGAGCCCTGGCAGACATCCCGGGTGCCCCAAGCCGCGCCGCCCTGCTGCTCGAGCCCGTGGGGGGCCGAGAAATGAATTGCAGCGTTGTGGTTGAGCCACGGCAGCACTTCGTCAAGGCGGGCCACCGCAGTCGGGTCGCCGGTGGCTGCCTTTAGGCGTACTCGCCCGGGCGGCGGTTCGGATGGGGCGGTCCCTGCGCGGAGCTCGTCCCTTGCGGCGGCGACCACCCGTGCAAGTCCCTCATGGCCCGCATTCGAGCCGCAAAGCACAACGCCGAAGCGTCCCGCGCTCCCCGTCGCTATGACGACACAGGGATGCCCCCTTGTTTCGCCGTCGGGATGGAGCATCTCATCGCCGCCGAGAACGGCTTCTTCGGACTCCAGGCACGCGGCAATCGCGAAGCAGGTTGCCGGCTGGTGGGTCCCCACCATGCTCTTCGGATCGGGCTCACAGATGGCCACCCGGGCCTCGTTGTCGATGATCACCCGTCCGGCGTGGTCGAACTCGTTGGCGTCCAGCGCAAGCGTGTGGCTGACCAGGAACTCCGCTCGACGACCCGGCGGCGAAACGGTCAACTCAAGGAATGCGGCAGGGTTGGTGGTCGAGCACCACGAACGAACCTCAATGGTCTCCTCGCCCAAGTGGTAGACCCAACGGGCTTCCCCGACGTCCATCGCGAACGCCGAGGCGATCCCAAGTTGGCGCCAGGCCCCGTCTCGCCGAATAAATATCCGCTGGCCGGCGCCTCTGCCAAGTCCGAGGAAGGTCCTCACTACAGGTAGGAGGCGCCCGAGGGTCGTGTTTCCTAAGTAGGCCTGGGCCGAAAAGACTCCCGCCGCGTAGCAGCTTGTTCCGAATTGTTCGTTGTCCACCCACCGCCAGCTGCCGCTTCGCAAAATGTGTCCGTGGGGTCTCGCCACGCTGGCTTCCTTGGCGCGCGAGACGACGTGGGAACTCTCACCTCGGAAAAAGGCGAGCAGTCTGCCCGAAGCGTCGTGCTCGGCGTGTCGGCGTGGCCCTGGAAAGAACCGATCCCATTCGGCCGCGGAAAGCTCGCCTCCGTGGAGCCAAGGGGCGCTTACGAAAAGCGAAGAGGCAGGCGCCTTGAACGACTCGATCGCCGCAGGCAGGCCCGGGTTGGTTCCGGTAGACCAGTTCGACGGGCTCACCTCCCAAAGGCGCGAGATGTCCGACGGCGCGGATGCATCCGGGTGGTCCGGCAGGAACCTAGCGATGAACACGATCTCTCTGGTGGTTCCAGGATAAAGGCTGGACGTGCGGCTCTGAAGGCCCGCAGTTGCCCCCTCGTATTGGAGGCGCACCGAGGGAAGCCGGTCCGTGACCGCCGCCTCCGGCGCGCAGGTCAAACGGTGTCCGATCCCGAAGAACTGGCTCGCGTCAGTGCAGAAGCCGACGGCTCCCTTCTCGCAGCCGACGGCCAGCCAGGGGTGGCGCCCTCCTGCCATGGTCTGGTTCTGCCTCGCGAGGACGACCCATCCCCAGTGCTCGTCGTTCACGGGAAGGAGGTCGATATACTGGGAAGTGAAGGCCTCGTTGTTCCTTACGGCGGCCTCGTCGGCGATCCCGATGTCCTGGGCAAGCAGGATATCCACCTGGTGGGCGGTGCTCCCTTCCTGGGTGAGGGTGGCCCTCCAGGACCAGGAGGCTATCGTCGGGTGAACCGCGAGCGAGACCTTGCAGTCGATACCGTTTGCAACGACGGAATGCCACTCCACCGATTGGCTCCCGACCACGCGGTGCGCGACGTTGGGCCCTGCAATCTGGCTCCATCCCGAGGTGCCGTCGGACGCCTTCCATCGAAGGATCAGGCGAAACAGACCGTCCTCTGCCGGACCGGGAAGCACCTGGTTTATGAGCGTGGTGCCGTGGCGTATTGCGTGGATGGCTCCGCTCGGATTGACCTCGATGCGCAGCCCCGAGGAGGAACTCAACGTGACCAGTCCAAAGCCGGCCTCGCTCGTGAGCGCCGTGACGGTAGGCAGGGTCGGCTTGCAGGCTCCGGAAATCATCTAAGCGGCGGGGAATTTGAACCCTCGAGGGACTGCGCCAGAGCTACCCTCCTGTCGCGCTTTCGGCTACGGGAAGGGGAGAGGGGGCGGGTGACTCTTCTAGTGGAACGCACGTCTAGGAGACTAAAGTGGATACAAGAAGTAGGCTTTGTCGGAGAAATTCCGGCGACTTCAACGGGGTAGAGGGCAGGCCGCGGAGGTGGAGCGTTTGCGGGTGTCGGGTAGTTCGGCCGTTATAGATGACAACGTTTGCAACACAACATCTTTTGCTCGGATGAGGCTAGAAGAGGGCCTTAGGGCACTTAAGCGCTTTGGGAGCTTTCTTAGCCCTAGTCCAAGCGTCGATCGCGGGCCTTGTGCCCAAATGCGGCAGCGTGCGCCCCGAGGGCCATCCCTAGCTGACAAGGTTGTCACCTCAGCGGAGCCAATTCAACCGTTCCCGATTGCCCGGGTCGAATCTCGGATGACAAGGGCGGCCGGCATGTCGCCGGAGAATCTTACCTGCGAAGTGGGGGGGCGGGTGGCGGCTTCGACAAGAAGGCTCACGGCGCGTTCGGCCAAGTCGGCAAGGGGCTGGCGCACTGTCGTCAGCGCGGGCCGGCAAGCCGTCGCCCACATTCCATCATCGAACCCGACCACCGAAACATCCGCCGGGCAGTTGAGGCCCGTGGACCGGATGAAGTCGATGACCCCGAATGCGATCTCGTCGTTTGCGCAGCAAATCGCCGTCGGGCGCTCGGTGCCTTTAAAGATCGCGGCCATTCCGGCCCTTCCGGTTTCCGCGTTGAAGGGCCCCTCGAAAACCCACTCGCTTCTCGGCGCCGCGCCTTCGCGGTTCAGGATCTCCATGTACCCCTCCTTGCGCTCCAGGGCGTCACGCGAGCCCTTTGGCCCTAGGATAAGCCCGATCTTCTTGTGACCGAGTTGAAGGAGCAGTGCCGCTGCGGATCGGGCGCCTGCGCGGTTGTCGACACCCACCACCGGGGCGCCGATGAATGCCGGGTCCACGTGCGGGGGGAGGACTGATTTGGTCAGGACGAGGGGCCGACGGTAACCCTGGAGCTTGTTCACATCGGCCTCTGAGAGGGGCTCTGCAAAATAGATGATGCCTGAAGAGTTAAGCCCCAAATGCTGCAGCGCCTCCCTGAAATCCGACCGGGCAGCCTTGCGAAGCGTGCAGATGTGCACGTCCCACCCCCGCGTGGCAGCGGCGTGCAATGAGCCCGCAAGGAACCTTCCGTAGAATTCCGAGAAGAAGATGTTCTCATCCAGAGGGACGACGACCGTCAGCGTCGTGTTTAGGCCTCTTCGAAGGATGCGGGCGCCCTGGTTTGGCGAAAATCGAAGCTGGTCCGCCAAATCCAGTATCTCCTTGCGCCGCTCTGGGCTTACAAGGTGAGCCGTCTCCGGGCGGAGCGCCCGCGATACCGTCGAGGGCGACACGCCGAGACGCGTGGCGATCTGGACAATTCCCTCCTTGTTTTTCTTAGACCGGGGTTGGAAGGCCATGCGGTAGGTCGGAGGTACGAGATCGGCCCCAGCAAGTGTCCGCAAGCAAACTTTTGCAAGCGTTTGCATTTTGTGTCAGTTGGTGGTGCAGTTGGAGTCAGGCTACCAGCACGCGTGCCTCCCACCTCTAACGCGGGGTTCACAGCGGGGAGCCGAAACGACTAGGGAGACTTGGCGGCGGACCGCGCTAGAGGATCGGAGATTCTGAGAAGCCCGGGCGGGTGCGTGTCGATAGCCTGTTCCGTCTGCTGCCCGTCAGGCCAGCGTATCGCCAAGTGGGTGGGAGGATTCGAATCGCTGTAGGCGAAGAATGCTGTGGGGCTAGACTGGGTGAAGTAGCCTGACCCCGCAAAAATGCCTGCGGTCTGCCGTGACCCATCGCCCATGCTTAGCGTGAGCACCGCACCGACAGCAGTGGGATTTCCGGGCGCCCCCTGAAGCGCCACTCCAAAGCTGTGATGCTTGGCTACGCCCCGGTTGGCCAACAAGAGTGGGGTGTCGTTGTTTCGAGTCACGACCAGGTCTGGCCAGCCGTCTCTGTTCAGATCGGACAATCCAAGCGCCCTGGCGTCGCCAGGAACGACGATTCCGCTCTCGGCGGGAGGCACCACGTCAAAGCCGCCCTTTCCGTCTCCTCGCAGCATCAGGCCCAACCCGCCGTCAAAGCGTCCGGTTTCAGGAATTGGTGAATAGGAGTTTCCAACGAGGATGATGTCCGCATTCCCGTCGCCGTCGAAATCCCCGGTCACGATGCCGTGAACGGGTGCGATCTGCGCAAGTCGGGGAAGTGGGGTAAATCGGTAGGTGCCGTCGGGCTGCGAGAGGAAAACACCGCTGCGGAATTCCGTCGCGGAATGCTTCGTAGCCTTGCTGAGAGCCCCCCCGGGGAACACGTCCGCCAGCGTGGCTCGGGCGTACGATTCGTAGGTCGGGAATCGACGTGCAAGCGTAGGAAAAACACCGATAAGGGCATCCCGGGTTCGGAGGGGATACAGCTTCCCCGAGTCGTATTGTGCCTCGATCAACTGGGGGCCGGAGGCGTCCAACGAGACGCCCTCGTAGAGGAGGGCAGGCTCAGAGGGTGACGCGTGATAACGGGTGTTGAGGCCTACGTTTCCGACGACGAAATCGGGTCGCCCGTCTCCGTTGAAATCCGCCGAGGCGATAGAACTCCACCAGCCGGCGCCAGCTGAGCCGAAGCCGAGGACATCGGTTTCGTCCTCGAGCGCCTTCCCCTGCCTGTTGCGGTAGCACACGGTGCGGCCCCAGTCGTAGGTCACGATCAGATCGGGCCAGCCGTCGCCGTCGACATCGGCCCAGATGGCCGCGGTCACCATTCCCCCGTTGGCGAGCGCGGGTGCAAGCTCGGGAGCGACGTCGACGTACCGGTCGCCTCTCCACGCCAAAAGGGCACTGCGCGGCACCTTGGGGTAATGGCCCGGCTCAATCCGTCCTCCCACAAATATGCCGAGCCTACCACTGTGCTCGAAGTCGGCTGCTGCCACCGCGCCGACGCTAATCGGTAGCGTGGGCAGAAGCGCTTCCGCAGCTGGCGAGAACTGACCGTGCCCGTCATTGATAAAGAGGTGGGGTTGGTAGGCCCCGGAACCGGCAGCCGCGGCTGTGCCCGCCTTCGTGACAAGCACGTCCTGGCGGCCGTCGCCCAGCGCGTCGAAGGCGAGCATAGGCCCGTCCTCTATCTCAGCATGTTCGACGAACAGCTTCCGGCCATATTCTATGAAGACTCCGCCGCCGACGTTGGAGTAGAGGCGGCCAGGGTCGCCGGAGACTCCCCCCACAGCGAGATCGTCTTCTCCGTCGCCGTCAAAGTCCGCGCACACCAGGGACGGTCCGGGCCGGTTGAAGCGAAAGGGCAGGAGTGCCTGCTCGCGCGACTCGGATTCGGGCGACTCGCGATTGGGTTTGTCGATCCTCGCGGCACTGGTCACGTCGGCGAACTGGGGTTCAGGCTTGGCCGGCTTAGCTGGTGCGGATTCGCTGGTTTCCGTGATGGTATAGCGCCGGTCCGCTGGGAGGTTTACGTAGGTTTGCTGTCGCCCGCTTGGCCAGTCCACGGTCACCTTTTTGATCACCGCTTCGGCGCCCAGACCAAAGAGGACAATAGGCTCGCTCGTTGAGAGGTATCCCCTGGCCAAGGTGAGCGTACGCATCTGTGGCCCAGACTTGGTCACAATTCGAACGGTGGCGCCGATTCCGAACCGATTGGAAGCCACACCCCGAAGGAGGAAGGCTACCGAGTGTGCGGAGTCGGAGTCGTTCCTGCAGACTGTGACCTGCCCATCGTAATTGGTAAACACCAGGTCCAGGTCCCCGTCGCCGTCGAGGTCGCCGAAAGCGGCGCCAAATCCTATGCCGACGTGATCCAGACCCCATGCCGCGCTCACATCCTCGAAGCGAAGGTCTCCCATGTTCCGGAAGGCCCTGTGGCGCTGGGCCAGCTGGGGGCTCATTTTCATGATCCTGATGCGTTCGTCGGTGCTGGAGGCGGCGAGCGCCCGCTGGACCAGATCGGAGTTGTTAAACTCGCGGGCCATACCGTTCGTGAAGTAGGCGTCGACCCGGCCGTCCAGGTCCAGATCCTCCATGAGGACGCTGAAGGTCCAGTCTGTCGCCTGCAGTCCCGCAAGGTGGGCCGCTTCCAGGACGCGGCCGGTTCCCGTCCCAAGGTAGAGTGCGTTCTGCATGTATTGCGGGGCTGCTCTAGGATAGAGATCATCGGAGGGGAGGGCGCTCCTCAGTTTTGCCATTCCGCGGTGGTCAGCGTATCGCGTGCTTCCAGGCATGTCGGCCACCAACATGTCGAGGTGCCCGTCGTTGTTCAGGTCGGCGAGGTCCGCTCCCATGGAGAAGTGCGGCATGTGCGGGACGACCGCGGAAATCACATCCGTGAATGTACCGTCGTGATTGTTGTGGTAGAGTTTATCCGGCTCCTGGAAATCGTTCGATATGTAAAGATCGGGCCAGCCGTCCTCATCATAATCCCACCAGGTCGCCGAGTGTCCCTGTGCCCTGCCCGAGATTCCGGAGGCCTCGGTGACTTCGGTGAAGGTTCCGTCCCGGTTGTTGTGGAAGAGATGATTCCGCTGGCCCTCGGGGTGCTGGGCCGCGTCAAGGAGGTTAGTTTGCACAAGTACGTCGAGCCAGCCGTCGCGGTCATAGTCGCTAAACGCCGCCATCCCGGAAGCGTCGGTAAGGGCCAGTCCCCGCTTTGCAGCCTCTTCCTTGAAGGTCCCGTCGCCTTGATTGATGTAGAGCAGGTTCGGGGCTCCAAACCTGCATACATATATATCCAGTAGACCGTCATTGTTCACGTCGACGAAGGCCGCGCCTTGTTTCCATGGTCCCACAGGTCCACCAACCCCCGCCCGCTCAGT
>CAISPT010000070.1 GCA_903887455.1 uncultured Opitutaceae bacterium | reverse complement strand
TTGCGCGTGAAGGCGACGCCGGAGCCGGAGGTGTCCCCGGTATTGCCGTAGACCATCGCCTGGACGTTAACGGCGGTGCCCCATTCCGTTGGGATGTTGTACTTGCGCCTGTAGACAATGGCGCGGTCGTTCATCCAGGAGCCGAAGACGGCGCCGGCGGCGCCGCGCAGCTGGTCCCAGGGGTCGTTCGGGAAAACCTTGCCGGAGCGGGCGAGGACGAGCGCCTTGAAACGCACGACGAGCTCCTGCTGGTCGGCCGCGGTCAGCTTCGAGTCCTCGATGTTCGCGTGGTACTTCTCGTGCTTGTAGCCCTCGATCACGGTCTCGAACGGCTCGTGGTCCTCGCCCTCCTTCTTCTGGACGCCGAGGACGACGTCGCCGTACATCTGGATGAACCGGCGGTAGCAATCCCAGGCGAAGCGCTCGTTCTTGGTCGCCTTGGCGAGCGAGAGGACCGTCTGGTCGTTGAGTCCGAGGTTCAGGATCGTGTCCATCATCCCGGGCATCGAGTCGCGTGCGCCCGAACGGACGGAGACAAGGAGCGGGAATCCGACGGAGTCGCCGAACTTGTAGCCCATGATCTTCTCCATGTTCTTCATCCCGGCCTCCATCTGGGCCTGGAGGACCTTCGGGTAGGTGCGGCGGTTGGCGTAGTAGTAGGTGCAGACCTCCGTCGTGATCGTAAAGCCGGCCGGCACGGGCAGCCCGATGCGGGTCATCTCGGCCAGGTTCGCGCCCTTGCCGCCGAGCAGCGGCTTCATCCCGCCGTTGCCGTCAGCCTTGCCGGCGCCCCACGTGTAGACGTATTTGGGAGCCTTCGGGGAGGCTAGTTTCCGTGACGAGGCGGGGGCATTTGCTCCGGCCTTCTTGGACTTGGATTTTGCGGACATGGGGGGTGTTTGTGTAGTGAAAGAAACGCACGGTATTCACCGTGCACGGAAGGCAGATTTCAAGGCCTCGCCCATGGGACTGTCAATCGTTCACGTTCCTTCGAGAAAAAGGTCGCCTCCCGCGGCCCCCCCTTCCAACACTCGAAACCGTGCTGCCCGAAGCCGATCTCCGCATAAAGCTGCAAGTCTTTGAAGGACCGCTGGACCTGCTGCTATTCCTCATACGCAAGAACGAGATCGACATCTACGACATCCCCATCGAATCGGTCACCAAGCAGTACGTCGCGGTGCTCCGTTCGATGCAGCAGCTCGACCTTGAGGTAGCAGGGGAGTTTTTCGTGATGGCAGCATCCCTAATGGAGATAAAGAGCCGGATGCTGCTGCCCAAGGGGCAGCACGCGATCGACCCGAACGCCGACGGCGAGGACGAGATGGACCCCAGGTGGGAGCTCGTCCACCAGCTGCTCCAGTACAAGAAGTTCAAGGACGCGGCCTCGCAGCTGGCGGAGATGGCCAGGCTGCAGAGGGACCTGATGGAGCGCCAGCTCTCGAACCGCCCCTCCGACTCGATCGACCGGCCGCTCCGCGGCGTCAGCCGGATCGAGCTCTGGAACACTTTCAACCAGGTCCTGCGCCGTCTTGCGGAGAAGCTGGTGGTCGGGGAGATCCACGACGAGGTGGTCACGGTGGCCGACCAGATGGAGTGGCTCCTGGAGCGTATGCAGGTGGAGAAGTCCTTCGTCTTCTCGGGCCTGTTCGAGACGGGGGTCACGCTCCGCAGGCTGGTCGCCACCTTCCTGGCCGTCCTTGAGCTCACCCGCCTGGGCAAAATGAAGCTGCGCCAGAACGAGGCCTTCACCGACATCGTCTGCGAGGCAGGGCCCGAGGAAAAGCCGCTTGAAACCCCGGCCGCCGCGGCCACGGTGGAACTGTGACCAAGAAGAAATCCACAAGGGGCAACGCCGCCCTGCTCGGGCTCGGGCTGGACAACACGGACGGGCACAAGCGGGTCACGACCGGGGAGCAGTTCGCCATCGTGGGCGGATCGGCGGAAACCCACGAGCGGATGACCGAGACCGTGGTGAAGACCTTCGAGGTGCTCAAGCGCCGCGGCAAGCACCTGAGCGAGGTCCGCCCGGTGGAGCTCGCCGACATCATCAAGAAGGCTTCGCCCCGCTAGCGCCGATTTGCTTTTCAACGCTCCACCTGCAATATTCCCAAAAACCCATGTCCGAAAAGATCACCGCACTGACGACCGACACCTTCAAGAATGCCGTGGCGACCTCCGCCACGCCGCTGCTCGTGGACTTCTGGGCCCCCTGGTGCGGGCCCTGTAAGGCGATCGCGCCCGTCCTGGACGAGCTGGCCACCGAGTTTGAGGGCAAGATCTCGATCGCGAAGGTCAACATCGACGAGAACGAAGCCATCGCCGCCGAGTACGGCATCCGCGCGATCCCGACGATGCTGATCTTCAAGGGCGGCCGCGTGATTGAGCAGATCGTCGGCCTGCTGCCGAAGGCGGCCCTGAAGACGAAGCTCGCGGCCCAGATCTGACCGGCACGCCGCGTCAGAGCAGGATTCCGGCCCCGAAGAGGACGGCGTAGGCCGCCATCAGCTTTGCCGTGTCGCCAAGGAGGGAAACCAGCTCCGCGGGGGAGGCCCCGGGGCTGAGACGTCGCGTGTGCGACAGGGCCAACGGAAGGAGCAGGAAGGGGAGCAGGCACCCTGGGCCGTAGCCGTGGCTAAGGAACAGGAGGGGGACGGCAAACGAGAGGCCTAGCGAGCACGCGAACTGGGCCTTCGAGAAACCTCGGCCGAAGCGCACCACCAGTGTCTTTTTCCCAGCAACACGGTCGGTCTCGACGTCCCGGTAGTTGTTTACAACGAGGATGTTGGCGCAAAGCAGTCCCATCGGAACGCCGGCCAGCAGCGCCGCGTGAGACAGCCGCCCGGCCTGGACGAAATACGTGACGGATACGGCGACCAGGCCGAAGAAGACGAAGACGAAGACGTCGCCCAGGCCGACATAGGCCAGGGGAACGGGACCCCCGGTGTAGGCGATCCCGCAGGCGATGCAGGCGAGGCCCACGGCGAGCATCCAGGGGCCTCCCCAGTGGATGAGGCCCAGCCCGGCGAGGAAGGCGGCCAGGAAAACGGCCGCCGCCGCGCGCCGCATGGCCCCGGGGGCGACGAGCCCCGCCGCGACGGCGCGCCGGGGGCCCACGCGCCCGGCGGTGTCGGCGCCCTTCACGAAGTCATAGTAGTCGTTGGCGAAGTTGGTGCCGATCTGCACCAGGACGGCGAAGGCCAGGCAGAGGCCCGCCGCCGCCGGCTCGAAATGGCGCCCGTGGGCCGCGACGGCGGAGCCCACGACGACCGGGGCGACCGCCGCCGGGAGCGTCCTCGGCCGCATGGCGGAGGCCCAGATGGCCCAGGAGCCCCTGGCGTTTGCCGGACCGCTCACGTGATGGAGAATCCCTGGAACTGGGGAGCACGGGGCCCGGAGATGCGCTCGACCTTTCGGACATAGCCGTGCATGCGCTCCTCGACGGCGGCGATGAACGAGGAGACCTCCTCCTTGGTCCCCTCGGCCTCGAGCTTCACCCTGCCATCCGGCAGATTGCACACCGTGCCCGTAACCTCGAACTCCTTGGCCACTTGAAGGGTGGAGTAGCGGAAGCCGACGCCCTGAACGCGTCCCGTGAAGAAGGCGGTCTCGTGGTGGCAATCTGGCATGGAACCGGCATAATACGGCCGTGTTTCGCGCGCCATCAACACACAAACTCCCCGGGGGTGGGGGCGCCCGCACCCGGCCATTAATTTATTTGCCTACGGAGGCCTTCTGGGCGAGGTTCCCGTCCAACAGATGAGCGATTTCGATTCTGATAACCTCTCGGAGAACGAGTGGGAGGAGAACGGGGATCTGGCTTGGAACGAATTTGACTGGGAGGTGTACCTGCGGGAGCAGGACAGCGCCATCCACCGCTACCTGGGATTCTATGAGTCGCTGAAGGCGTCCCCGGAGAGGATCGACGAGGTGGCCGACAAGATGGGCTGGGACCGCGCCGACGCCGAGGAGGCGGAGGAGCGCGAGAGCCCCGAGAAGGTGCTCTTCTCCGACGAGATCTACACGCTGCAGAAGAACCCGGTCTACATCGCGACCAAGGCGCTCTTCCTGAGCCTGCGACGGACCTGGGAGCTGGCGGCCCTCTCGCCCTCCAACAAGATCCCGACACACCTCTCGGTGACGCTGCTCTCTTCGCTCAACCGCTGTGAGGAGCAGGCCGTCATGGCCATCCACGCCCTCGACTTCGGCGACTACGCGATGGCGATATGCCTCTTTAAGCGCGCGCTTTCGGCGCTGAACGGGAGCTTCGCCATCATGGGAAGCGAGGAGGCCGACGCCGTTGAGTCCGTCTGCGAGCTCCGGGGGGACATGCGGGTGCGCCTCTTCGACCTTCGCGAAATCTGGCTGAGGGTCATCAGCGACTGCCGCGAGGACACAGAGCGGCAGACCGACGACGAGGCCTAGGACCCGGCCGACCGGCTTAGCTCGCCCGGAGGCGCCGCGAGCGCCGCGGCCACGGCCTTCCTGAGGCCCTCCGACTCGAACGGCTTGGCGAGGAGCTGGTAGTGGCCGTCGTTCACACAGTCGAGGACGTCCCGCTCCATCGAGGGGGCGGAGAGCACGAGCACCCTGCAGCCCGGGTTCTTCTCCCGCGCGCGCTCGATGATCGCCCCCGTCGACATGCCCGGCGTCACGCCCTGGATGACCAGCAGGCCGTAGGCCCCGGGGGACTCCTCGAGGGCAAGGACCGCGGCCTCGGAGGTTCGCACCCACTGGGAGGGGAAGCCCTCGCGCTTCAGGAGCTTCTCGACCAGCGACCCGATCTCGGGCTTGCCGTCGACGATCAGCACCTGGCAGCGCGGCGCTGAGCCCGTCTGGCCCGCGCGCTCGTCGCGCTTCTGCGGCTCCGCCTCGGTCACAGGCAACCGAATGGTGAAGCTGGTCCCCTTTCCGACAGAGCTGGTGACGCTGATCGTGCCGCCGGCCCCGGAGACCACGCCGTAGACCATGGAGAGCCCAAGACCGGTTCCCTTGCCCTCGGGCTTTGTCGTGAAGAACGGCTCGTAGACCCGGGCCATGGTCGCCTCGTCCATGCCGATCCCCGAGTCGGTGACCGTGAGCCGCGCGTAGGTCGCGGGCCTGGGCCCCGCTCCGCCCGGGCCCGGGGGCTCCGTGCCGGCCTGGATCACGAGCCTGCCGCCGGCCGGCATCGCGTCCCGAGCGTTGATGGCGAGGTTCAGCATGATCTCCTGGAGCTGACCCCTGCCGAGCGGCACATTCGCAGGCCCGGAGATCTCGGATGACACCTCAATGTTTTTTGGCAGCAGCCGGCGCAGCGTCTTGCACTCCTGCTCCACCACGGCCGTCAGCTCGCAGGCGACGCGCTTGCCCGTCTCCGAGCGGCTGAACGCAAGGAGGTGCTGCGTCAGGTGCTCGGCATTCTCGGTTGAGCTCTTGATCTCAAGCATCGCGTTTCGTACCTCCTCGTCCTCCGAGACCTCCATCAGGTAGGTGCTCCAGCACTTGGTGACGCAGAGCGCGTTGTTAAAATCGTGCGCGACGCCGCTGGCCAGGCGCCCGAGCGCCTCGAATTTCTGCGCCTCTCGGGCCGAGCGCTCGGCGACGATGCGGGCCTCCTCGGCCCTCGCCCGGTGCTCCTGCTCGATTGCGAGCTGGCACAGGGTGCTGTTGGCCGCCTTGAGGGCGACGTTGAGGTCGCCAAGCACGTTTCGCATGAGGGCGACCACAATGGCGAGGTAGCCGGCGGCCACGACGAGCACGCGGGCCCAGATCAGGGGCCGGGAAAGGTTCACAAGGTCTGCACCTTGTTCGCGGCTCAGGAATGCGGGCAGCCGGCCCGTCGTCCAGCCCCAGGCTATCGCGAGGTGGATCGCGATGATGGTGGCGACGACCAGCAGGCCCTTCCGGCTGCCGTAGAAGAGGCTCACGAGGGCAACCTGGAGGATCACCACGAAGGCCCAGCTCGGGGGTATCCCCACGACGATGCTCACCAACCCCATGGCGACATAAAGGTCCACCACGATGATCCAGAAGCGGAGCCTGAAAGGCCACCCGACAAACGCCGCCGCGGCTACTGTCGCCAGATGCGTTGAGCAGTAAAGCCAGTAGACGGGAACGCCCTTTAGGGAGCCGAACACCGCGTGCAGCGTTATCACCAGCGTGTAGACGTTGATCGCCGCCAGGCCCCATGAGACCTGATTCAGGATCCGGTAGCAGGTTTCAACCGGAACGAGCGCGTGCTCCCCCTTCCAATTGCGCTCAGCCCGGAACCAGGAGAAGCGCTTAGGATGAGCGGACAGACTCATGGCGGGCCGAGGCTTAACTGCCCGCGGCGGCGAGACAACACCCAACCGTCCGCGTGCCGGTGGCGCGCGGAGGGATTATGTCCCTGCAGACGTTATGTGACACGGGTTCCTCGCGAATTAGGATGGACGATCGTCTCCGGACGGGGCCCAAGGGCCCCTCCGGCACCCTTCGATTTCGACACAAACAGGGCCCGGGATGAGGCAATTCTTGGGCCCTGCGGGGGCAGGCGCCGGCTCAGGGCCCCTCGAACGCCCAGATCCGCCGGACCTTGGGCAGCCGCGCGGAGAGTTCCTGCACCCCCTCAGAGACCCGTGTCTCTGTGAGGTTTAGCGCCTCCAGGCGGCGCAGTGAGGCAAGACTGGAGACGCCCCCCGTTGTCACGGCAGTCCGGGTCAGGTCGAGCCGCTGCAGGTTGGCCCAGGCGCCAAGGGTCTGCAGGCCCTTGTCAGTCAGGCGTGTGCGCGCAAGCTCCGCCTCGACGATCAGGTCCCCGAAAGGCGCCAGCTTGGCGAGCACCGCGTCGTCGCAGCGGGCCGGGGCCCCCGCCGTTCTAAGGACCAAGCCGTCTGTGGGAACGCGCGAACGGGGGAGAAGCGTCACGCCCAGGGACCCGGCGAGCGCCTCGGCACGGGCGAGCCTTGGCCTGTAGTCGGGCGCCGCCGGCGCCGGTCCTCCCCGGGGCGCCCCCACGGCCGTGTCAAAGGGGGCGATCTCCGGAGCCCCCGATGCGATCCAGGCCCGGATGGTCGCGATCTCGGCCTGCGAAAGCGGGGGACGGTCGCCCGAAGGCATAAGGTCGTCGTCGCCGGGGGATAGGCCGATTCGCCGCACGATCTCGCTCTCCTCGGGATCGCCCGGGTTTACGACCAGTCCGTCCTTGGAGCCGCGCAGGACGGCCGCGTGGCTGTCGAGCCGCAGGCCCGCCTTCTGCTTTTCCGGACCGTGGCACTTCACGCAGCTGCGCTCGAGTACGGGCGCGATCGCAGCCTGGTATGTCGCCGTTGCTGCCCGGCCAGCGACGGCCAGGCAGGCGAAGAGGAGGGGGATCCGCACGGCAGAGCCCATCAGGTGAGCACCTCGGGGATCACCCGGGCGGGAAGCACTCCCGTGAGCCGCTGGTCAAGGCCCTGGAACTTGAAGGTGAGCTTGTTGTGGTCGAACCCGAACTGGTGGAGGATCGTGGCGTGGAGGTCCCTCACATGCACGGGGTCCTTTACGATGTTGTAGGAGAAGTCGTCGGTCTCGCCGTAGCTCATCCCGGGCCGAGTCCCGGCCCCGCACATCCACATGCTGAAGCAGCGGGGGTGATGGTCGCGGCCGTAATTGTCGGGGGTCAGGGTGCCCTGCGAATAGACGGTGCGCCCGAACTCCCCGCCCCACACCACCAAGGTGTCATCGAGCATGCCGCGCCGCTTCAGGTCGGTGATGAGCCCGTAGGTCGGCTGGTCGCAGTCCTCGCACATCGCCTTAATCCCGGCGGGCAGGTTCGTGTGGTTGTCCCAGGTCCTAAGGAAGATCTGCGAGAAGCGCACACCGCGCTCGGCCAGGCGGCGCGCCATCAGGCAGTTGTAGGCGTACGTTCCGGGCTCCCTCGCCCTGGGGCCGTAGAGGTCCCAGGTCGAGGCCGGCTCGTCGGAGAAGTCGCTCAGCTCGGGCACCGAGGACTGCATCCGGAAGGCCATCTCGTACTGGGCGATGCGGGTGTTGATCTCCGGGTCCCCGACCCGGTCGAAGAGCTGCTGGTTGAGCTCGTTGACGCCCGTGATCATCGCCCTCCGGACGTCTCGCTCGAGGCCCTGGGGGTCCTTCAGGTAGAGCACCGGGTCGCTGCCCGACCGAAGCGCGACGGCGGAATACTCGGGCGACATGAAGCCCGAGGACCAGAGCCGGTTGGAGAGGGCCTGCACGTTCGACTTCACGGGCATCTTCGAGGTCATGACGACGAACGTCGGCAGCTCCTCGTTGATGGCTCCGAGCCCGTACGCGAGCCAGGAGCCCAGGGAGGGGCGGCCCGGGAACATGTTGCCGGTGGTCATCGTGAGGATCGCCGGCTCGTGGTTGATGGCCTCCGTGTGGAGGGACTTGATGACGCACAGCTCATCGACGACGCGGCCGGTGTACGGGAAGAGCTCCGACACCCACTGGCCCGAGCGGCCCTGCTGGCTGAACTTGGCGAAGCTCGGCGCGATCGGAAGGCCCGCCTGGGTCGCGGTCATTCCGGTCAGCACCTGGCCGCCCCGGACGGATTCCGGGAGGTTTTGCGCAAACATGCCGCCGAGCTTCGGCTTGTAGTCCCAGGTCTCGAACTGCGAGGGGGCCCCCGCCATGAAGAGGTAGATCGCGCGCTTGGCCTTGGGCGCGAAGTGCGGGCGGTGGTCGGGGAGCGCGGAGGTGTCGGCGAGGAGGTGGGGCGCGCTCTTTCCCAGGAGCGTCGCAAGGCCCGCCCACGCGAGCGCCTTGGAGCCGCGCGCCAGGAAGTGCCGGCGCGTCTCCGCCTCGAGCCATTCGCGCTTGAGCGCCAGCGGGACAAACGGGAGGTCGAGGACCGTCGGGTGCTCCCCGCCATGGTCCGAGCAGGGGTGGGGGTGTTCGTCCTGGGGATTGTCGGGCATGGGCACTCCTATTTGGTGAGGAACTCGTCGAGGTTCAGGAACTGGCTGGCGGCCATTGTCCAGGCCGCCAGCTCCTCGGGCTTAAGAGCTGGATCAGCCCGGGACTCGCCGACCGAAAGGACCGACCGGGCCGCCGCGGGCTCCGACTGGAACCGCGTTCCAAAGTACTCAAGCGAGCGTCCGAAGACCTCCGCCTCCCGGGGAGCAAGCGGCCGGCTCAGGGCGGCCCGCGCCATGTAGGCCAGGCGGGCGTCCCGCTCGGGGGACTCGTGCATCGCGTGCTCGGCCAGGTGGCGGGCCGCCTCAAGCCACTGGGGGTCGTTCATCGTGACAAAGGCCTGGAGCGGCGTGTTGGTCCTCACCCGCCTCGTGCACGCCGACTCCCGGGACGGCGCGTCGAACGCCTCCATGCTGGGGGGCATAGAGCCCCGCTTCCAGAAGGTGTAGACGCTGCGCCGGTAGAGGCCCTCGCCATGGTCGGGGACGTAGGTCCTCGTGTTCGACTCGGGCATCGCGACCTCCTCCCAGAGCCCCGGGGGCTGGTAGGGCTTGCTTGAGGGGCCGCCCAGGCGCTCGACGAGAAGGCCGGAGACAGCCAGAGCGCTGTCCCGGAGCATCTCCGCGTCCATCCTTAGGCGCGGGCCGCGCGCCAGGAGCCGGTTGCCGGGGTCCCTCGCGAGGAGTTCCGGAGTCACGCGGGCCGACTGGCGGTAGGTCGCCGAGGTGACGAGCATCCGGTAGAAGCCCTTCACGTCCCAGCCGCTCTCGCGAAAGCGGACAGCCAGGTAGTCCAGGAGCTCAGGGTGGGAGGGCTTCGAGCCCATGACGCCAAAATCCCCCGTGGTCTCCACCAGCCCGGTCCCAAATACCTCCTGCCACATGCGGTTCACGGTCACCCGGCCGAAGAGAATGGGAGTCCTGCGCCAGGACCAGTTCGCCTTCGACAAATTCCGCGCGATTGATACGGTCATCATGGGCAACGCCACGCTTTGGAAAGCACTCGAAGAGCG
>CAISPT010000069.1 GCA_903887455.1 uncultured Opitutaceae bacterium | reverse complement strand
GGGGCATAGAGCCAGCGCAGGCGGTGCACGGTTAGGACCGTGACGGCGGCGGCCGCCGCGGCGACGCCGAGCCACTGGTGGGAATTGACCCGCGCGGCCTCATAGTCGCCGTCATGCGCCAGAAGCCAGCCGAGCGCCGCCGCTACGACGGAAAGCGCTGCGCCAAGTGCCAGGATTATCGCCCTCTGGCCCGGGCTAATCGCGGGCAGCCGGCGCAGTCCGGGCAGACGCGAGGCCGCGCCCGCGAGCTCCAGGAGCGCCAGGAGCACAAGGATGCCTATCGGCAGGTGCACCCAGAGGGGGTGGAAGCGCCCGATGAAGGCAGAGAGGTCCGTTGCCGCCTGTGAGCCGGTCATGCGAAAATCCCGTGGGCGATGTTCCCGTGCACGTCCGTTAGCCTGAAGTCGCGGCCCTGGAAGCGGTAGGTGAGCTTCTCGTGGTTGATGCCGAAGGCGGCCAGCATCGTTGCGTGGAGATCATGGACGTGCATCTGCTGCGCGTCGTCGACATAGCGGTAGCCGAGCTCGTCGGACGATCCCCAGGAGAGCCCGCCGCGAATCCCGCCCCCCGCGAGCCAGGCCGAGAACGCGTTGATGTGGTGGTCGCGGCCCGTTCCCTGGCCCATGGGCGTCCTCCCGAACTCCCCTCCCCAGAGAACTAAGGTGTCGTCGAGCATCCCTCGCTGCTTGAGGTCCTTCACCAGGGCCGCGCTTGCCTGGTCGACCCGCTTGCACACGTCCTTGATGTCGGTGTCGAGGTTCCCGTGCTGGTCCCATCCCCTGTGGTAGACCTGGATGAACCGAACGCCCCGCTCCGCGAGGCGCCGGGCCACGAGGCAGTTTGAGGCAAAGGACCCGTCCCCGACCTCCTTGACCCCGTACATCTCCCGAATCGACTCGGGCTCTCCACTTAGGTCCGTAAGGTCGGGCACGCTCGACTGCATCTTAAACGCGAGCTCGTACTGGGCGACGCGGGTCTGGATCTCCGGATCGAGAGTCTCCTCCTCCTTGTACCCGTTGAGCCGGGCGATCTCGTCGATCACCTGGCGCTGCGTGCTCTGGCAGACCCCGTCGGGGTTGCCCACGTAGTGGACCGGGACGCCTCTGCTCTGGAACTGGACGCCCTGGAAGCGGCTGGGCAGGAAACCCGCGGACCACTGGCGGGCCGAGACGGGCTGCTCGCCCCCGGAGGGTCCGTGCGACATGAGGACGACGAAGCCGGGCAGGTTGTCGGTCTCGGCGCCGAGGCCGTAGAGAAGCCAGGATCCCATGCTCGGCCTGCCTTTCACCATCGAGCCCGCGTTCATGAACGCGTGGGCCGGGTCGTGGTTGATCTGCTCGGTGTGGAGCGACCGGATGATGCAGATGTCGTCCGCGATCTGCTGGGTGTAGGGCAGTAGGTCCGAGATCATCTGGCCGGAGATGCCGCAGCGTGAGAACGAGAACGATGACCCCCGTGCCAGGAGCTTCGTGTTCTGAAGCTGGGCCAGCTGCTGGCCGTTCGTGAAGGACGAGGGGAACGGCTGTCCATGGATGCGGTTCAGCTCGGGCTTGTAGTCGAATGTCTCCAGGTGCGACGGTCCCCCGGCCATGTACAGGTGGATGACGCGTTTGGCCCTTGGCAGGAAGTTGGGCGAGGGAAGGACCCCCATCCAGCGGCCGTCGGGTCCGGCGGGCTCCGCTGCGCCGAAAACCTTCGGGTTGATGAGCGAGCCGAGGGCAAGGGCACCGAGGGCCTGGGCCCCCTTTCCTAGGAATGTCCTGCGGGACCATGCCAGCTGCTGCTCCCGGATCGCTTTGGGGTCGAAGGGTAGGTTCATCGGGTTGCCTCTAGTAGCGGACGATGGTCTCGTTGAGGTTGAGCAGGACGCGGGTCACGCTGGTCCACGCCGCGAGCCGGGCGGGATCGACGGACGCCGGGGCGGGGTGGTAGCCCACTGCGATCAGCTTCTTGGCGTCGTCGGGATGTGCGCCGTAGTAGGCGAGCTGCGCCTCGAAGAGCTTCTCAAGTGACTGGCGTTCGCGGTCCTCCGGGGGTCGGGAGAGCAGCCTGCGGTAGGCCGTGTCGAGGCCGGCGCCAAAGTCGGCCGATGGACGCGAGGCGATGGACTCCTCGGCCAGGACCCGCGCAGCCTCGACGAACGTCGGGTCGTTCAGGAGGGTGAGCGCCTGCTGCGGCGTGCTCGAGATGTTGCGCGCGGCCGTGCACTCTTCCCTGGAGGGGGCGTCGAAGTTCGCAAGCATGGGGTGCATGAAGGTGCGCTGCCAATGCATATAGACACCCCTCCGGTACTGCCTCTCGTCCTTGTCGGTGATGTAGTCGCGGTCTGGGAACTGGAGGGCGGCGTAGTAACCCTCGGGCTGGTAGGGGAACACGCTCGGACCCCCGATATCCAGGTTGATGAGGCCCGCGGCCGCCAGCGCATTGTCCCTGACGAACTCCGCCTCGAGCCTCCGCGGGGACTGCCTCGCCAGCAGACGGTTGTTGGGGTCGATCTCGGCCAACTCGGGCCTGTAGCGGGAGCTCTGCTTGTAGGTGGCCGACGTGACGATCGACCTGACGGCGGCCTTCACATCCCAGCCGCGGTCCATGAAGTCTACGGCGAGCCAGTCGAGCAGCTCGGGGTGGCTGGGGTACTCGCCCTGGACTCCCAGATCGTCCACGACGGCGGACAGCCCCATGCCGAAGAACTGCCGCCATAGCCGGTTCACAAAGGCGCGCGCGGTGAGCGGGTTGTCCCGGGACACGATCCAGTTCGCCAGGTCCAACCGGTTCTTGCGTCCGGCGCCGGGCGCCGCCCCGCCGCCCGGGAGGAAGGCTGGAGCTGCCGGCTGCACGACGTCCCCTGTCTCGTCTTGCCAGTCGCCGCGGTGGAGGACGCGCGTCGTGAGCGGCGCCCGGGCCTCCGTCACGACCGTGAAGGCGCGGCCGCCCCGGCATTCCGCAATCTGAAGCCCGTCGGCATGCATGTCCCAGAAGTCCCCCCAGTGCTCCGCCGCTGTCCCACGGAAGAATTCCTCGGCGAGGATCATGGACTGATCGGCCGTCGGCTCATTGGCCCGGAAGGCGGCGGCGACCTGGTCCTGCGGAAACCGGCGGAGCATGCTGGCGCCGAGCGGTGAGGTTGAGAAACGGACGCGGCCCACCTCCTCGCTCTTTAAGGTGGCGACGATCGAGTCGCCCTCGTTGAGCACCATTGGCCTCTCCAGTATGAACTCGGCCGACTGCCTCTCGCCGACGAGCTCAGGCGCCGACCGCCACTCAAAGAGGACCGAAGTCTGCACGTGCCCGTTCGTGTAGGTATTGGTCCGCTGGTCGGCGAAGGCCTCGGCGAGCCTCAGGGGCTCAGTCTTGTCGGTTCCCGCCCGCCGCACGGCGAGCTCAAGGGTCACGACAAACGTCTCGGTCCTGGCGAAGAATCCCCCGGCGTTGTTGTTGGTCACCCGCCCGTCGAAAGTGGGGTCGGGGAGCGCCTCGATGCGGAACTTTGCCACCGGCCCCGGGGCTGCGGCGAGGGTCACCAGCGCCCCGTCACCTGTCCGGTAGATGTTGGCGTCCTTCGCGAACTCAAGCCTTGCGCTCCCGTCCGGTAGGATCCTGACGGTGGAGGATGGGTTGGCCGCGGGTTCCCCTCCCTGGCGCCAGGTCCTTGCCTCCAGCGGGCGTAGGACCGTCCACGCCCCCGGATCTGCGGCGAGCGCCGGAGCCACCTGGGCGGTCCATTTGCGAAG
>CAISPT010000068.1 GCA_903887455.1 uncultured Opitutaceae bacterium | reverse complement strand
CGCCGCCACCGTGCGCAAATTGGAAGACCGCGGACTGGTGCTCATCACTTCGGAAATCGCTGAACGCGACCCTTACGCGCGCGAAGAGATTTTGCCCTCGCAACCGCTGGCGTTGAATCCGACGCAAGCCGCCGCACGGGCAAAAATCACCGCGGCGATGGACGCGGCGGTCGCGCGGCAGGCGGTCCTGGAGGGTGCGGATCGTCTTCTGGGCGTCGGCCAATTTCCGGGAGAGGGCCGCGCTGTCGTTACCGGCGAGCTGGGCCTTAAGGACCACGAGGTCGCGGTACTCGCTCCAGGCGAGGTAGCCGAACGCAAGGGTGGTGAGCGCCAGGACGGCGACCAGGAAGTTGGAGGTGGACTTCACAGCTGCTTGGGGAGTGAGACGCTCCGGGAGCGGGAAGGTTTCCCCAATTCGGGAAGGCCGGGTCTAGGCCTTGGGCTCGGCGGGCGCCTCGGCCGGGGCCTCCGGGGCCGCCTCGGTGGCCTTGCGCTTGCTACGCTTGCCACCCTTCTTTGCCGGGGCGTTCGGGTCCTTGGGGGCCCGCGGGGCGAACTCGAAGCCGGTGGTGCCGTCCTCCTTGAGCGCCAGGAAGGCGCTGAAGGGCCGGCGCGTCCGCTGGCTCCAGAACTTGTCCAGGAGGTCGGTCTTTCCGGTCTCCAGCATCTTCATGAACTGCTCGAGCGGGATGTCGCGCGAGAGGATGCGCTTCGAGCACCGGGTGAGGACCTTGTCCTCGCCGTTGGCGACCGACCGGACGACGTAGCTCTGCGGGGTCTCGTAGACCTCGGTGCCGGCCGGGTAGCGGGAGAGGGGGGCCTGGGCCACGGGCACGAGCCCGGTGAAGTCGATCTTGATGCCGCCGTTGGCGTCACGCTGGCCGTCGAAGACGAACTCCGCCTTCTTCTCCTCCTTGTTGTACTTGAGGACCGCGCTGAAGGGCTTGCCCGCCTTGGACCGGAACCCGTCCAGGGGCCCGATCTGCCCGTTCACAAGGAGGTCCCTGACCTCGCTCTCGGCCATCTTTCGGTTGCCGATGACCTTGTAGATCATGAGCTCCCCGTCCTTCGACTTGTAGCCGCGCAGGGTCTCGATCAGCGGCTTGCCATCCGTGGGGGAAAGGATGTCGGTCTCCCGCGCCGCGGAGTCGTCCTCCTCGAAGGACTTGACCCGCTCGACGATGCCCTTGGTGGTCTCGACCACCTCGGCCATGAACTTCTCGCGCGGGAACTTCCCGTGCTCCATCTGCCGGAGCTTGAACTCCCACTCGCCGGTCATGGCCGGGCTCGTGATGCCCTCGGCCTTCACGGCCGCCAGGAACTGGAGGATCTGCTCGGCCTTGGGGGTCGGGACGAGCTCCCGCTGGGCGCGCTCCACGTAGCGCGTGTTGATCAGGCCGTCGATCGTATCGGCGCGGGTCGCCGGCGTCCCGAGGCCCCGCTCCTTCATGGCCTCCGCGAGCTCGTCGTCGTCAACCAGCTTGCCGGCGCCTTCCATGGCGGAGAGGAGCGTTGCCTCCGTGTACCGCGGGGGCGGGCGCGTGGATTCCTCGTGGATCTGCGGGTCCCTGACGGCGGCGCGCGGCGGGTTGCCGTCATTCTTGTCGAGCGCGACCAGGGTCTTCGAGTCGGGGGAGGAGTCGTCGAGCGTGGATTTCCCGTACACAGCGAGCCATCCGGGGAAGGTGAGGACCTTGCCCTCGGTCTTGAAGTCGTGGCCCGCGACCGTGCTGATGCGGGTGGTGATGTCGAACTCGGCCGAGGGGTAGAAGACCGCGACAAACCTGCGGGCGATCATGTCGTAGATCTTCGCCTCCATGTCCTCGAGCGGCTTCGGCGTCTCGACGGTCGGGATGATGGCGAAGTGGTCGGAGATCTGGGCGTTGTTGAAGATCCGCTTGTTGGGCCCCAGCCACTGCTCCTCGAGCACCTTGTTGGCGTGCGCGGCCAGGTCCCCCTGCAGGTTCAGGAGCGCCTGGCGGCAGGTGGGGATGTAGTCCTCGGGCAGCGCCCGGGAATCCGTCCTCGGGTAGGTGATCATCTTGTGGCGCTCGTAGAGCGCCTGGGCGATCTGGGAGGTGCGCCGGGCCGAGAGCCCGAAACGATTGTTGGCCTCGCGCTGGAGGGTCGTCAGGTCGTAGAGCCGGGGTGAGGCCTGGGTGCTGCCCTTCCGCTCCTCGCGGACCTGGGCCTCGGCCGTGGAGCGGCAGGCGGCGAGGATCGCCTCGGCCTTCGCCTTGTCCCAGACGCGGTCGATCCGGTCGTGCTCGTCGGTGTCGCTCTTCTTAAAGTCGGGCCGCTGGTAGATGCCCTCGTAGGTGCCCTTGGTGACCTGGAACTCGGCCGAGATCTGCCAGTAGGAGCGGGGCTTGAAGTTGCGGATCTCGAGCTCCCGGGCGTACACGATCGCCAGGGTGGGGGTCTGCACGCGCCCGACGCTCGCCACGTTGCCGGCCCGGGAGCCGAACATGCGCTTGGTGAGGGCGCGGGTGCCGTTGATGCCGATCAGCCAGTCGCTCTCGCTGCGGCAGCGGGCCGCCTCGGCCAGGCCCTTCATCTTCTCGCCGTCCCTCAGGTTGTTGAAGGCCTCGCGGATACCCTCCTGGGTCATGGTCTGCATCCAGGCCCGCTTCACCGGCAGCTTGCACTTGGTCAGCTGGTAGATGTACGTGAAGATAAGCTCGCCCTCGCGGCCCGCGTCGCAGGCGTTGATGACCAGCTCGACGTCCTTCCGGGCCAGGAGCTTCTTCAGCAGGTCGAATCGCTCCTTCGAGTCCTCGATCGGCTTCAGCTGGAACTTCTCCGGGATGATCGGCAGGGCGTCCAGCCGCCAGAACCCGTACTTCTTCTTGTCGATGTCCTCGGGCATCTGCAGCTCGACGATGTGGCCCACCGCCGAGGAGATGACGTAGTCGTCGTTCTCGAAGTGGTCGCCCTTCTTGGGAACTTTGCCGAGCGCGCGCGCCAGATCAGCCGCAACGGACGGCTTCTCGGCGATGATGAGTGACTTCATGAAGTCGCGAGCCGATAGGCCCCGCGCGGGGGGAAATCAAGTATAAGTTTTTTTGGCAGGGTGTCAGGCCGCCACTTTTGGCGTCTCCGCGAGGGCGCTGTCCAGCGACGCCAGGAGGGCCGCGATCGTCTCGTCGGTCTCGTCCCCCATGTTGGAGATGCGGAACGTCTTGCCCTTCAATTTCCCGTACCCGCCGTCGATCACCAGGTGGTGCTTCGACTTGAGGGTCTTGTTGAGGGCGGCCAGGTCGTAGCCGAGCGTGTTCGCAAAGCAGTTCAGGGTCACCGAGCCGTGGCCCTCCTTGGCGAAGATCCTGAAGCCCTTGGCAAGTCCCCAGTCGCGGACGGCCTTGTTGAGGCGCGCGTGGCGGGCGTAGCGGGCCTCCAGGCCCTCGGCGCGGATGT
>CAISPT010000067.1 GCA_903887455.1 uncultured Opitutaceae bacterium | reverse complement strand
GAAGAGTACCGAGCGCTCGGGCCCGGCCCCTCCCATCATGATGAAGGCTGAGGTGAACACCTGCAGCCCGCCGATGATCCCGATGAGGAGGTTGAAATAGAGGATGGGGGAAATCGCCGGAAGTGTCACATGGATCATGCGCTTCCAGGGCGACGCGCCGTCGATCATGGCCGCCTCGTGCAGCGACTGCGGAACGCCTTGGAGCGCCGCCAGGTAGATCACCACCGTGTTCCCGCACCCCCAGAGCGAGACGAGGGCGAGGGACGGCTTCGTCCAGGCCGGGTCGACGAGCCACTGGGGCGGTGAGCTGAACCCGAGCGCGACCAGGGCCTGGTTAAGGAGCCCCAGCCGGGCGTTGAGGATCCAAAGCCAGACCATCGCCCCGGCCACAGCCGGGACCAGCGAGGGAAGGTAGTAGATCGCCCTAAAGGTCCCGCGCATCCGGACCGGCTGGTTCAGGAGGAGCGCCAGCGCCAGCGCCGAGACCAGTCCCAGCGGCAGCGCGATCAGGTTAAAGACAAGGGTGTTCCTCACCGACAGCCAGAAAACGCTGTCTGAAAACATGTCCGAATAGTTTAGAAGCCCGACCCACACCGGGCGGGAGAGCACGTCGTAGTCGCAGAACGAGTAGTAGAGCGAGGCGCAAACGGGGAAACCCGTGAAGACCACGAACCCGAGGAGCCACGGGCTCACGAAGAGCAGGCCCACGAGCGTGCGCTTGCGCTCACCAGAGGTCATAGGTCCCCCATTCCTGCTCCCGCTCCTTGCCGACGGCGTCCCACCGGCGCATCACCCGATCAAACTTCCACTGCACACGCTGCTGCGCCTCGGCGAGCGCCTCCGCGGGCTGGAGCCTCATGTTGAGGACCCGCTCCCTGGCCACGGCCAGTTCCGCATCGTACTCGTGCCAGATCGACAGGCGCGGAACGTAGCGCGCAGCCGGGCTCCGCGACAGCTCCATGAAGAGACCTATCGCCGGGTTCGGGTGCCTCTCGAGGAACCCCGCTGAAACCGCCTTGAGCGCCGTGAACTTCTGCTGGGAGCGCGCAAGCTTCTCCGCCACCTCCTGGCGCTGGAGGTAGCACATGAACTCGAAGGCCTCGCGCGGATGCTCGGCTCCGTGGGGGATCACGACGACGTCGCACTGGGCGAGCGTCACCGGGGAGCCCGCGCCCACCCCGTCGGCTGACGGGCAGGCGGCCACCCCCCACTCCAGCCCTGGGGCGAACTTCGAGATGAAGTTCGGCATCCAGGGCCCCTGGACGACCATCGCCTCGGATCCCCCGAGGAACGGTGTCTGCGCCGACTGCGCCACCCCGAAGCCCTCGATGAAGCCGCGAAGGTTCTCGACCCCGTAGGTCTGCGCGGTGCTGCGCAGCCAGGTGTAGGCCGCGATGTTGCCGGCGTCGTCGGCCAAGATCCTGCGCCCTCCGTCGTAGAACTGCGCACCGAACCACACCCCCCATCCCGAGAGGAACATGCCGGCGTCCTGTGGAAGGTGCCCCACCTGGACGAGCGAGTACTTGCGCCCGGCCCGCTCTTGCGGGGTAAGGTCCTCGAAGGACACCCTCACCCTCCGACCCTGCCTCTCGATCTCGACGATCGTCAGCCGTCGGCTCATTGCCTCGAACTCCGCGAACGTGCGAGGCGGCTTCTCCGGGTCGAGCCCGGCGGCACGGAAGAGCTTCTTGTTGTAAAAGAGCGCCACGCATCCCGGGGTCGTGGGCAGGCCCCAGGTGAAGCCCCTGTGCCGGCAGAGCTCCCAGAAGAGGGGAATGTAGTGGTCCGGGCCGATGCCGGCCTTGGCCAGGCCACGGGCGATCTGGTTGGTGCGGCGCTCGAACTGGTCCCAGCTGAGGGTGTGCTCAGCATCGGTGATGGCCGCCGCATCGGGCTTTTCCCGCGCGATCTGGGTCAGGCGTGCGCCGAACGAGATCGGCGGCGGCGCTTCGGCCATGGAGTCCTCCCGTTCGCGGCGCCGTTTTTCAGCTTACCGTCATCCGCGCGAGAATG
>CAISPT010000066.1 GCA_903887455.1 uncultured Opitutaceae bacterium | reverse complement strand
TCGACTACCGCGAGAAGTACCACGCCGCGGGCCGGTTCCCGGGCGGCTACTTCAAGCGCGAGGGACGCCCCTCCGAAAAGGAGATCCTGACCTCCCGCCTCTGCGACCGCCCCTGCCGCCCCCTCTTCCCCGAGGGCTTCCTCAATGAGGTTCAGATCGTTGGAATCCTCCTCTCGGCCGACCAGAAGAACGAGGCCGACATCGCCATGGTGAATGGCGCCAGCGCCGCCCTCGCGATCTCCGACATCCCGTGGAATGGGCCGATCGCCGCTTCCCGCATCGGCCTGATCGACGGCCAGTTCATCGCCAACCCCACCATCGAGCAGATGTTCTCCAGCTCGCTCGACCTGATCTACGTCGGCAACGAGAAGGACATGCTGATGATCGAGGGCAGCGCCGACCAGCTCCCCGAGGAGCGGTTCATCGAGGCGCTCGAGTTCGCCCACAATGCGATCCAGCCGATTATCAAGGCCATCCGTGAGCTCGTCGCCGTCGCCGGCAAGCCGAAGTCGACGTTCCCGATCGTCGGAGCCTCGCCCGAGGCCCGCGCCATCATCGAGCGCATCGCCGGCCCCAATATCTCCGACGCCATCTTTGGCAAGGAGAAGGCCGCCCGCGGCGCCAACGTCAAGGCCCTCAAGGACGAGTGCAAGGCCGCGCTCGTCGCCGAGCTCGGCGAGGGAAAGTTCACGGACGTCGACATGAACGTCGTGTTCGAGGACCTCCAGTACAAGGCCTACAGGAAGACCGTCCTCGAGCGCGGTGTCCGCGCCGACGGCCGCGATGCCAAGACCCTCAGGAACATCGGCTGCGAGGCCGGCGTCCTGCCGATGGTCCACGGAAGCGCCATCTTCGAGCGCGGTGACACCCAGGCCATGGTCATCACGACCCTCGGGCCGACCAAGGAAGCCCAGGACATGGACGGCCTCACGGGCGGCGCCACGTCGAAGAGCTTCATGCTCCATTACAACTTCCCGCCGTTCTCGGTCGGTGAGACGGGCCGCTTCGGCTCGCCCGGCCGTCGTGAGATCGGCCACGGAGCCCTGGCCGAGCGCTCGCTTGTCCCGGTGCTTCCCCCGGAGGACGCCTTCCCCTACTCGATCCGCGTGGTCTCCGAGATCATGGCCTCCAACGGCTCGACCTCGATGGCCTCGATCTGCGGCGGCTGCCTGTCGCTGATGGATGCCGGCGTCCCGATCATCGCCCCGGTCGCCGGAATCTCGTGCGGCCTGATGACGGACAACGCGGCCGACGGCTCGATTGCCAAGTGGGTCACGATCACCGACATCATCGGCGAAGAGGACCACTTCGGCGACATGGACTTCAAGCTCGCCGGAACCACCAAGGGCATCACCGGCTTCCAGCTCGACCTTAAGATCAACGGCCTGCCCTTCGAGATTGCCAAGGCGGCCATCTTCCAGGCCCGCGATGCGCGCATCGAGATCCTCCGCAAGATGCTCGCCGTCATGCCGGCCCCGCGCGCCGACCTGAGCAAGTACGCGCCCCGCATTCAGACGATCCAGATCGACCCCGAGAAGATCGGCCTCCTGATCGGGCCCGGTGGCAAGACGATCCGCAGGATCACCGAGACGACCGGCGCCCAGATCGACATCGCCGAGGACGACTCCGGCAAGGTCTTCATCTACTCGAACAACGGCGAGGCCATGGCCCGCGCCATCCAGGAGATCGACGGCCTTTGCGGCGGCGGCTCCGGCGGCGGCGGCGGTGGCGGCGGCGCCCCGATCGAGGTCGGCAAGCTCTACAACGGCCGCGTCACGGGCATCAAGGACTTCGGCTGCTTCGTCGAGTGCACCCCCGGCAAGGAGGGCTTGGTCCACATCTCCGAGCTCGCGGACTTCCGCGTGCGCAGGACTGAGGACGTCGTCAAGATGGGCGACATGATCTGGGTGAAGTGCATCGGCATCGACGAGCGCTCCGGCAAGGTGCGCC
>CAISPT010000065.1 GCA_903887455.1 uncultured Opitutaceae bacterium | reverse complement strand
CTGATTTTGACCGTCAGGGCTCGACCTTTTCCAAGGCAAGCGCCTGATAGAGAGCATCCTCCAGATTTGGATACCGGAAGGGATACCCCGCCCTGACAAGCTTGTGGGGCACGACATGGGCGCTCGCGAGGAGGGCCTCGTCGGCGATCTGGCCGAAAAAAAGCCGGAGAACGAAGCGCGGGATCGGCATCGGCACCTGCCGCCCGAAGATCCGGCCAAGGGCACGGGTGAAACCCGAATTCATCACCGAATTTGGGGAAACGACGTTCACCGGGCCCGCTAGGGCGGCGTTGGAGAGCGCGAACCGTATCGCCCCGACGGCGTCCTCGACCTCAATCCAGCTCATCCACTGCCTGCCCGATCCGAGCGCACAGCCGAGCCCCGCCTTGTAGAAGGGAGCTACCTTGTGGAGCATCCCGCCGCCTCCCGAGAGGATGATCCCGAACCTGAGGCAGACGACGCGGGCCCCCGACTCCGAAGCCACGAGCGCCGCCCCCTCCCAGTCGCGGCACAAGTCGACCAGGAACCCGCTTCCGGGGCCGCTGGACTCGGTGAGCTCCAGGTTCCCGCGGTCGCCGTAGATGCCCGTGGCCGAGGCGCTCACGAAGATCGAGGGCCGCCTGCCTTCGCCCGCCCCGTCAAAGACCTTCGCCAGGGTCTGCGTCGCGTCGATCCTGCTGCTCCTGAGCTCGTTCCTGCGCTTGCGCGTCCAGCGCGCCGCCGCCAGGTCCTCGCCGCACAGGTTGATGATTGCGTCGGCCGACCGGCACTCCTCGATCGGAAGCTCTCCTGCCGCCGGAAACCACGCCAGCTCGTCGGGCTCCCTCGCCTGGCGCCTGACCAGCCGCACAACCTGGTGCCCGTCGGCCCTCAAGGCCGCGGTCGTCGCCCGGCCGATCAGTCCCGAGGATCCTGCGATCAGGATCTTCACAGACTTCGCTGGTTGAACTTGCCCATCCCCCGATCCCAAACGACCTCCCGCAAAGTGCAAGCGTCAGCCTTGCGAATCTGCCCGGAGGGCCTTGAAGGCGGCAAGCGCCGCCTCCCTTGCCCGCGCATGGTCCACGACCGGCTTCGGATAGCTCTTGCCGAGGGTCACCCCCGCCCCCGCGAGAACCAGCGGCTCGGCCTCCCACGGCGCATGGATGTGCTCCGTGGGCATGCCCGCGAGCTCGGGGACCCAGCGCCTCACATAGGCGCCCTCGGGATCGAACTTAAGGCCCTGCTTCACCGGGGCGAAGATCCTGAAGTACGGCGCTGCGTCGGCGCCACAGCCCGCGCTCCACTGCCAGCCGAGGGTGTTGCTGGCCAGGTCGGCGTCCACCAAGGTGTCCCAGAACCATTCGGCCCCGCGGTTCCAGGGCAGCCTCAGGTGCTTCACTAGGAAGGAGGCGACGATCATCCGCACGCGGTTGTGCATCCAGCCCGTGGCCCAGAGTTGGCGCATCCCGGCGTCCACAATGGGGTACCCCGTGCGACCCCGGGTCCATGCCCCAAGGAGCGCGCCCCCCGGATCCTTCGCCCAGGCAAACCGGTTGAAGTCGCTCCGAAGCGGGCTTTCCGGTGTCCTCGGGAAATGAAAGAGGAGGTGGTGGGCGAACTCGCGCCAGCCGATCTCGCGAAGGAACACCTCCGCTCCGGCGCTTGAGGGAAAAACGCCCGAGTCGGCGGAGAGCGCCCTTACCGCGGCCCACACCTGCCGAGGGCTGATCTCCCCGTAATGGAGCCAGGGGGACAGCATCGATGTCCCGTCCATGTCGGGCCGGTCGCGGTCCCGCCCGTAGCCCTCGATCGCGCGCGAGACGAAGCGACTGAGCCGTTTCGCGGCGCCCTTCTCTCCGGGATGCCAGACGGCGCCAAACCCCGCGTCCCAACGCACAGTTGGCAGCAGGTCCAGCTCCGGGATGGGGATCGACGGCGGCCAGGAATCCGGGGCCGCCGCGAAGGCTCCGGCGCCAAGCGCCGCGGGGGCGGCAACCGGAAGCTCCAGGCAGTGCCTCCAGAAGGGGGTGAATACCTGGAACGGACCGCCCTGCTTGTTGGCGACCGAATGCGGCTCAAAGAGAAGCGAGCCGGCGAAACTCCGGGCATCAAGCCCCAGGCCCGCGAGCCCGGCCTTAACGGCCGTGTCCCTCGCCACAACCGACGGCTCGTAGCGCCGGTTCCAGTAGACCGCGCGGGCGCCAGTGCTTGCGGCAATTCCCGCCAGCGCCCGCTGCGAGTCGCCCCGCGCGACTACCAGACGGGAGCCGCGCTCGCGCAGCGAGGCTTCGAGCGCCGTGAGAGCGTGGTGGAGCCACCAGCGCGACGCTCCACCCATCGGCCACCTCCCCTCACCCGCCTCGTCAAGGATGTAGACCGGGACAATCGGCCCCCCTCGCTCGGCCGCCGCCGCGAGCGCCGGGTTATCCTCCAGGCGCAGGTCCTGCCTGAACCAGACGATCGCCGGGGTCACAGCGCGTCGCGGTAAAGCGCCTCATAGGCGGCCGCCGCGGTCCTCCAGCTAAAGTCGCGGGCCATGCCGCGCTGCTGGACCGCCGCGTAGCACGACCTGTTGGCAAAGAGGCGGAGCGCCCTCTCGAGGGCGTCGCGGAGCTCGGGCGCCGTCGGCGCGCACATCAGGCCCGTGCCCGACGCCTGGTCCTCGTCGGCGTCGCGAACCGTGTCGAAAAGGCCGCCGACACGACTGACGATCGGCACCGTCCCGTAGACCTGGGAGTACATCTGGTTCAGACCGCAGGGCTCAAAGAGCGACGGCATGACAAAGTAGTCGCACCCCGCCTCGATCAAGTGGCTCATCGCCTCGTCGTGCTTCGGGCAGAGGTACACCTTGTCCGGCCAGGCTGAGGCCAGCTTGCCAAGCGCCGCCTCCATCCGCCGGTCGCCGGCCCCGAGGACGACGAACCGGCACGCGCCCGTGGTGAAGAAATCGGCGTTGGCGAGGACCAGGTCGACGCCCTTCTGCTCGGTGAGCCTGCAGATCATGCCAAAGACCGGTCCCTGGAAGTCGGCGTCAAATCCGCACTGCCTGAGGAGCTCCTCGCGGCAGGTGCGCTTCCCGGAGAGGTTTGAAGCCGAATAGCGGGCCGGGATCAGCTTGTCGGTCACCGGATTCCAGACCGCGGGATCGACGCCGTTGATCAACCCCGAGAGGTCGTCCACCCGGGTCTGCACGACGCCCTCCAGGCCGCAGCCGAACTCGGGCGTCTGGATCTCCTTGGCGTAGCGGGGGCTCACGGTGGTCACCCGGTCGGCGAAGAGGATCCCCGCCTTCATGAAGTTGACCTGCCCGTAGTACTCCAGGCCGTCCATGCTGAACAGCTCGTCCGGGAGGTTCGTCCTCGGGTAGCACGCCGCGGAGAAGAGGCCCTGGAAGGCGATGTTGTGGATCGTGAACACGGTCTTCATCGCGAGCGTGACGCCGAAGCGGCGCTCCGCCTCACGGAGAAGGAGCGGCAGGAGCGCCGTCTGCCAGTCGTGGGCGTGGACGATGTCCGCGCCAAGATCGGCAAGACGCATCGTCTCGACGACCGCCTTGCAGAAAAAGATGAACCGGTCGGAATTGTCCTCGTAGTCGCGCTCCCCGTTTCCGTAGGGGAAGCGCCGGTCGTAGAACTCGTCCCTGACCACCAGGAAAACGGTGAGGTTCTTCGACGGGGAGAACGCGAAGACATCCCCTGAGAGGGACTCGTCGCCCATCTCCACCTTGATCCTGAACCTACGCTCGGCCCCCGCCGCCAGCGGGTGCGAGAGGGCGCCCCGGTAGCCCGGGAGGAAAACCGACACCTCGTGCCCCATCTCCGCGAAGGTCACCGTCAGGGCTCCGACTGCGTCCGCAAGACCCCCCGTCTTCATGTAGGGGAAAAGTTCACTCGCCGCGTGGACGATCTTCATGGGAGGGGGGAGGATACTCTCCCGGGCCCCCCCGGTTGTCCAGTCCAAGAGGGCGGGAAATCCCGATCCGCCTAATCCGCTCGCCAATTGCCCCGTCTTGGGCGAGGGTGTAACCGGTTGACTCGCCGACTGCGGGTCCCACTAAGAAATGTCCAATACCAAGTCGGGCCGCAAGGGCCCCCAGGCCGATGACACAGTCAAAGGCGTAATTCAATTCAGGGCAGGCGGCTCCGCCTTCATCATCGTCGGCGGAAACCGCGACGAACCCTCGGTCCAGGTCTCACCTGACGACACGGGGGTGGCCCTTCCCGGAGACACCGTTGTCGCCCGCATCTACCGCGGCGTCGAGGGCAAGCGCCCCGGCGAACGCGTGGGCCGCGTGAGCGAGATCATCGAGAGGGCGAGGACCCAGATCGTGGGCGACCTGCGCCGCGAGGGCCGGAGCTTCATTGTCGCCCCCGATGACCCCCGGTTCGTCTACGAGATCGCCGTCCCCGACCCCTCGCGCTCGCATGTGAAGCCCGTGCCGCACCCCGGCGACAAGGTCGTCGTGAAGCTCGGGGAGTGGCGCAGGCGCGAGCAGCCCCTGGTGGGCGAGATCGTCGAGCGCCTCGGCCGCACTCACGAGCCCCGCGCCGAGCTTCTCGGCATCTACATCAAGCACGGGCTCGAGCCCGAGTTTCCCCACGACGTCGAACGCGAGGCGGCCCAGATCCCGGACCGCGTCTCGCCAAAGGAGACCGAAGGACGGCGTGACTACCGCAAGCTAGCCGTGTTCACGATCGACCCCGACGACGCGAAGGATTTCGACGACGCGCTCTCGATTGAGGACGTGGGCAACGGCAACACCCGCGTTGGAATCCACATTGCCGACGTGTCGACCTACGTGAAGCCAGGCACGGCGATCGACCGGGAGGCCCGAAAGCGCGGCAACTCCACCTACCTCGTGGGCACCGTGATCCCCATGCTCCCGGAGAAGCTCTCCAACGGGCTTTGCTCGCTGGTCGAGGCCCAGGACCGGCTCTGCAAGGCCGTCTTCCTGACCTTCGGACCCGACAACCGGATACGCGAAACGGACTACGCCAACACCGTGATCCGCAGCCGGAAGCGCCTGACCTACAAGCAGGCCTACGCGCTCCTCTTCGAGGACAACCTGGAGAAGATCCGCGCGATGCCCGTGCCGCCGAAGCACCAGACCGGCTCCACCGGACGCGCCCTCAGGGAGCTTGAGGACTGGGAGCTCGAGGACCTCCAGATTTGGATCCGTGCCCTCTGGACGATAGCGAGCTCGCTACGGCGGGACCGGATGGCCCACGGGAGCCTCGACCTGGACATGCCAGAGACGAAGATCTTCGTGGACCCGCAGGGCTATGCCGACCGCCTGGAGCGGATCGAGCAGGACGAGAGCCACCAGCTGATCGAGGAGTTCATGCTCGCGGCCAACGAGGCCGTCGCACGCCTCACGCGGACCCAGCGCATGCCCTCCCTCTACCGGGTTCACGACCAGCCCGACGCCGAGAAGCTGAACGACTACAGGGAGTTCGTATCGACTTTCGGGATTAAGGTCGGGGACCTTTCCCGGCGAGAGGAGGTGGTGAAGCTCCTCGGAGTCCTTAAGACCCACCCTCAGGGCTATACGCTCAGGACCCAGTTCCTGCGCAGCCTGAAGAAGGCCTGCTACCGGGCGACCCCCGACGGGCACTTCGGCCTCCACAAGAAGGACTACACCCACTTTACCTCCCCCATCCGCCGGTACTCGGACCTGGTCGTGCACCAGGTGCTCCAGTCCTACCTGAACCGCAAGGCCGACGGGGGCGCCGTCCGCCACGACGTGAAGGGCATCACCCAGCTCGCCGACCATCTGAGCGAGACCGAGATCAACTCGACCGAGGCCGAGCGCGAGAGCGTGAAGATCAAGCTGCTAGAGTTCTTCGAGCGCGAGCTCGCCAAGAAGAAGCGCACCGCCTTCGCGGCCGTGATCACGGACGTCAGGCGCCACGGCTTCTTCATCGAGCTTGTCGAGTCGATGACCTTCGGATTCATCTCCGCGGACAACCTCGGCGACGATTACTACCAGCTCAACGCCGAGGGCAACGCCCTCGTCGGCCGCAAGAGGCGCCACACCTACGAGCTGAACGGCCGCCTCGACGTCGTCGTCGAGAAGGTCGACCGGTTTAAGCGCATCATTGATTTTCGGCCCGCCTGAGATTCATTGCCTCCACGATGAAACACTACGACTTCCCGACCAAGTTCCTCGCGATCTACGGCCACGCCGTCGCCCTTTACGCCAAGGGCCAGCGGGGCGCCTCGACGTTCTTCGACCCGGAGCAGACGGCCTGGCTCGCGGCCAACGGGATCACCGCCCAGCACATGTACGACTACGCCGAGGACGAGAACGCGGGCGGGGAGCCCGGCTTCGGCCACGCGCTCGCGATCGAGACGATCCGCCGCGACTTCTTCCTGAACGTCCAGAAGGCAAGGCCCTCGACCGCGGTACTCGACGAGTCGGCAATGCCCGGCAAGAGCGACGCGGTGAAGGGCATCGAGTGGCTGCCCCGGATCATCCCGAAAACGAAGGCCAAGCTCCGCGGCGAGCTTCCGGAAACCCTCATGTACTGCTGCGGCGGAGACCGTCGGTTCTTCAAGGCCCACGACATCCATCCTGCCGAGTTCCTCACCCTGGTGTGGAGGAACGGCGACAACGACGCGGCGACCGTCGACTGGGTGGTGGCACGGAGCCAGTCGGCGAAATAGCCGCACCTAGAGGAGCTCTCCCTGGCGGCTGTCGGAGCCGGGGGGCGGGGCGCTCACGCCGATGAACCGGCCGTAGCGCTCGATCCAGTCGTCGAGCTTGCCCTCGTAGTACGCGGGCTCGTAGGGGGCCGTGACGGGGTCGAAGAGCGCCACGGGCCGAGCACGCTGCCAGTCGCTCGTCTTCCCTTTCTGCTTTGGGGTGATGTAGTAGGAGACTCTCTCGCCCATCCGAGGCCTCGGCGCCATCTGGAGCGCCACCTCGGAGGACGCGCGGCGGGGCTTGCCACCGCCCTCGATGAACCGCTCGTAGGCCTCGGGGTTCATGCCGAGGATCTCGCTCTTGGCGATCTCCGAGACGGGGAGCGACCGGTCCGAAAGGCGCCTCCGGTAGTCGTCCAGGAGACGAGCGGGCGACTCGGTCGTGGACCCGAGCAGGGAGTGGATTAGCGCGTTCGTCAGCTTCTTCAGGAAGGGCTCGACGCCGCGGCTCCTGAGCGCGCTCCCCCGGAGGATCACCCGGCCGGATTCGATGAGCGCGTAGTTTTTGGCCTTGTAGCAGAACATCGCCTCGTAGCGGCCGTCGAATTCTAGGTCGATTCCCT
>CAISPT010000064.1 GCA_903887455.1 uncultured Opitutaceae bacterium | reverse complement strand
TCCCGCTGAAAAGCTCGTCAGCCACCTCGCCCGCGTAGAAGTCGCCGGCGTCCAGAACCGCCCCCGGATAGGCCTCAAGGACCACCGCCTGCTCCCGGGGCTGCTTCTCGACGAAGTACCCGGGCTCCTCAGGGCCCTCGAACACGGGGCCCGGGCCGATCGGCGTGCCCTTCGGAAGGCGAAGCAGCAGCCGCTCGACCTTCGGGATCAGCTTGTCCGGCGAGAAGTCGCCCGCGATCGCGAACACCGTGCCCGGGGCCACGAGCAGCCGCCTCCACAGGCGCGAGAGGTCCCCGGCGCCCGTCGCCGAGACCCCGGCCTCGTCGCCCGCGGCGCTCAGCGCGAACGGGTGGCCGCCAAAGAAGCGGCGGCGGAGGATCCTGCGCGCAAAGGCGACCACGTCATCCATCTCCTCGCGAAGCGCAGAGATCTGCGCGTCGCGCTCCGTGGCCAGGGTCCCGTCCTTGAACACGGGGGAGAGGACGGCATCGCCAATCAGTCCCAGTGCCAGGTCCGCGTCGGGGGGAAGGACCTCCGCGGCGAGCCCGAGGGTGTTGTCCCCGGAGTACGAGGTGACGGACCCGCCCACCGACTCGATCGCCTGCGCGACCGCGGAAGCCGAGCGGCGCTTCGTGTCCTTGGTGAGAAGCGTGGCCAGTAGGGAGGAGCTGCCGTGCTTGCCGGCGGGCTCCGAGAGCGGCCCGCCCAGAGTGATCAAGCGCAGGTGGAGGTTCGGCAGGCGCGTGTCCCTCTGGAACACGATGCGTGCTCCGTTAGAGAGGCGAATCTCCTCGAAGTCGTGGCGCTCGGACCGGGCGCCCTTGGGGGCCGCGGCCACGGGCGGCGCGGAAGGCTCCGGCTCAAGCGAGACCGCGACCAGCCGGGATGGGATGAGGTAGCGGGCGACCGCGCGGGAGAGGTCAGCGGGCGAGACCCTTGCCAGGCCGTCGAAATAGTTCCGCCCGAAGTCCAGGTCGCCCACAACGACCTCGGCTGTCCCGAGGCGCGAGGCCTGACCGCTCATGGTCTTGCAGGTGTTGATCTCCGAGACCACCGATTGGCGGAAGGCCTTGGCGATCTGGGCGCGGGTGAAGCTCTTGGCCTTTGCGAGAAGTCCCACCGCCGACAGGATGGCTTTCTCGGCGGCCTCGCGCTTGTCGCCGTCGCAGGTGAAGGACACGCACAAGAGCCCCGTCGACCCGGGGTTCCAGCTGGCGACGTCGATCGTGTGGACAAGCTTGCGCTTCTCTCGGATCTCCTGCCAGAGAACGGAGCTCTCGCCGCCACCGAGGATCAGGGAAAGGATGTCGAGGACCGGCGCCGCCGGATCGGTGAGGCCCGGGATCGGCCAGGCGAGCGCCCCGCGGGCGACCTCCACCTTCTCGCGCCTTCGGCTCGCGCGGGGCCCGAGCTGGGGCGGCTCCGCCGGCACGAGGACCGGCGCCAGCCTAGAGCGCGGCGCAGCTCCGAAGTGCCGCTCGACGGCGCCCCTGACCGCATCGGGGTCCACGTCGCCGGTCACGACAACCACCATGTTGTTCGGCACGTAGCGGGCCCGGTAGTAGGCGACGAGCGCCGCGCGGTCGGCCGCCGCGAAGACGTCGCGGTGGCCGATGATCGGGTGGCGGTAGGGGTGCTCCCTGAAGCTCGTCTCAAAGAGCGCCTCCCAGAGGCGATTCTCCGGATCGTCCTTGGTCATCGCGATCTCGCGAAGGATCACGTCCTTCTCGCGCACCACTTCGTCCTCGGGGAGCGTCGAGTGGAGCACGGCGTCGGCCAGCACGTCGACCGCCACCTCGAGCTTCTCGCTCGGCAGGTCGATGTAGTAGACGGTCCGGTCGAAGGTCGTGTAGGCGTTGATGTAGCCGCCGTTGGCCTGGACGGTCGCCGAGATCTCGCGCCCGCTCCGGCGCTCAGTGCCCTTGAAGAGCATGTGCTCGAGGTAGTGCGAGAGGCCGGCGCCGAGCTGCTCGCCCTCATGGAGGCTGCCCGTCCGCACCCACACCTGAACCGAGGCGAGCGCCGCGGACCGGTCGGTCTTAACAAGGAGCACAAGTCCGTTCGGCAGAATGCTCCGCTCGACGGGTTCGCGCCAGAACGCGTCCAGCAGGGCGCGGTCCGACTTGGGGGAAGAGGGCTTCGGCATCAGGGGGTTGGCCTAGGCGGATCCCAGCGCCTCCGCGGCCGAGGTCCCCCTCGGGCGCGACGGCAGGAACGGTTTAACGAACACGTCGTCAAACTGGTAAATGTCGGCGAAGTCC
>CAISPT010000063.1 GCA_903887455.1 uncultured Opitutaceae bacterium | reverse complement strand
GTGGACCCGTAGACCGTGTTGCAGCCCGTGCTTGCCCCCATCATCATGACCGACATGCCGTTCGCGCGCCGGCCGTCGACCGACTGGAGCTCCTTGTGGTTGAAGGCGTCCTGGCGCATGACGGCGGCGAGCCCACCGACGATCTGCTGGTCGGTGATGGGGCCCCTGGCCGCCTCGTAGTCGGCGATGCGCTTTGCGGTGTCGGCCGCGTCCTCGCCGCCAAGCCCCACGATGGCGTGGGCGAAGGTCCTGCGGTAGAGTTCGTACTCGGATTCGCTGCGGGCCTTTAGGGCCGCCAATCTCGCCAAACCCTCCTTCTCCAGGCGGTCGGCCTTCGACCGGATCCGGTCGGCCTTGCGGTGGTAGAGGGGCCGCATGTAGGCCTCCGTCACGCTCGCGCAGGAGCGCAGGATGCTCTTCTCACCGCAGCCGGCGCACGCCCCGTCGCCCGAGACGAGAGCCTCGTAGTTGCGCCGGACCATCAGGTGGTTGCGCAGGGCAGCCTCCCGGGAGCCCGCCGCATCCTGGTCGTTGTAGAGGCCAAGGAACTTCTGGGGGGTGTCGGGCAAGAGCCGCGAGAACACCTGGGCCGTCGTCAGGTCGGCGTTCAGCTCCTCGGTCTCGCGGGTCATCCGCAGGGCGTCGTGGTCTCCGCAGACCTGCACGCACTCGCCGCACCCCTTGCAGAGGTCCGATACGAAGATCGAGAAGAGCCCGCCGGCACCCGGCGTCTTCTGCTCGAGCGAGCGGAAGATGGCCGGGACGTTCCCGTAGGCCAGGGGAAGGATGTCGATGATGCCGGTAAGCTCGGCCTTCGCCTTCTCCGAGGGCCCGGCCACCGCGTTCACCTCCTCGCGGACGATGTCCTTGAAGGGGACCTTGGCACGGGCCTTCACGGCTTCGTTCATCCTTGAGCGCGCCCGCTGCTCGATGCCCGGGAGCTCCGCGCCCAGCTTCCGGCGCTCCGCCGGATCGGTGACGTAGTTGTTGATCGCGGTCTTAAGGACCGTCGACACGTCCTGCGCCATGTTGGGCAGCGCCGTGTCCGGGCACGCCGTGATGCACTCCATGCATTGGGTGCAGTTCTCCGCGATGTAGACCGGGGTTTCCCTTCTCGCCACGTACTTGGACTGGGTTGCCCCGGTGCCCGCTCCCATGATGCCGACCGAGGCCAGGGCGCCCGCGGGCTGGTGGTAGCCGAGGCCGCTCCTGAACTCGGAGTCGAACTTGGCAACCGTCTGGAGCGGGGCCCGCGCGGCCTGGGCTGCCGGCATGGGGATGGACCCGCATCCCGCGGATCCGCAGCCGGCTGTGGGGACAAAGGCATGGTCCCCCTGGGGGGCCAGCGGCGGGTTGCGCATGGAGGAGCGATCCGGCTCACCCTGGCCGCCAATCTTGATCTCCTGCACCCGAGAGAAGCCCTCGGTCATCACGGTCATGTTCGAGGCCACGACCGCGTCGCCGAATCGGCCGAACTTCTTCTCGTACTGCTTGCGGACGACCTTGTTGAACTGCTCC